>DEBL01000022.1 GCA_002348535.1 Deltaproteobacteria bacterium UBA2957 | reverse complement strand
GTGGAAGACCCTACGATGCAGGCCATCATCGGTGAGCCCGTCGCATCCATTAACTTCGACCTTGACCTGTGGGTGGTTCTGGAGTCCGTCGGTCCGGATGTGGATACGCTGTTGAGTGCTTCCGTGAGCACCTATTCCGACATGACGGGCCTGTACACGAGCACGATCACCGAAGCGCCGATTGCGGCTCGGTTTTCAGTCGGAGAAGGTCGTGTAATCTACACTGCGTTTCACAACGAGCATGCGGCAACCACGCTGGACATGACGGATATTCTTGAAGAAATCATTCTGAGTTTGTAATGGTCTCTTATGCTTGGACGGTGGCCCTGCATTTAGGGTGTACTTGGTCAGCGGGTATTGAAGACATCGTGCTGGATACCGGTCCCGAGGATTGGCAGGGGAACGGAGAGTGGAGAGATGGCAATCCGCTTCCCGACTCGGATTCAGACGGAGATGCAGACGCGGACGGTGATGCTGATGCGGACGTTGACGCGGATACAGACGCTGATTCGGATGTCGACGCAGACGCGGACGCCGATGGAACCGCGCCGGACGGTGCAGTGAGTGGATTGATTGACGTTCTTTACAACGTCAATGCATACGTTTCACCTCCCGCCGTCGAGTTCACAGCCAACGCACGACTCCATGACCCGATGGTCGGTAGCTGGTTGTCTTGGATGCCGCCGATGGGCACTTGTCAGCGTGACCCTGTGCGTACAGCGCTCGCATCCACTGGGAACAGTCTGGGCAGCTGGGCATACCTGAACTTGGGCACCACGACCTCCATTGCGATGGGCCTGAACAGCGCAACCAACACGTACTCGGCAGCGGCCGTCGATGCGTCCCAGTGGGTCAACCTGAGCAGCTACACCTTGTCGATTCCAAGCTCGGACTACGACGCACCGGGGGCCTTGGTGACGCCCGGCGGCTTCGATGATTTCTCGCCCGCCCTGAACTTCGACCCGACCTACGCTCTGAGCATTCCGGTTTCAGCAGAGGCAGCCACGTTTGGGTGGTCGCCAGCAGGGGTCAGTGATGGCGTTTCGATCTCATTGATGGTGATGAGTGGCGAGACGGGCATGCCGGTGGGCGAGGTGCACTGTTGGGTTCCGGACACCGGCAGCTTCACGGTTCCGCCCACCATGTTCTACGCTCCGGTGCCTTTTGCGGCCTATGACCTCATGTACATTATGCTGCACCGGTACACGGTGACCTACACTGAAAACCCACTGGATGGGGGTCTGATCGAGGCGGTAGCCAAGAAGGGACTGACCGGTTCAGGGGTGTTGATGCCGTGACTTCGAGAACCCCATCGATCCCAGAGGACGTTGAAAATGAAAACAACAGTGATGCTCATACTTGGGCTTGGACTCGGTTGTTCGAGCGATGACAAGGACCCAGCGACTGATTCTGCTGAAACCACTGTGCCCGAAGTTGATGCCGATGCCGACGCGGATTCAGACGCCGATGCGGATTCGGACGCCGATGCGGATTCGGACGCCGATGCGGATTCGGATGCCGATGCGGACTCGGACGCCGATGCGGATGCGGATGCGGGCGTGCCGGATGACGGCGGGCCAGCGGTTGGCGAAGAAGGCACCATGACGTTTGAGGGCACCATCACAGCGACCGACGCTGCAACCCTGACCGCTGACAGCTCGTGTGAACTCAACGTGTTCGATTGGAACGATGTTGATTCTGCGACCGGCGTACCGCGCTTCGAGTTGGGTGTGATTCCGATTGCGGTCAAGACCATGATCTGCCCTGAAGTTGGTACCACTACGTCCTACAGCGAATCGCTGTACATCGAATCCATCGATGCGGATCTTGTGCGCATAGGCTTGTTCTACATGGTCACAACCCCGGGACTGGGGACCATGGAGGGGCTGGCGGTGATCAACCCCATCTTTGTCAACGCCGACACTACGGTAACGGGCGCAAACTTCAGCCTTGCGCCGCTCGGGGGCAGCGGTGGCGACGGACCGCGCGCAATCTTCAGCGGCGAGGTGACCCTCGGTCCCGATGTATTGGTGGGTTCAGACGCGAGTTGTGAGATGTCATTGTGGGACTGGTCATCGGTGGATAGCGCCACGGGTCTTCCTGATTATTCGACGCCGGGGTACCTGCTCGACTCTGCCGTGATGGACTGCCCCGCTCCGGGCGAAAGCGTGAGCTTCTCGGATACCTTCGGGTTGACAAGCACCATGGGCGGTTTGGCGTCTGAAGCGGGACTTTATGTCGTATTGACCAGTGACCTCGGGGTGCTTCCCGGCCGAGCCGAAAGCAATCCAATCACGGTGAGCCCCGGTACAACCATTGCTGGAATCGATGTGAGTTTTTCCGGAGTTGGGCCGGGTGATGATGGCCCCGAGGTACGCGAACCGGGGCAGCTGCTGAGCCGCGTGACCGTGCCCTCAGAAGGTTCGGGGTATGTGTTCACCCACGCCTATGCCGCGCCCGGCGGGGAGGCCGTTGCGGCCCATTGTGGGCTTAGCATTGGGGGCGGAATCGTCTCGGGTACGCTGCTGGAGTGGGACGGAGTTTCCACGATTGATTGTCCGTCCACCTCCGGTCCCATCGCGACCTTGGATGGCGGATTCTACTCGGTAAACGCCTCCCTCATTCCCATGGACGCCGTCGATCCGACCCACTGTGCAGGAGTGTCGGTTGAACTTGACGGAGACACCACCGTGAGTCTCGAGTTGGTGGACTGCGACTAGCCGACGACGGCGACCTCGTCCCGTGTCACCTCTCGAATCAGCCGGTTTAGTTGTGTCGTCTTCATCTCGTCGTGAATCCACAATGCCTTGAGTTGGCCCGCCAACTCTCGCGCTCTCCGAAATGCACCGACGAGGTCACCGGTCACGTCTGTCGGGCTGACTACGTATGCCATAATCTCTGCCAAGCTCTTGCCCTGTGCCCACAGGGTTCCGAGACCAATCATCCGCGGTTCCCAAGGGGTTTCCGAGCGGTTGAGCGCATCGGCAGCGCGCACGATATCCGACCCAAGGATTTTGGACACTTTCCAACCCACACGGCGGTCTGCCTTTGTGGTGTGCACTTCGACTCGTTTATTCAGCGTGTTGCACATGCCAGTCAGTACCCCAAACAAGCGATGGGGCTCGAGGTCATCGAAGATGCCGCTCAGGAACAACTCGGACGTGAATATTTCCGAGATCTGAATCTCCATGAGCGCGTTCGCGCCCGCCTTGAACTCGCCATCTTCACCGATGTAGCCCCACCGTTTCAAGAATCCGACCTTGGCCTGAAACTCTTCCCAAGTCTGATCCGTCGTTGTTGCTGCCTGTTGCTCTAGGCGCCGTGCGCGACGAAGCTGTTTTCTCGCTTGCTTTGGAAGCTCGGCGGTGTCGGAGTTGCTGCTTATAGCATCATGAAGCTTGGCCGCATTGCTGCTCTGCCGCGCCGCAGCTTCTCGACGGAACCACGCGAGGAAGGACTTCTCGACGACGGCTCGGATCTGCTCGTGGTCATGACGATGGAGCAGGTTCACAACGCTGTTGAATGACAGCGAGAAGCGACTCTTGACCGGCTCTGTGTGCCCGGTCAGATAGGCCTTGAGCTGCGGAGCGATTTCAGGCCACTCTTCAATGTCGGTGCGGATGATAACTTGTCCAAAGTCATCGAGGCCACGGCGTCCTGCCCGGCCCGCCATCTGCATAAACTCGCGTGCTGGGAGCGGGATTAACTTGCGGCCATCGAAGCGTAGCATCGCATCGAAGCATGCTGCTCGCGCCGGCATGTTGATTCCGAGGGCAAAGGTCCCGGTGCAGTAGAGAACCTTCAGGAGCCGCGCCTCATACAACTGTTCGGTGATGCTTTTGAGGTGAACATGAAGCCCGGCATGATGGAAGCCCACGCCATTGCAGAGCAGTTTGCGGTGTTCATTCGACAACACGCCGCTGCCGACAGTGTCCTCAAATGCTGCCAAACGGTCTTCAATCTGGGTGCGCTCATGCACATCGATAATGCCAGCTTGTTCCACGTCACGCCCAAGATCGCGCGCGAGCTGTTCGGCATGCTGGCGGGAGAACACGAAGTAGAGATAGGGAAGATTGTCGGTGTCCACCATCATGCGGAAAACATGGAAGTGCCGGGTCGGGGCACCGAGCCTCGGGCCTCGGTCTCGTCGACTGCGTCTCCCGCCTGCGAATCGGTCCCGCCCTTTGCGGCCACGCCGGTCGGTATGCTGGTGGCGCACCTTTTTGGCATGGTGAGCATGCCAACCTTTAAACTCGCGGTCCATCGATGCGGCGGATGTCAACCCCAGTTGTTTTGTTGCGATTTGAAATTCCAGCGGAACGGCACGCTGTTTTTCAATCACCACGTGAATGGGTGCGCCCCGCACCTCACTCAGCCAACGCGCAAAATCATTGAGGTTCGACAATGTGGCGGAAAGGCCAACAATTCGAACATGGTCAGGAAGGTAGATCAGCACTTCCTCCCAGACTGTCCCGCGCTCGCGGTCGTCGAGAAAGTGAATCTCATCAATGACGACCGCCGTCAACTCCTGCAAGGTTTCGCCTGCGAGGAGCATGTTGCGCAGAATTTCTGTCGTCATGACTTTGCAGGCAGCGTCTCTGCGAATGACGAGGTCGCCAGTCACAAGACCCACCTGGTCCTCACCAAGGAGGGAGCAGTAGTCGCGGAACTTTTGATTTGACAGGGCTTTTATCGGAGCGGTGTAGATGACCTCTTTGCCGCGCTCGAGCGCCTGCTCAACAATGTAATCGGCGACTACCGTCTTTCCCGTCCCCGTTGGCGCAGCGACTAAAACGCTCTGTCCGCGGTTCAAGGCATCGATGGCTTCGGCTTGAAAACCATCCAAGGTAAGACCGCGGTATTCCAAGATGCCCCCTGTGTTCGAAGCGCCGTATCCCGCCACGAAGCTATCGCGCCATCGATAAAGCGCATTCGAAGGCAGCCCTTTGGAGAAACATTCGTTACACTGGCGGCACGGAGGAAACCATGTCTCGATTAAATGTGCTCGTCGCCATTGGTGTGGCCCTGACTGTAGGGTGCAGTAAGTCTGATGGTTCATGCGGTGAAGATTTCGCCTTGGCCGACGATGGGAACTGCTATCCAACCGCGCAGGTCAATCTTGATGCGGATGCTGATGCAGACGCGGATGCCGACGCCGACTCCGACGCGGATGCCGATTCCGATTCGGACACGGATGACACCAGCAGCCCGGATTCCGACGCGGATGCCGATGCGGATGCGGATGCGGATGCGGACGCCGATTCCGACGCAGATAGTGATTCCGATGCGGATGCGGATGCGGACGCCGATTCCGACGCAGATAGTGATTCCGATGCGGATGCGGACGCCGATTCCGACGCGGATAGCGATTCCGACGCGGATGCGGATGCCGATACCGGCGAGTCGGACGTAGACGCGGGACCCACCACTTGGGAAGTGACCACCCCGGGCATGATGTTTGCACCGGCGGACCTCACCATCGCCGCGGGGGACACTGTCCGTTTCATCATGGGTGGGTCTCACAACGCCACCGAGGTGAGCAGCGAGACCTACGAAGCACGGGGCACCACGCCGTTACCGGGCGGGTTTTTCGTTGACTACGGCGCCACGGAAGAGGTCAGGTTTGATGAGGTAGGGGTGCATTACTACGTGTGCACACCCCACGTGCCCGGCATGATTGGCACCATCACGGTCGAATAGAGCCTCAGGGTGGCAGCGGCCTTTCCGGGGGCTCAGCATACGGGAGGTTCCGACCCGAGTTGTTGCCCCGGTCCCGCCGAAACGGCGTTGTCACGCAGGTCGCTGGCGGGCGGTTGTGTGCGGAATTGCCAGCGATTCGGAATGCAGATCGTCGGAAAACGGATGCGCTCCTTCGGTCGTCGTGGTAAAAGGTTTAAGGGAAACGGGGAATTTCCTGAGCGGGCCTATGTCCAATATTATCAATTTCGGCGTTTCTCCCTACCGTACCGTGCTCTCAGTAAATCGTGTGAATTCACTGATGGCGAGCAACTTGGAGCGGCTTTCCTCGGGCCTGCGGGTCAACCGGGCGGCCGACGATCCGGCGGGTTTGGCCGTTGCGATTCAGTTCGACGCTCAAGACCGAAGCGCCTCGCAGGCACTTCGCAACACCAACGATGGCCTCTCGCTGCTCGCGACTGCTGAGGGTGCGATGGGGGAGGTGGGCAACATTCTTGACCGGATGCGTGAACTGGCCGTCCAGAGCTCGAATGGAACACTCACGGCATCTCAGCGTTCATCCATCGATGATGAGTTCGAGGAGTTGTCGGCAGAGATTGACCGCATATCGGCATCGACCGAGTACAACGGGATCTCGCTGACGGACGGAACACCTTCATCCATCAGCATTCAAGTGGGGATCAACGGTTCAACGTCCGACCGCATCGATGTGAGCTTGTCGGACGCATCGGCTTCAGCACTGGGGGTCGACACGACCTCGGTGGATCTCAGCACTGCGTCGGCCGCAAGTTCCGCCATCAGTGCGATCGATTCGGCGATTGACACGGTCGCGGGTCAACGCGCGTCGATCGGTGCTTCGCAAAATCGCCTTGAATCCGCAGCCAGTTACACGACCGATATGCAGCTTGCGGTTCGGTCGGCGCGGTCCAACATTATGGATGCAGACATGGCCTTTGAAGCCGCCGAAATGACGCGCCTGCAGGTGCTCCAGTCCGCAGGCATCGCGGCACTTGCTCAAGCTCGCAACATCAATCAAGGCATCATCGGCCTGCTGAGCTTCTAAGGGTAAGGCCGAATGTCATCGAGGACTGAAGGGTCAGGCAATCGAGCGCACGCCCTGCGCATGCAGCGGATCATGGCGAAGCTTCGCCAGCAGGATTTACTTGATGCGCCGCCTGCGGCAGCATCCAACGGTTTGACAGCTGCTCGAAGGGCAGCGGAGCATGCCGGTGTCGGCGACAACCTCGAATCTGCGTTGACGAACGCCAACATGGAGGACAATCCAGTTGCGCCTTCGTTTGTTCAGGCGCTCAGTAAAGATTCTGTGATGGGCGATGGCAACGTCGAGCCAACGGCTGTCGCCAGTACGGGCTACAGTCGCTCGGCAGACCGTCGTGGCTCCGCGGTGCATCAACCTCTCGCTGCCGCAGAGCAGACCCGCGCAGCCTTGGTGGCGTCCGGCCCCATTGCCGCACAACTGCAGGCGGGAGCATCGACGTAGTTACGTCTATCCAGACTCACACAACGATCGATCTCCACGCACCGCGCTTGTAGACCCACACCAAAATAGTGACGCGCACGATCCAGTCGAGCGAGGTTCCGTACCAGATTCCGAGAAGTCCAAGATCAAGCTGGAAGGCGAAGTACCAGCACATGCCGAGGCGTACGATGCCGGGCCCAATGAGTGCCGCGACCATCGGCGTTCGGGTGTCTCCGGCTCCTCGGAGCGCGCCTGCCATGGCTTCACAAATGGCCATCAGGGGCTGGACCAGCGCGGCGAGTCGGAGGCAAGGCACCCCGAGTTCGATGGTGGTCGGGTCTTGCGTGAACAGCCCGATGAGTTCGGCGGGGAAAAACCAGAACAGCAGGCCAACGCTCCCGAGAACCAATGTGCCGAGTCCCGCAGAGATCCATCCGATTTGGGTGGCTTCGTCGAGTTTCTGGGCACCCATTTTCTGGGCAACAAGGGACGATGCCGCGACGGAGAACCCATGGGCGACAATGAAGCCCAAGCTTTCGATGGCGATCAGGGCTTGGTTGGCCGTCATCGCCTGCGTCCCGAGGTGGCCAACGTAAGCGGCAAAGATGACGAACGCTGTGTGGAAGACGATTTTTTCCCCAAATGCGGGCCCGGACAGACGCAAAATAGGGCGCAGCGCCTCGAATGATGGTCGAGGAAACGAGCGCAAGCTGACGATGCTCCTGCGGAACCACAGCGTGCCAACCACCAGCAGGGCTCCAAGGGAAAAGGAAGCGAGGGTGCCGATTCCAGCACCGACGATGCCCATTTCCGGTAACGGTCCGATGCCCCACAGAAGCGCCCAGCTTATCCCGAGGTTGACGACGCCTTGGATCAGTGAGAACCACATCGGAGACCGGGTATCACCATCGGCTTGAAGGGCGGTGACACCGGTGACTAAGATGAGGTTCTGGGGAACCGCGAAAAATACGACGCCCATGTACGCCATGGCTTCTGTTTTTGCAGCGCCCACATCGGTGCCTCCCGCCAACACCTGAGCGAACCATGGGCGCAGTTGAAGGCATCCAAAGCCCACAATCACACCAATCAGAACAGCCAGTACAAGTACACTTGAGAGGGCGGTTCGTGCTTTCTGTGGTTCGTTCGCGCCCACTGCTCGGCCGATGACCGCCATGGTTCCCGCGATGAACGCGCCAAATACACTAAAAATAGACCACAAGAGCGGCCCGGATATCTGCATCGAG
>DEBL01000220.1 GCA_002348535.1 Deltaproteobacteria bacterium UBA2957 | reverse complement strand
GCTTGGTGAATGTGGCTGGCGGACTATTGACTGACGAAACGGTGCTGACCGACGGCGTTGCATCGGAAGTGGTCCAAGTCACGCGTGCGATGCTGGGAGACAGCGTGTGGGCGATCCGCGGATTCGATGTCCTGGGTGGAACACCAAGTTTTTCGGTTGAACCCGGACCCGTAGCGTCGCTCGTTGCCCAGCCCGAACAGTACTGGGCTTATGTGGGCGCGCCCATCGCACTGCACCTCACCGTGATGGACACCTACGGCAATGCAGTCCCTCATCCCGGTGGGGAAACCGTTATCGAATCGGCCGTCCCGGGTGCCACACCCCAAAGCGGTGGTTGGTTGCCAGGCGTACCGGTTCATTACGTCCCTAACGATCAGGTTGCCGGCGACATCCTGACGGTCCGGTTGGACGGTCTGACTGCGACGGTTGGACCCATCGATGTAGGAGGGGACTGTGACGATTTCACTGTGCCGGCCGTGGTCAGCACGGGACCTGAGGGGCGCCTTTGTATCGCTGGGGAAGGCTCCGTTGATGTCACCTTCGATGGGCCGCCGGACCTTCTCGTTGCGGCGCAACTAAATGATGCGTTTCCGGTCCGCGGTTTGGGCCCCTCGGTTGGCCTCGACGTCAACGAACACGACCATGGAGTAATACGGACATTGGTGATGGGGCCGGACGGGTGCGCTGCTTTTGATTCGCAACCATTTTGGGCGGGGCGACCCGGCGCTGCGGTTGGGCCAATCGTTCTAGCAGCGACGGATTCCACAGTTACGGGAGGCACGGAGTCGGATCTGTCGCGCACGGAGCTCACCGTCGCAGCCAAAACGTGCACGGGCGACCCAGCCTCGGATCTGGAAATTCACCTAACGACCAGTGCTGGAGTATTGAATGGGGATGGCATGTCGATGTTTGGGCCAACTGGCTTTGGAAACGCGTTGACCCTTGGGAGCGACGGCGAGGCCGGCGTAGAGCTGTCCGTCGAGGCCTTTTTGTTCGGAGGTAGCTTATCGGTCCAAGCAAGCGGTGAACGCGCCTTTGGGCGGACGACGGTTCCGGTGATGGGGGACTCCGTGCCTCCGCGTATCCGGTCCGTGAGCCCACGTGGACGCCACCTCGGACCGCTGGAACAGATTGTCATTGAGTTTACCGAGGCTATGCTGATGGACCCGGTCACCGCGGCCTTGGATGGTTGGGTACAGATTGCGTCCGAAGGCACGCCCGTCCCGATTGATTCCGTCGTGTTCCGCGACCCGCAGACAATAGAGGTAACACTCACCGCGGATGAACTAGAGACGGGCACAATCCTTGTGACAGATGGCTTTCGTGATGCCTCGGGTAACCGCCTTGACGGAGACAATGACGGTCTTCCGGGCGGCGAGTGGACCACCGCCGTTGGGCTGGTACCGGACGGCTCCCCAGCGCTGACTACTTGCGCTGCATCCCTTCCACGGTTTCGGCCGGATGGTGACGATGGACCTGCCATGGAAGCAGATCGGGTACGCATCGAGGTGTTGTCGACCGATGAGGCAGCGCGGCTTCAGTGGTCGATAATCCGCGAGGACGGCACATGGTTTGAGACACGAGAACTCGCCATCGGCCGAAGCGATGCCGCAAGCTTCGAGTGGAACGGGCGGGGAGCCGACGGCAAGATCGTCCCCGCGGGAATGTATGTAGTTGATGTTGCCGCTCTCGATGAGGCGGGAAACATCGGGGCTGGGTGTTCGGTTTCGGTCGAAGTTGTCACTGGCTGGTTCGATGGTGGCGAATAGCCGGTTGTGAATTAAATCGCAGACGGAGGCCTCCCCATGACGGACGAACACGACTTTGAAGGTGACGAGCAACATCTGGACGGGCTCGGTAATCAGTTTATTAGGGGCTTGAACAGTTTCGAATCGGGTGACGTTGACGGCGCTGCGGAGACGTTTCGGCGGATCTTGAAAATCGAACCTCGACTTGCAGAGCCACGCATTGAGCTGGGACGAATCCTCCTGGAGACCGGACAGTTACAGGAGTCAGAAGCGGAGTTTCGAGAGGCCATCCGAATCCTTGAGGGCGGCGGAATATGGATAGAGAGCCTCAGCGAGAAACAAGTGAAGTCCGTCGCTTTTGGCCTATTGGCTGAAGCGTTGCGGAGATTGGCGGAGTCCGATGATGTGGTGTTCGGAGACCCAGAGCAGTGGCGAGCAGTCGTCGATGAATCCCACGCGGCGTTTCGTAAAGCGAGGGAACTGGACCCTGACAATGCTCATGCGGATTATTGGGCGGGCGGGCTCGATATCGACGCCGACGCCGACGGTGAGTCCACGCTGGATTAGCGATTAAGCTTGAGGATACCGGGGAACTGCACTCCAGCCCTCGGGTCGATCCCCTGAAAACCACCCGACGGACGTCCCATGGTCACGGTGAAATCAAAGTTGGGAAGGTAGACCCTCCCATCATTGGCGATAAGCGGCGGCGGTGGCTCCGGAAACGGACTCGCGATTTCGAACGCCCGAACCACCGCACTGTCCATGTAACTAGAGCCACTTGACCGCTGGACTTCAATGCTTTCAAGCTTGCCTTCAGCACTGAGGATTACGAAAACCGCAGTTTCGTAGCTTGGTTTTGTTAGCTGGGACCGGGCAGGGCCCGGGTCATTTTGGAGTTGCTGGCTCCAGTAAAAGTTCACCAGACGCCGGATTCGATTCAGATAATTTGCGAATCGAATTTTGTTTGCATTCAAAGCCAAACGGTCGTCGGTTTCGAGGTCATACCGATCGTTATTGGGGGCGCCCGAAATCAACGATGCGCGATGACTGGCCGGGACCGGCTTCTGCAGGCCATCTTTGTTGGTGACTTGAAACGGTGAGGGGAGGGCAGCCAAGCTCCCGTCCTCATCGGGGTCAAACCTGTCATTTCCGACTTGCGCACCGGTGGAGGGATCGACGGCATCAACATTGGTCAAATCTTCGAACTGCAACTCATCCTCGGTCGAATATGCGTCATCGATCACTTCCGGGTTGACCCGAAACCGCTCCGTCCTTGTTTCGCGTTCGGTGGACCGCTCGTGTTCAGCCAAAAAATCGGCAACCTCCGGCGCCGCTTCTGGCTTGGGAGCGACATCCACAATTTGGCCCCGCAGCTTCGGCTCTTCTCGTGGGCGTTCCGGTTCCGGTTCCGGCATCTGCACCACAATCTCGATCGGTGTGGACCGACCTCGTTCCAATTCGGGGGACAGCATCTCCATTAGGGGCCGAAGCATGAACAGTACTGCGACGTGCAACGCAACCGACAGCAAGACAACCCCAAGCCACGGTGAGGTTGAGGTCGTAGAGTTTTTTCGGATCCGACCAGTCACGCCCTAACAATAGCGTCTCTCTTGCCCGCCCAGCAAGCCGGTTTTACGGTCGAAAATGAGCCAAGGGGGGGGGCTTGATGCGCGCCTACACCTGAGCGTCTTTAAAGAACCAACCCCAACCCGCTCCCTGCATGGCGAGTAACCACGGGAGGACGTGCCTCGGCCGATGTGCAGAAAACGCCGTGCCCGCTTTATCAACCCCATGAATCTAAACACCAAACCATACCGCTTGCCACTGATGGCGGGCCACTGCAGCAGTGAGCCTGATTCCCTATGGATTTTGCGGTACAGTGGCCCGGCATGCCGCAGAACCTGTCAGCCAGAGACCTCCAGTTTACGCTTCTTCAGGCGCGGAACCCAACCGATCGTGTCCGCAATGAAGAGCGAGACGCCTTCGCCAACCGCTTAGGTGTGGAGGCTCATCAGATTCAACAAGTGGATATTCTGCGCGACCCCCTCGAGTTGCCTCAACCTTCCCCTAATCACGCTATTCTCGTTGGTGGAGCAGGGGAATATGGGGTGGTGAATCCCATTGCTCCGGTTCAAGCGATGATCGACTACTTGGCGACGGCTGCTGAGCATGGGCATGCCATTTTTGCTTCATGTTTTGGCTTCCAAGCCTTGGTTGTTGGGTTCGGGGGGGAGGTCGTTGAGGACGAAGACAACGCAGAGGTTGGGACCTATCCGTTGACTGTCACAGAACACGCTGCCGGCGACGCCGTGTTTGGGGGGCTTCCCGCCCGCTTCAACGCACAGTTGGGACACAAAGACCGCGCCGTTCGCCTGCCACGCGGCATGATAAACCTTGCAGCATCCGAAGCGTGCCCCATCCAAGCCCTCCACATTCCGGGCTCTCGCGTGTACGCAACGCAGTTCCATCCCGAGCTTACTTGGCTCGACAATCGGACTCGGTTCCTGCGCTACATGGATCAATACGGGAGGCTGTTCGGGCAAGAGGAGGCCCAGCGCCGTCTTGACTCACACACACCCGGGCCGGAGGCGAACGAACTGCTTGGGCGGTTTGTTCAGAACGTGCTCCTCGCGGAGTCGAAATGAAGGGGGCTGTTGCGGGGGGCAGCCGCGCAACCGTCGAGGCTGGACTCGCCGCGCTTCGAGCCGGAGGCAATGCCGTCGATGCCGCCATTGCTTCGACCCTGATGGCAGGGGTCGCGGAACCGCTGTTGACTGGTCTTGGAGGCTCGGGGCTCGGGACGGTACGCTTCAACGGCGAGCACTACCAGTGCGACTTTTTTGCCGACATGCCCGGCGTGGCCGACCCGGGGGCGACCGCTTCACCCATGGACACGGTTTCCATCAATTTTGGACCCACGACACAAGAGTTCTTTGTCGGCCCAGGCTCGGCCTCTGTGCCCGGCGTACCATCAGGATTGTGGGCCCTTCACGACCGATACGGCAGCGTGGACATGACAGTTCTAACCGAGCCTGCCGCGAGTTCGGCAGAGGAGGGGGTAACCGTGACGCAGGGGTTTGAACGCGTGGTCCAGTTGCTCTGGCCCATCATTTCCCGAACCGAGGACATGAAGCGATTGTTTGCACCTCACGGGCACCCCCTGCGGTGCGGCGAGATTTTCCGATGCCCCGACTTGGCCGCCACCCTTCGGGCCTTTGCGAGCGAGGGGCCCCAATACTTTCGAAGCGGCGACGGCGCGGCTGCGTTTCTCCGCGCGATCGGACCACATAGTCGAATTACTGCGGCCGATTTTGAGAGCCAAACACCGGTTTTTCGTGGCGCCCTTCCTGCAAAGTTTAGGGACGCAACCCTTTGGATTCCAGGCCCGCCAAGCGCCGCCGGGGTTGGCGTCGCACACACTCTCTCGACCATAGAAGCCTACGGGCCTCCGGCTGAGCCAACCGGGTTTGAGACCATCCAACGGTTACGGTATGCGCTCACAACAGTCGTGAATATGCGGAGCCGTGATTTCTTTAACGACATGTTCACCGACGGTTTTGGGCCGTCATTTCTAGCGCGGGTCAACGCCGCTCGAGGCGGCGAACCGCCTCCAGGCGCCGGCTATACAACCCACATTTCCACCGTTGATTCGGACCGTAATGCTGTGGCCATCACGCATTCTCTTGGTGAGACCGCGGGCATCGTCGCGGCCGGAACGGGCGTGATTGTGAACAATTTCTTGGGCGAGACAGACGTAAACCCGCCATTTCTTCGCCGGCCTGCTGGGAGTCGACTGATCACCATGTGCTGCCCATCCATTTTAGAAACCGGCGACGGCCGAGTCATCGCCATGGGTTCGGGCGGTTCCAGCCGCATTCCAACCGCTGTGGTCCATGGCACGATGTATTTGGTGGACCACCAATGGAGCGTTCGACAGGCCGTAGAGGGCCCACGGACGCACATCGAGGCGGACAGACTTCATGTGGAATCCGAAGGGCGGCGTGAGGACACAATGTCGGACATTTTCAAGGCTGATCCATCTTACGCTCGATTTGATGGGCCGAACATGTACTTCGGAGGCCTCCATGCTGCTTGTGTCGGAGACCACGGTTTTAGCGGGCACGGCGACCCGCGGCGGTCGGGTGCATTCGGGTCCGTCGAGTAACTCTTTCCGCCCTCATACATTCTGATAACATATATTATGTAAAGTTTTAGATGGGCCATAAGGTACCATCGAACTCATCTGAGTCCTTCACCTTGTGGATGCGGCTTCATCCTCGAGGATGATGTGCTTCGTGGAGCGCGCGGAGTCTTTCCCGTGCAACATGGGTGTAGATTTCGGTGGTTGAGATGTCTGCATGCCCAAGCATTGCCTGTACCGCTCTGAGGTCTGCACCGTGGGTCAGTAAATGCGTCGCAAAGGCGTGCCTCAATGTGTGCGGTGACACTGATTTCTGAACCCCTGCCTTTCGCGCATACGTCTTCAATCGAGACCAAAAGTTCTGCCGCGTCATTTGCGCGCCACGATTGGACAAAAATACCCAAGGCTGGGCGTCACTGCGTGCGGATAAATACGCCCCGACACTGGCGGCCGCTCTGTCACCGTACGGAACCAGCCGCTCCTTCCCGCCTTTTCCCATTACGACCAGCCACCCATCGTGCCACTGAGACCGCTTTAGAGTCACCAGTTCGCTCACTCGGAGACCGGTGGCATACAACAGTTCGAGCATGGCGGCGTCCCTGGTTCCGATTGCAGTACTTCGATTTGGTGCCGCTAGAATCCTCGACACGTCAGACTCAGACAGAGTCGTCGGAAGTTTTCGTGGGAGCTTTGGGCCATGGATGAGTTCAGTTGGGTCGGCACTAAGGACGCGCTCGTCGACTAAAAACTGAAAGAGTTGCCGCATGGTGACCCGAGCACGGGCCACAGTAGCCGGAGCTCGTCCGCTGCGAGCCAATCCTGCTAGCCAAGCATTCAAATGCCCGGGCTCAACCTCCGCCGGCGACTGAACGCCACAATCCCGGAGGTGTTCAGTAAGCCTTGCAAGGTCTCTGCTGTATCCGTCCAATGTATTTTCACTCAGCCCGCGTTCGCCGCGGCACCATGCAAGAAAACCATCGACCGCTTGGTCCATTTATTGGTCCTTTTGTCGTTGGAGCCAAGCGTCGACCGCGTCGACAATGGCATCGGCGGTGGTCTGTTGAAAATGCGGCGCTCGAAGTCTGCGCTCGTCCTCGGCATTTGACACGAAGCTGGCCTCGAATAAAATGGCGGGCATCCGGGTCGAAACCAAGACATAAAACAACGCGGTTTTGGTGCCAAGATCCACGACCTCAGCATCCGGATAGACGTCGCGAAGCCGAGACACGACGTTGCGCTGCACCTCGAATGCGAGGTCCCGTGACAGGCGGTCCGTCCCTGCAGCGAGCAGTCGTCCAAGGAGCGGGTCCGACTTGTCTGACCACCCCTTTGCCATCGCGTTCTCGCGTGCCGCAACACGGGCTGCATTCGCGTCTGTGGCGCTGGCCAAAGAGTAGGTCTCAACCCCTTTAGACCAGTTGTTTGGTGCCGCATTCGCGTGAATGCTCAGAAAGAGGTCCGCGTCTTCCCGGTTGGCGAGCGCGGCGCGGTCTCGAAGCGGAACAAAAATGTCACGGTCGCGCGTCATGATCACATCGACATCGAGCCGCTGCTCGAGTGCGTGGGCCGTGCGCCTCGCAATTTCCAGGGCAATGTCGGCCTCTCGTGTACCTTTGGTTCCGATGGCCCCGTGGTCGTAGCCACCATGGCCCGCATCCACCACCACGAGGCGCCGTTCCCGTGGTGGAACACCCGCCATTCTCGACAGGGAAACGCCTTTGAGCCATGCATCGATGTGTTCCGCGGTGGGCAGCGTTTCGTCCTCGGCCCCGTTTTCGGTGAGGAGGTCGATCAAGATCGAAGACTCGCCGACGGCCTGCGAATGAACGCTCCGGGCCCCCTCCAACTCGATGGTGAACTGGACACCGTCGCCAACCTCCACCACTTGGATCTCTCGTATTCCTTTATCGCCGATGGGAATCCGCTCTTGAACGGCTTCCCCCCGCTGAACGCCGGGAAGATGCACGGTGGCACGCGCCGGGGCGGAGGCTGTGGCCGGCGATGAACGAGTCTCGACATTCTCGACGGTGTCGCTGTTGATCACCAAGATTCGGGCATGGTTGGTGCCGGCGAATACCCGCACCTTCTCAATTTCGGCGGCTTCGGCGACACCGGCGAGCATCACCAGCAAAACGGCCCATGGTGACCTCATGGTTTCACCATATCTTTGAGCCGATAGACGAGATCAAGCGCCTCTTTTGGGGTCAACGTATCGGGGTCTACTGCACCAAGGGCCTCACGGATCACGTCCGGTGCCGAATCCTCTTCGACCATCTCGACGGAGTCCGGATTGGCTGCAAAAAGCGACAGCTGAGGGCCTTGTCCCCTCGCCTTCTGAGCCTCCAGTTCCTTTAAAAGCGCGGACGCGCGCGCGACCACCCTGTTCGGGATTCCAGCGAGCCGAGCGCACTGAATGCCGTAGCTTTTCGACGCCCCTCCATCGCGAAGAGTCCTCAGGAACACGACGCGATCGCCCCATTCCCGCACGCCAACATGCATGTTTACAGCAGAGGCGCGTTCATCGGCGAGGCTGACCAGTTCATGGTAGTGAGTCGCAAAAATGGTCCTCGCTTGGATCCGGTCGTGCATCGCCTCTGCGACCGACCACGCAATGGCGAGCCCATCGAGGGTGCTCGTTCCGCGACCGATTTCATCCAGCAGGACGAGACTGTGGCGCGTTGCTTGATTCAGAATGAGTGCGGTTTCACTCATCTCAACCATGAATGTTGACCGCCCGCGCGCCAAGTCATCGCTTGCACCAACTCGTACAAAAAGGCGATCGGTAATCCCCACTGTGGCGCTGGTAGCGGGCACAAAGGCGCCCACCTGAGCCATGAGGACGGCGATTGCAACTTGACGCATGACTGTACTTTTTCCTGCCATGTTGGGGCCAGTCAGGATGATCAAGCGCCGACTTTCATCAAGCACAATGTCATTGGGGACAAATGGCTCATCGAGGTCGCCGGACTCCACGACCGGGTGGCGGCAGCCATTAAGTTCGATCCGTACACCGGTGTTGACGTCCGGTCGGGCGTATCGTTTGTCAACTGCCAAATCGGCAAAAGACGCAAGCGTATCGATTTCAGCAACCCAGCTTGCAAGGCCACGAATTCGTTCAAACTGTTGGCCAACTGCATCCCTCAGGCTGCAGAACATCTCATACTCGAGGGCCTTTCGTTGCTCGTCCGCACCAAGGACCTTTTCCTCAAACTCTTTGAGCTCCGGCGTGATGAATCGTTCCGCATTGGCGAGGGTCTGCTTCCTGTGCCAGGAGGTCGGAACCTTGTCTAAGTTGGCCTGGGTCACCTCTAGGAAATACCCGAACACCCGATTGTGTTTGACCTTGAGGCTTGAAATTCCGGTTGCCTCACGCTCCCGAGTCTCGATGGCCGCGATGGCAGTTTTTGCCTCCGTCGAAAGCACAATCAACTCATCCAGTCGTGTATCCACACCTCGCCTAAAAATATTGCCGTCCGTCACACTGGTGGGCGGATCATCCGTGAGGCGTTCCTGTATTGTTCTGGCCACATCGTCCAGCACGTCAGACGGAGCGCCCGCGCGAAATGGAACCAGTTCGCGGACTGCCTCGACGACGCTTGGCAGTGCAGCCAAGGACCGGCCGAGGGCACACAAGTCTCTGGGGTTTCCAGAACCCTGAGCGGCCTTGGTACCAAGGCGCTCGAGGTCGGCGACAGCCTGAAGCTGCCGTCGAATCCGTTGGCGGGTAGCACCGTCCAACAGCGCCTCAACCTTGTTTTGCCGTTCCTCGATCATGTCTGGGTCAATCAGCGGTTGCGACAACCATTCGCGTAGCCTTCGGCCTCCCATTGGCGTGCAGGTTCGGTCCATTAGATGCACGAGGGTACCCTTGCGGCCGGTTCCCCGAAGCGGTCGAAACAGCTCGAGGTTGGTCCGCGTTGTTGGGTCGATCACCATGTGCCCTTGAACTGAATACGGAACAAGGCTGTTCACGTGAGTGAGGGGCACGCGCGCCGTGTCGCGAACGTAGGACACCAGCGCGCCGGCAGCCCTCAAGGCCTGACTGTGTTGGTCGCACCCAAACCCCGTCAGGTCGTGCGTGCCAAAAAGTTCATTCAAATTGCGCCGTGCCGACGCTTCGTCGAACCAGGCCGCTTCGACGGCGGTGACGGAAACATGGTGCAGGGCGTCGGAGAGTGTGGGGTCGTCCGAAAGGTGGTCGGGCAACACGACCTCCCGGGGCTCCAGCCGCGCCATCTCTCGCATGGCGAGATCGAGGCTGTCAACTTCGGTCACCCGAAGTTCTCCGGTGGACACTTCCAAAAACGCAACGCCCCAAGGTCCGGGGCCGACCAGCCCAAGCAGATAGCAGGCCTCGCGGGCGTCGATTTGATCGCTATCGTAGGGCACTCCCGGCGTGACGACCCGGACCAACTCTCGCTCCATGAGGGTTCGTTTGGTTCCCGGTGGAGGTTCCACTTGCTCGGCAATGGCCACTTTGACGCCCTTGCTGACCAGCTTACGCAGGTACGCATCAGCGGCATGGTGGGGCACGCCGCACATCGGAATCGGATCCGGATCTTTGGAGTTGCGGCTCGTGAGGGTCAGTTCCAGCGCTGTTGCCGCCTGCTTCGCATCATCGAAGAACAGTTCGTAAAAATCGCCCATCCGATAAAACAACAGCGCATCGGGAACCTCGCTCTTCAGCCGAAGGTACTGGCGCATCATGGGAGTGTCGTGGGCGGCCGTGGTCATTGTCTACACTTGTGCCTTTAACTGAAAAATTTGAAACCCGTCCTCATCTCCCGTGGGAGGTGCGCTCGCCCAGTGGTGTTCGACCTCCCACCCTTCGATGGACGACGCAACGTTGATGCCCTCCTCCGGTTCTGTAGAACAGACTGCATAGATCAACCTTCCCCCAGGCTTCACGTGAGTCGCCGCATTTTGCGTTACTTGGCGCTGGACGATGCCCATGGCCGCTGGGTCGCCTGGCGACCTTCTCCATATAATTTCAGGATGGCGGCGTACAGTTCCAAGCCCGGTGCATGGCGCATCGACCAAAACCGTGTCGAAGGTGCCCAAGGAGGACGCAGGCCCCAAAAGCCAGTCGTGCTGCATGCACTTCGTATCCACGCGCAACCGGTGACTATTCTGTACAAACCGTTCGAGTCGTTCTCGGCTGGCGTCCACCGCCATCACTTGAAACCCGTTGGCCAAAAGCCGGAATGTCTTTCCACCGGGAGCGGCGCAAGCGTCCAAGACGACGCCTCCTTTCGGCGTGGCCTCAGCCACCATATCGGCCACACGAGCAGCGGCGACATCCATTACCCAGAACCGACCCTCCTCAAACCCTTCGAGATGTTCCACAGAACCGCTGCCCGGAGGAAGAACCCAAAGGTCCCCGACTGTTTCGCCCTCAAGTACCGCAGGGGAAAGGCCCAATGGCTCAAGATTGCTGCCAGCAATACTGAGCGGGGCTGGGGTCCGAATCCGCTCCAACCAATTGGTATGGTTCCGCCATCTTGCCTCGAGCCAGCCCGGCAGCAGGTGGCGAGGCTCCGTCGACAATGAGCCTTCCACACTTTTGCGGAGCACGGCGTTCACGATGCCCGCAGCGCGGCGATAGCCCATCCGTTTTACCGCCTCTACCGTCTGGTGGACTACTGCCCTCGCTGGCGCGTTCATTCGGTGCCCTTCAAAAGTCCCCATCCGGAGGGCGCACCGAACCGTCGGGTCAAGTTTGGCGATTGGCCGTGACACCAACGGCTTGAGGTGGTGATCGAGCGAACCTTGCCAGCGAAGCGTTCCCAAGGTGAGGTGCCACGACAGCCCGCGGTCCGGGCCGCTCGCAGGGGCATGAATGGGCAAACGTTCTTCAGCGTGAGCGCCCCGCTCGACCTCAACCAACGTGCGCAGGGCGGCAACCCTGCCCGGGTTTACCCTATTCACCGGCTTTGACCGTAAGTTCATACGCCACAAACCGGCCAAGGGTTCGCGCGGACTGCAATCCGCGGAAGCGGTGACCGTTGACGAACCACGTCGGCACGGCACGAACACCCAAATCGGCCTGTCGCTGCGCATCATTTCGATGCACTGTCCAAGTGACTTCATCCCCGAAGCGGTCGGATATCTCTGTTTGTATCTGAACGATGTCCTCAACAAATGGTGTGTCATCGGAGGTAAACAAGTGCATGTGCACTGGAACCCCCTCGCCCATCCCGGGGAACCAAATGTCGGGGTAGTTGATGGCCACTTTCAGTTGGTCCACAGGCATCCCAGATTTTGCGAGCCCAATGGCGCGGTCCACAAGCCGGTCCACAACGATGCAGGCGTGGCCATGCTCAACGGCGCAGTGGGCCAGCGGCTTTTCGTCGCAAATCTCACAGGGGCCGGCCACCAAGTTCAGTGCAGACACAACCGCAAGTTGGGTCTCTTTCGATTCCAGACGAAGGGATTGAAACCGTTGAACAATCCGGTCGGGTGGGACCGGTTTCAAGCTGTTACCGCCCACGGCCATATCCACGCGACCGCCTCCTCTTCCGGACCGTCTTAGCGGCGTCGATTGAGGTGGAGGTGCGGGGTCAGAACATCCCCAGACCCAAATCGAGAGAAAGAGCATCAAGTCCAATCGTCATCCGAAGTCCGAAGACTCGCCCGAGCAAGGTCTTGCTCAAGTTCCCGAATCCGCCGCTGCTGCACCGTTTTCTGGATGCTCGCCAAGGACCCCGCCAGAAGCAACCCAGAACCAAATGCGGCCCATAGCAGGTAGGGAACTGGCTGTGGGCTTTTCAACTGAAACGCCGTCACCCACAGGTCCAAGGACAAGTGGGTGACTCGTTCGATGTTCTGCAGCGTAAACAAGGCGCCGACGGCAGCCGCAACCACAATGACACTAAGTGTGAACCAACGTCCTGCGGAGCCCACGG
>DEBL01000341.1:584-9494 GCA_002348535.1 Deltaproteobacteria bacterium UBA2957 | reverse complement strand
TGGTCGCCGCCCAGGGCGGTGATCCGGAAGCACCCCTGCTGGGCTCCGATTGTGCGGATCGAGTGGTGGAGTCGCAAGTGGATGGAGTGGTGACGGCCGTCGACGCGCTCAGCATTGGCCGAGCCGCTTTCGCGCTCGGTGCGGGGCGGAGTCGTGCAGACGACCCGGTGCACCCCGGGGTGGGTTTGACGATCCATAAGAAGGTTGGTGAGCGTGCCGTGCGGGGTGAACCGCTCGTGACGCTGCGAGTGGCCGACCGCGGAGTCGATCGGGCGGTAATGCTTGTTCAGTCGGCCTACACCATCAGCGATCACTAAACGCACGAAGGGCCGACTCAGCATGCGCTGAGCCGGCCCCATCGTTACTGCACGGGCGGATGCCGATCAGTAGCCGACGGCGTACCGCAGCGTACCGTTGGACTCATCGTAGTAGCTGATATGAATCCGGTTGTCGGGTCCGATGGCGATGGATGAGTGCTTCCCGACCCATCCTTCAGCGTCAACTGTAATGACTTCCCAATCGGCTTCCTTCCGCTTCATGGCCAGCATCAGATCCTTGGTTCCTTCGTTGTAAAACGAGATGAAGTATTCATCTGAACTGTTGATGGCGAAGGAGGGTTGAGCACCGGTGACGCCTTCAGAGGCAACGGTTTCGATTGCCCAGCCATCGGCTTCACGGCAGCCGAAAATCAGATCACGGCTGCTGACGTCCTGAGACGCGAAGCAAGGGACTTGGTCTGCATTCCGAGCCTTCAGACTGATCGTGTTGTACTCGCTCTCGGACACCGTCTCTTCAAAGGTGGCGTACTCGGGGAGGAGGTCGCCGACATCGAGGGTATCGATGATGTCGTCGGGGTTCCACGTCCAGTTTGTGTATTGAATCTGCGGTGTGCTCAGCTCTGGGTCGAAAATATCGAAGTCGATTTCATCGATATCGATGGCATTCGGGTCGAAGAATGCAACGTGGCTGGAGCCGGTTGCATCCACATCGATCGCAGTGAACAAGCCGCTGCCCTCACCGGTTGCGCCGCTCAAGTAGTTGGTGCCTGCGGGAAAGATCGGGCACAGGTCTGGCGACAACATGTCTGCGATCATCGGCGTTCCGTTGTCGTTATCGAGGTAGGCAAAGATGGGTGTTGGCCCTGTGATGGAGCCATACTGAATCGCCAAATCGACGTACTTGCCACGGTCCAGCGCACCTGTGACGCCGCCTGCAACAGTGATGGATTCGCCCCACACGCCCGAGGCCGACCGCGTGGTGTACATGAGAGATGTGAGGGTGGCGGTGGGCAGTTCCATGGAGGAGGTGTAGCCAACGTGCAGCTTGCCCCCAGAGTCCACTTCTGCATCGAGGTATTCACCATCGAAGTCCGCAGCCGAGACCAAGACGGTCTCGTCCATGAACAAGCCTTCAGGGCTGACGCGTTGGTAGAGCACTGCCCCTTCAACGGAATCGTGGAAGACCATGTGAGCGTTTCCGGCTCCGTCCACGGCGATGGCCGATGGGCTTCCGGCATTTGACGTCTCGTCGGTCGGATCGAGGGCTGAGATATCGAAACGCTCGTCCTCGTCTCCGTCACAGTCGTTGTCTTTTTCGTCGCCAATGACCTCTTCCGCACCGGGGTAGACATCGGCATCGGAGTCATCGCAGTCCGTGTTGTCGGTCACGTATCCGCTGGGCTGTTCGCACGCTTCGATGTCGCGGTTTGGGTTGCCGTGCTCGTCACCATCCGAGTCGGCATAGTAGGTTTCTTTGATCCACCCCTCGTCGATGACATCGTCGCAGTCGTTATCGATGCCATCGCAGTCATCGCCAGCGCCGGGGTAAATCGAGTCGTCCTCGTCATCGCAGTCGCCATCGGCGATGGTCACGCCGTCGTCATCGGCGTCGGCCAGCTCGGGGTCCGTGCCATCGGCGTCTTCGTCGCCATCGGCATCGGCATCGACGTCGCTTTGGTCGGCAGGGTCGTCGTCTTGTTCTTCAAACTTCGATGAGCACCCGGCGAGGGCGAGTGCAGCGATTAGGGTAATGATTTCGGTCTTCATGATGAGCCTCCGGGGCGCCTGTGCGCCGCTTCGGTCCGGGTTGTGCCCTCGGAAAGCGACATAGTCAACTGCATTCATGGGTCTTGCGGGTCTTTGTTTCAAGACCGTTTCACACGGAGCCCACTTTAGCCGCGGAATCGGTGTGTGTAAGGTGGTTTGTATGATCGCCACTGCACTTTCTGATCCTACGTTCCTCGATCGCGCAATCTCGTTCTCGGGCCTTGGCGTCATGATCGGAATTGCGTGGTTGTTATCGACCAATCGCGACGCCATCCGCTGGAGAACAGTGGGGTGGGGTGTGGGGTTGCAACTGCTGTTCGCGATCGTTGTATTGAGCCCCGAACTTCAAAGCCTGTTCTTCAGCGTCGTGGATGGTGGCGTTAAGAAGTTACTCAGCTTCTCGGAGGCCGGCGCCAGCTTTGTGTTCCAAGCAGTCGAGCCCCATCAGATCGTGGATTCATCGGGTGAGTCGGTCACATTCATCGGACGGATATCGCCGCCCGTTAAGACCTTTGCCTTCTGGATCTTACCGACCATCATCTTCTTTTCCAGCCTGACTGCGATTCTCTATCACTTGGGCATCATGCAGCGCGTCATTCGAGTGATCGCACGGGTGATGCAGCGCACGATGGGGACCAGCGGCCCGGAGAGTCTTTCAGCTGCTGGGAACATCTTTGTTGGGCAGACTGAAGCGCCGCTTTTGATTGCGCCATTCGTGGGCAAAATGAGCCGGTCAGAGCTGAACGCGGTCATGACGGGCGGGTTTGCCACGGTAGCCGGTGGTGTCATGGCGGCCTACGTGGGGTTTCTTCAAGACATTCCCGGGATTGCAGGGCACTTGGTGGCCGCGTCGATCATGTCGGCTCCAGCCTCCCTCGCCATTGCAAAGATTATGGTTCCGGAAGACGGGTCCGTCGTTCACGACCCCGATGCGTTGAACGTTTCGGGCGCGCGCGTCGACCAAAATATGCTCGAGGCAGCAGCTCGGGGTGCCACCGATGGATTGAAGCTTGCGCTCAATGTCGCGGCCATGTTGATCGCCTTTGTTGGCCTTATTGCGATGGTGGACTGGATGATTGGCTGGATGGTCGTGACGGGTGAACCGCTTTCGCTTTCTCGCATACTTGGGTGGTTGTTCTCGCCGATTGCATTCGCAATGGGGGTGCCTTGGTCAGAGGCTACGATTGTTGGGGGGCTGCTAGGCGAGAAGTTGGTGCTTACGGAACTCATTGCGTACGTCCATCTGGGTGAAATGATGTCCGCGGCCGAACCCGTCCTCTCACAACGATCGGCAATTATCGCCAGCTACGCCTTGTGCGGGTTCGCAAACTTCGCGAGCATTGGCATCCAGCTTGGCGGCATCGGTGGAATCGCTCCCGAGCGCATGGGCGACTTGGCGTCCTTATCCATCCGGGCGCTGATCGGCGGTTCGCTCGCCGCCTTTATGACGGGTACGGTGGCGGGAGTTCTCATCGGTTAATCTACCGAGACAAGTTCCCCTCCTCGATAATGGAATTCATGAGGAAGAGGTCAATGACTTGACCCACTCCACACAGCCCCGCCGTAAACAGCCATAAGGCTCCTGTGACCCATTTACCGGCATAGAATCGGTGGATACCACAGAACCCGATCACGCATCCGAACCAGAGCAGGTAGCCAGTGCCGGTATCAAGTGGTTTAGCCATGTTGGGTTCCTCCAGAAAGGTTGCATTTGTGTATCCAATACGGGCGCACACTGGGAATGTTGCAGTTACCCGATTATCGATGTCGAATGCGTGAATCATACAACGGCATGAGTCCCACTGTGGATGCCGAGGCGTGGGTGCATGCTTCCGCCACGCTGATCGGCGATGTCGTCGTGAAGGCGCGCGCCACAGTCTGGCCCGGATGCGTGTTGCGGGGCGACCAAGGCGTGGTGCTGATCGGCGAGGAGACCAGTATTCAAGACGGGAGCATTGCGCATTGCACGGGCGGAATCTCCACAACCGTGATTGGCGACAGGTGCACCGTGGGGCATCGGGTCATCCTGCATGGGTGCATTGTTGAAGACGACTGCCTTATCGGCATGGGTGCCATTCTGCTCGACAACTGCCGGATCGGTTCGGGATCGATAATCGGCGCCGGGGCATTGATTCCGGTCGGGAAGGTAATCCCGCCCCGCTCCAAAGTGATGGGTGTGCCGGGTCGAATCGTAGGCGAGGTCACGGATTGGGAGCACGAGTTGATGATCGGTGGTGGACACCACGAATACCAAAAAATGCTAACCGCTTACACGTCTGGAGGGTCCAATGAGTGACCGATCGCAGCGACCGGGTTGCTTCTTGACTGCCGTACTGCCGACCGGCCTTGTGGCCCTTTGGCTCTTGGTGCTCGCCACCTGACGTGCACCGGTTAAGGGTGCCTATCGCAGGGGCCCCGGGGGGCCGATTGTGGTACAGTAATCTCCCTTCTTGCGGGTTCGCTGCAGCCTCCCCGGTTGCGAACGGTGGCCCCGCGCACTGTCACCGATCATCTCATGCACATACGAAAGTTGGAGCTTCAGGGCTTCAAGTCATTTCCGAATCGTACGAGCTTCCACTTTGGACGTGGAGTCAGCGGTGTGGTGGGGCCCAACGGGTGTGGAAAGTCCAATGTCGTCGACGCCGTTAAGTGGTGCCTTGGCGAACAGTCGGCCAAGAGCCTGCGCGGCAAGTCGATGGACGACATCATCTTCGCGGGGTCGGAAAGCCGTAAGCCCATGGGCGTGGCAGAGGTAAGCCTCACTTTCGAGGCGGGCGACGAGCCGTTTGCCGGCGAGTTTGCCCGATGCGAGGAAATTCAAATCACGCGACGCCTGTTCCGAGATGGCAATAGCGAATACCTGATCAACCAACACCGATGCCGCCTGCGCGACATTCAAGACATTTTCCGGGACACAGGCGCCAGCAATCGGCTGTACTCGTTCATTGAACAGGGCCGCATCGGCGAAATTGTGAAGGCCAAACCTGAGCAACGCCGCTCACTCATCGAAGAGGCGGCGGGAATCTCGAGGTACAAAGCAAAGAAGCGGGAAGCCGAACAACGCCTAGAGGGCACCAACCGAAACCTTGAACGGGCGACGGATGTCGTGGAAGACCTTGCTGGCCGGCTGCGTTCACTCAAGCGCCAAGTCAGCAAAGCAACCCGGTACCGCAGGCTGCGTACGGAAGTCCGCCAAGGCGAGATATTTCTTGGCGTTGCCCGGTATGCAGCGCTCGCGGGTGACCGGAAGGCGCTCAGTGAGCGGTTGCGAACGATTTCATCTGTCGAACAAGCCAAGCGACGAGAACTCGAGCGGCAAGACCAAGAGATACAGTCGAAGCGCGAGTCCGTAACCGTCATCGAAACCGCGGTTGGTCTGCTTCGGGATGAGTTGGGAGAGTTGGAGGCGTCGCGCCGAGAACAAGAGTCAGCGCGGTTGTACCAAGGCAGAGAGTCGCAGCAACTTCAGGAACGGATCGAACGGTTAACCAATGTGATCGCCGAGGCGGAGGGTGAGCATGCGCTCAGCGTTGAGCGCAGGGTGGAAGCCGAGAATCAACATGCGGCTGTAGCGGGCGCGGCTGCAGCCATACGGGACAACGCAACTGCGACAAAGACCGCTCTCGCGTTGTCGGAGGATGCGGTTCGAACGCGTCGCGCTGCCATCGAGGTCATCAAGGCGGATGTGCTTGAATGCATTCGGACCTTGGCGAGAGATCGAGCGAGCCGAGAGGCTTCGAAACTTCGACGTGCAGATCTCAACTCCCGGCGTGCTGACCTCGATTTTCGAATCACGGCTATGGTCGACTCGATCGCCGATGAACGTGAATCGTTGTCCGCGGCGCGTGCACGTGAAGTCGATACGGCCTCTTCGCTGGAATCTGCTGCTGCGGTCGCAGAGACGGCGGGCAGATCGCTGGCTGCGGCTGAACAGGAACTCAAGCAGGTGCGGGTCGCTCGGCGTGACGCCGAGGCGGCCCTGATCGAGGCCGAGCGTGAACGCAGCCAAGCGCGCGTCCGCTTTGAGACTATGGAGACGCTGAACGCATCGCAGGAGGGTGTTGCAGACGTACTCCGCTCTGCGCTTGAAGTCGACGGCGTCATGGGAACCCTCGCTGATCATCTGGAGGTGAATGAATCGCTGCATTCGATGGTCGCTACGGCTCTCGGCGATGAGCTTGACTATGTGTTGGTGCCGGATGCGGGAACTGCGGTTCGGGTTGCCGAGCGAACCGCTGGCCGGATTACGATGTTGCTGGCAGACGAGCAGGGTTCGAGCGGCAGCATCTTCGAGTCCGCTGCTGCGGATGCGGTCGGCAAGTCCGCACTCGCGCGGGTGTTTTCTGTTGCTGAAGAAGCGCCCGACCTCGCTACGGCCGTTCGCGCGCACCTCGATGGCGGGGGTGCCTATGTGGTTGCATCCGGTCCAAACGGGATGCCCTGTGTTGTCACAGCGCGCGGCGAGGTGCGAGTTGGTCCGGTCCAGAGCAACGCAACTGCAGTGCTTGAGCGGCGCCGGGAACTTGCGCGGCTTCGAGAGGCGCTCCCCGCGATAGAAGCCGAATGCGACGCTGCGCGCCAGCGCGTTACAGCGGCAGCCGAGCGTCAGCAGGCCGCGGTATCGACACACGACCAAGCGCAGCAAGCCGCCAATCGGACCCGACAAGCCGCAGGGGAGGCAAGGGTCGAGCATCGCACCGCGGTTGCAGAATATCGCCGTCTGGAGTCGGAGCAGGGGGTTCGACAGGCGCGGCTGGATGACCTGCGGAGAGAACAGGAAAGCCTCATCAATATGGACTCGTCGCTGAATACTCAAGTCGGCGATCTCACCGCATCAATCGCGTCTGCCCAGGCAACCCAAGTCCAAAAGGAGGAACAACTTCAAGCCCAGCAGCAGGAACTGGTGGGAGAAGAAATACAGGCCAACGATGCGCGTCAGGCCGCGTCGCTCGCGAAGGCTGAGCTTTCGGGGATCGAGGAGCGGTTGAATGGACTCGCGGTAATCGTCAACGCCGCGTGCCAGAGCGAGGAAGGGGTACTTCGACAGCTGAAGGCGGCCAACCGCGATAGTGAAGCGGCGCGGGCGCGGGTGTCTGCGCTTGTCACGGATGACAAGCGACTGGTTGAAACACTCGGCACCATCACCGAGCAGCAAGCGGGGTTGCGAAACCGAATCGAGGAAGGAAAGAAGCAGGTCGCCGAAGCCCGAGAAATGCTTCAAACGGCAGAAGAGTCGGTGCGCGGGCTTCGTGATGCGAGGGAGGCTGCGACGTCTGAACGCATGGACTTGGAGCGAACGGTCGACCAAGTGCGCGTAGAGATTAGCCAGATCCGATCGCAACTCGACGAGCGTTACACAGTGAGTGTTACGGGCATGCTGGACCGCCTCGACCGGAATGGCCAAGTGATTGTAGAGGTGCCCGACGAGGCACGAATGGTTGTCTTGGATACCGAAGACGAAGCAGGCATGACCGCTGCGTCGGGCGACGACTTGGATGATCTGTGCATCACTCCATCCATGCTGGACAACGCCGAGTTGATCGCGTCGTGGGTGAGTCGGCTTACTGAGGCTAAACGAAAGCTCGATGGCCTTGGTGAGGTGAACCTCGTGGCCGTGAAAGAGTATGCGGAAGTGAAGTCTCGATTCGACACGCTTGAGGCGCAACGGGCAGATCTGGAAGAGTCGGTGCGGTCGATACGCAACACCATTGGCCACTTGAATCGCACCTGTCGGGAACGGTTCAGGGAGACGTTTGAGCGAGTGAACACGCTGTTCAAGGATGGCTATCCAAGACTGGTTGGTGGTGGCCGGGCGCAACTGGTTCTGACGGATGAGGACGACATGTTGGAGACCGGTGTCGACATTGAGGTCCAGCCGCCCGGCAAACGCTTGCAGAACCTCGCACTGCTGTCTGGCGGAGAAATGGCAATGACGGCCATCGCATTGATATTTGCGCTGTTTCAGGTCAAGCCGAGTCCGTTTTGTCTGTTGGATGAGGTGGATGCTCCTTTGGATGAAGCCAATGGAGCACGCTTCAACAACCTGCTTCGGGAAATGGCAACGTTGAGCCAGTTTATTGTTGTGACCCACAACAAGAAGACAATGGAGTGTGTCGATACGCTCTATGGAGTGACGATGCCGAATGCGGGTGTTTCCCAGTTGGTCAGCGTGAAGCTGGATTGAGCCTACAGGCCTGTCGTATTAGGCGGTGGCCATGCCTGATCTGATTTGGTTCATCGCCGGTGCTCTCTTCGCTTTAGTGGGGCTTTCCCTCGGGATTCAATGTGCTCGATCCCGTCGGCAGTTGGAAACGGACAGTCCGCCTGAGGAAGCGCCGCCAGAGGCGGGTGCTTCCTTTTGGTCCGGTTTAGGGCGGACTCGCACTGCGTTCGTTGCTGCGCTCCATCGAGTGACAAACTCGGGCGGGTCGGATCGAGAGCAGTTCGAGGCGCTCGAAGAAGCCTTGATTGGAGCCGATGTCGGCGTGCAGACGTCGATGGAAATCGTCGATGCGATGCGAGAGAGTGGCGGGCGAACAGACGACATCGAAGGGCTTAAAAAGCGCTTGCGGAGCGAGCTGTTGCATCGGATGGAATCCGATTGTTCGCTTGCTACCCGTGATGAGGTACCGTTGGTGCTGCTCGTTGTCGGCGTCAATGGGAGTGGAAAAACCACCACGATTGGAAAGTTGGCGCATCGGTATGTGTCGGAGGGCAAGAGTGTGCTGCTTGCTGCGGGAGACACGTTTCGGGCCGGTGCGATTGAGCAACTGAAAGTATGGGGTGAGCGCGTCAATGTGCCGGTGATCGCGCACCAAGAGGGTGCCGACCCGGCAGCGGTGCTGTTCGATGGAATCCAAGCCGG
>DEBL01000341.1:0-212 GCA_002348535.1 Deltaproteobacteria bacterium UBA2957 | reverse complement strand
GCGGGCCGATTGCAAGCCCAGAGTCAGTTGATGGATGAGCTGGGCAAAGTCGTTCGAGTCATGGGCAAAGCGCTTCCGGGATGCCCGCATGAAGTCCTGCTCGTGTTGGATGCCACTATCGGCCAGAATGCATTGTCGCAGGCCCGGGCCTTTAAGGACGTCGTTGGAGCCACAGGGGTGGTGCTGACCAAGCTCGACGGCACCGCTCGGGG
>DEBL01000294.1 GCA_002348535.1 Deltaproteobacteria bacterium UBA2957 | reverse complement strand
TCTTCCTACCCAAGAAAGAGGACTTAATCATGTCACTTACTGTCAACACAAACATCGCTTCGATGCAGGCTGCGAACTCCTTGAACAGCACTCAAGGTTCGCTCAAATCCACATTGGCTCGAGTCTCAAGCGGGCTCCGGGTCACGAAGGCGGCCGATGACGCCGCGGGTTCCGCGGTGGCGATGAACCTCAACACCACCGCGCGCTCTGGACGTCAGGCGATTCGGAACTCAAACGATGGTGTGTCCGTCATTCAAACTGCAGAATCGGCAACCAAGGAAGTTCTGAGTATTCTCGACCGCCTCCGCGAACTCGCCGTTCAGTCCGGTTCGGATACTCTCGCTGATGACGAGCGAGCATACATTCAAACCGAAACCAACCAGCTCGTGGCCGAGGTGGACCGCATCGCTGAGTCCAGCGAGTTCAACGGGATATCGTTGAGTAACGGCGATAACACCACATTGACGGTGCAGGTCGGTGTCGATGGGTCTGCGACCTCGCAGATTGACATCACACTGGGCGACCTTGGGCAGTCTGCCCTGAGCATTCAGGCGCTTGTTCTTTCGACGGCGTCTGGTGCGAGGACCGCAATCGGAACGGTTGATACAGCTATCGATTCGGTGAACAACATCCGTTCACAGTACGGTGCGGTCCAGAACCGGTTGGATTCCTCGATTCGCAATATGTCCACTTACGTTGAGAGTCTTTCGGCTGCAGCCAGCCAGATCATGGACGCCGATTATGCGCATGAGACGGCCGAGATGACCCGACTTCAGGTCATGCAACAAGCCGGCGTCGCGGCCCTGAGCCAAGCCAAGGGCATCAACCAGAGTGTAGTTTCGCTCCTCGGGTAGGAAGCGCAGGCGTTGGGATTGTGACCCAATGTCGACTCGGTCCCCCGGAGGCTCACAACTCCGGGGGACTTTCCCCGAGAAAATCTTTGCCGATGGGCGGTTTTTTTACCGCCCATCGGTTTTTTTATTAAGTTTGATTATTTGCGTCCGTATTGGGTAATTTGAATAAAAAGTACTCAAATTCATGCGACATTCGTCCGAAGAGACAGGGGATGGACTTAACGGGTTTGTTCATCAACTTTCTCTAAATGAGATTCGATCGTGACCAACCGCAAGACAACTCTCAAGCCTCAGCTTCCTCCCGCCTCCGCGGGGTGGACACAAACGGGGAGTGATGAGGGAGAGTTGTTGCGGGGCCGACAGGTTGACGTGACAATGGCCGCAGCGCGAGTTGCCCATGGTCAGGCCACGAACGAAGCAACACGGGGAATGGTTTCAGCCCGGGCGTCTTCACCGGCGACCCGGGTCTACCTCGCTCACGCAATCGATTCTGTTGCCATCGAAGTCAAGTCACTTCTGGGCCGGATGCGGTTAATCGCCACCCAAAGTGCCAACAGGGATGAATCCAGTCGGTACCACACCTTGCTTCAAGAAGAATTTGAGGTGATACAGGACGAAATGGATTCGGTTGTTGCCGAGGTTGCCGCTTCGATGGCTAGTGCTGCAGATGCAGAAGGTTCATTTCAGGGGTTGACGGCAGGCGAGCTCAAAGTTGACCGGAACCATGCGCGAGTGGACTCCTGCATCGAGGCAGAGTGGGCACTGTTTCGGATTGACTCTGCAGAGAGGTCCGTCGAGGCGATTCGCGATGAGTTTGGTACGATTGATGAACGTATTGACGCCGCATTGTCCGCCCTCGAGCGGTTTGTGGCGACCATAGTCCCGGACCGTAAATGCTGCACCAGCGCCGATGAAGCGTTGGGGTCGGCTGAACGGATTCGACTTCAAGGGATGCAGAAACGGGGACTCACAACCCCGGGCCCATCCGACCAATTCCAACGGAGCGTAACAGCTCTACTCCAGTAGCAAACCGCAGCGGGCTGTCCTCGGTTTCGGGGGCAGCCCGTTCTACTTTTTGAAAAAAATATGAACGCGAAAAAAGTCTAATAGAATCAGACTGTTAGATTTCTGGAAGTGGGCCGCTCTTGTGCGGTTTTGAGGGGGTGTGTTCTCAAATGTCTTTGGGTGTCGGCCGACAAGGCCAGATGAGGTCTCGGATTCGGGGCCTCAAGCAAACCCGAGATAGCGATGAGGAGCACCAAATGGCTCTTACAGTAAACACCAACCTAGCGGCAATGCGGGCGTCCAATGCTCTCAATAAGACGCAGGCGGGACTCAGCCATACTTTGGCTAAGATTTCGTCTGGTCTTCGCGTAACAAAGGCAGCGGATGATGCTGCCGGATCGGCTGTGGCGTCCAATCTCCACACCGTTGCGCGTTCAGGAAAGCAGGCCATGCGCAATGCCAACGATGGTATTTCAATTATTCAAACGGCCGAAGGGGCCACTAAAGAGGTACTAAATATTCTCGACCGCATGCGGGAGCTAGCGGTTCAGAGCGCATCAGACACGCTCGACAATGGCGAGCGTTCCTACATCAACGGTGAATTCACGCAGCTTTCCGCAGAGATTGAGCGGATTGCGCAGGCGACTGAATTCAACGACCTTTCTCTTGCGGACGGATCGCGAAGCCAGCTTGAAGTGCAGGTGGGCGTGACGAGCGGGACAGAGAGTCGACTGACCATCACCTTGGGCGACCTCACGGTGAGCAACTTGAACGTGGAGACCACTGACGTTGATCTCTCGTTCGCATCAACTGCTCGGACATCAATCGACACGATTGATTCGGCTATTGATGCCGTAAACAGCATTCGTGCTGGCTATGGTGCGGTACAGAATCGAATCGATTCATCGATTGCAAACATGGTCACCTATGTTGAAAGCTTGAGTGCGGCAGAGAGTCAGATCATGGACACGGATTACGCCCATGAGACGGCTGAGATGACGCGCCTTCAAGTCATGCAACAGGCGGGCACGGCAGCGCTTGCGCAGGCGAGAACGATCAACCAGTCCGTAATTTCGCTCCTGTCGTAATGACGGGAGCTTCCTACCCGAGCCGCCACGGTCCAGCGACCGTGGCGGTTCTCAGGAAGGATATTTTTCTCCACACT
>DEBL01000064.1 GCA_002348535.1 Deltaproteobacteria bacterium UBA2957 | reverse complement strand
ATGCCGGCATCGAAGTGGTGGTGGGCGTGGCAGAACAGGAGGCGAGGGACCTCAATCGCGCCTATTTGTCGGCCACTGAACGCGGACGACCTTGGGTGACGGTCAAGGCTGCGATTACCCTCGACGGGCGCATTGCAGACGCCACGGGTGCCAGTCAGTGGATTACCGGTGAGCAGGCTCGAGCCATGGGGCACCGAATGCGGGACGAGCACGACGCCGTGATGGTGGGTGCCGGAACACTTCGCGCCGATAACCCCAGCCTCAATACCCGACTTCAAGGGGGACGGAACGCAGTCCCTGTGGTGTTGGATTCCGGTCTGACCATCGATCCCGACGCCCGTTTGCTGCGGGCCGGCGCCCGTGCGGTCGTCTTTCACTGCGCAGCGGTGAGTCCGGTCAAAGAGATTGATGCAGACCTTGTCGGTGTCGATCGAGACTCCAGTGGAAAGCTTTGTTTGGAATCGGTCTTTCGTGAACTGCATGCGCGTGGGCTGCACAGCGTGCTGGTCGAAGGCGGTGGAGTTCTGATTCGCAGTTTGTTGGACCACGGCATTGTGGACCGGATCGAGCTTTTCATCGCCGGCCGGGTGCTCGGCGGTGGGCCCGGTTGGGTTGGCGGAGATCCGTTTTCGCTGGTCGATGCTCCGCAGTTCCAGGTGGTCCGCAGCGACACAGTGGGCCCGGATTTACACCTCGTTTTGGAGCGATAACTATGTTCAGCGGAATCATCGCCGACCTCGGCACAATCGTATCTCGAACACCCCGCGGAAACGGGTGCACGCTGGAGATTGAAACGCAGTTTCCAGTGAGCGGTGAAGGGGCCATCGCGCTTGGCGACTCCATCGCCTGCAATGGTGTGTGTCTCACCGCCGAGGCGCTGTCTGAACCCAACCGCTTCACGGTGGCTGCCGGAAAGGAAACCTTAGACTGCACGACGTTCAGCGCGCTCGACGTGGGGGACCGTGTGCATCTCGAGCGGGCACTCCAAGTCAATGACCGGCTGGATGGCCACATCGTCAGCGGGCACGTCGATGGTGTTGGAACCGTGGTCTCAACGGATGAACAGCGCGAAAGTTGGGTGGTCTGGATCAATGCCCCTGACGATCTCGCGCGGTACATCGCGACCAAAGGGTCGGTAACGGTCGACGGGGTGAGCCTGACGGTCAACGAGGTTCAAGGCAGCCGATTTCGGGTCAACATCATTCCATTTACTGCGGAACACACGACCTTGTGCGACCATCCGCCGGGCTCCGGGGTCAACCTTGAGGTAGACTTGATTGCACGGTATCTCGAGCGGATGCTGGGCTTGGGGGCGAGTGGGGGCGGTGGATTGACTGCCGACCGGTTACAGGCGCTCGGCTTCGGCAGAGGGGGGACGACATGAGCTTTGTGGTGATGGATCCGGATCCGATCAAGCGGGTTGAGGCCGCCATCGAGGACATTCGGAATGGCAAGATGGTCATCTTGGTGGATGACGAAGACCGCGAGAACGAGGGCGACCTCACGATGGCGGCATCGAAAGTCACACCTGAGGCGATCAACTTTATGGCCACCCACGGACGCGGCCTGATTTGTCTTACACTGACCGAGGACAGAGTCGACGACCTCGGGTTGCCAATGATGGCGACCCACAACAAATCCCCATACGAGACCGCCTTCACGGTATCGATCGAAGCGAGAGAAGGGGTAACGACCGGTATTTCTGCGGCCGACCGCGCTCACACCATCAAGGTCGCCATTGACCCCGCCAAAGGGCACGGTGACATCGTTGTCCCGGGTCATGTGTTCCCGTTGCGGGCACGGAACGGTGGCACGCTTGTTCGGACGGGTCAGACCGAAGGATCCGTTGACCTTGCCCGACTCGCGGGTCTCCCGCCATCTGGCGTCATCTGCGAAATCATGAACGAAGATGGGACAATGGCCCGGCTTCCCGACCTTGAGCGCTTTGGTGCCGAGCACGGGGTGCGGATTGTGGCCGTGGCTGACATCATTCGCTGGAGGCTGCGGAATGAGACCTTGGTTCGCGTGGAGGTCGACGCTCCCGTGAGAATTCCGGGGCATGGCGAGTTCCAGTGCCGTGTGTACCGCGAGGTGGCGGGCACAGGCCTTCACATTGCGCTGAGCCGCGGGGATGTCGCGAACGGCGAACCGGTCTTGACACGCGTTCAGTCTTTCAATCCGGCCGGCGATGTCTTTGGTGCCATGAGCTGTGACACGCGGGGCCAACTCGACGGCGCGTTGCAAGCCATCGCGGAGGCGGAGCACGGCGTTCTGCTGTACATGCACATTGGCGGTGAAGAGCCCGAGGGATTGATCGCAAGAATCCGGTCGGCCGTGCAACCGCCCACCGAGGAACCCGATGAGCCCACTGTGACGTCGCAAGGCCGAGGCCTACGGCATCTTGGCGTTGGTGCACAGATTCTTGTCGACCTCGGCATCAGCCGCATGCGTTTGATGACCAACAACCCCCGCAAGATCGTAGGCCTTGAGGGCTTTGGCATCGAAGTGTCGGAGCGGGTTCCACTCGCCGTTCCGGTTGATGATGATAATGCGTCGTACTTGCGCGCTCGGCGCCTGCATCTCGGGCACCTTCTGCCCGACGTCAAAGCAAACTGAGGAGCTACATTATGCCCAACGTCATCGAAGCAAATCTGGTCGACCAAGGCGGGCGCTACGCGCTGGTTGTGTCGCGGTTCAATGACTTCATCACATCCAAGTTGTTGGAGGGGGCCCTCGATACCTTGAAGCGGCATGGCGCCAACACGGACGAGGCAACCGTGGTGTGGGTGCCCGGTGCCGTGGAGATTCCACTGGCGTGTCAACGGCTGGCCCAGTCGGGCAAGTACGACGCGATCATCGCCCTCGGGTGTGTGATTCGCGGTGGTACACCGCACTTTGAGTACGTCTCGAGTGAGTCTTCAAAGGGTATGGGCGCCGTATCGCTTGAGACCGGCGTCCCCATTTCGTTCGGTGTATTGACCGTCAACTCGATTGAACAAGCGGTTGAACGGGCCGGAACGAAGATGGGGAACAAAGGCGCGGAGGCGGCGATGTCGGCCATCGAGATGGTGGGCGTTCTGAAGGCCATAGGGTAATCGTGGCCCGACGTAGAGCACGCGAGTTCGCCTTAAAGGCGTTGTACCAAGCGGATGTGTCGGGTGGAACTGCGGCCGATGCACTTGAGGGGCTCTTCGCGGGCTTGCTGGATCAGAGCAGCGACGAAAAGCCAGCCGGGCCGGATGAGGTTGAGTTCGCCGTGAACATTACTGCGGGTATCGATGGCCGAGGAGCGGAAATTGATGGCCACATTGAAACGGCCTCAAACAACTGGCGGTTGGTGCGGATGCCCGTCGTGGACCGGAGCATTCTTCGCTTGGCCACCGCAGAAATGATCTTGATGAATGATGTTCCTGCCAGCGTGACCATCAACGAGGCTGTCGAACTCGCCAAACGATTCGGAGAGAAAGAGAGCCGCGCATTTGTGAATGGAATTCTGGACCGCATTGCATCGATTTTGGGCCGGGGTGGACGCCGTCATCCAACGACCTCAGGATGAAAGGGTCAACGAGGGTGTGATTGCGCACAAGAACAGTTATGCTGTGCGGCATAATAAACGGAGGGTCCCCATGCGGAACTCATTTGTGATTGCCCTGCTGACGTTGGGCTGCTCGAAAGACGATAGCGTCTCGGTTAATCTGGCCGAGACAAGCACCGATTGCACGTTCTACGCCGATGCCGACGGCGACGGCTACGCCGATCCGTTCGGCGCTGTGGAGGGTCCCTGCGACAGTCAGCCCGAAGGCACCATGGCGGCTGCCGATGGGATGTGGGACTGCGATGACGCCAGTGCCGATAACAATCCAGAGGCCGAAGAAGTCTGCGAGGATGAAGTTGACAACGACTGCGATGGCGATGTTGACGAAGATTGTGACTTCGCCCCGAAGGAAGGCACATGGGTCGGAACGAACTTTGCGTTCACGACGGATGAATGCCAGTTGGGAACCGTCTTTACGTTGGATGAGGACACGGAATTGTACTCAACCTTCACCTTGACGGACGATGGGTTTCAAATCGGCCTCGATGGGTTCGACCCCGTCGATGCGACGTTGGACCTGAAGGAGTTTGAGGGCGTTGGAACGATCGTGGCCGACTTTACTGAGGGCGGTCTGATTCTCGGCATCGAGCTGCCGCCGACCGATGCGATTGTCACGCTTACGAACACGTTTACCGGCACGTTTGCCTCTGAAACTGAGGCCGCCGCTGGTTTGAACGTGGCAGGCTCCTGTGAAGGAGACGACTGTGCAGCACTCTTTTTGATCGCTGGAATCGAGGGTGACGGATGTGTTTCTGAAGGAACCTACGATTTGAACTGGTCGGAGACGGGTCCTGACGACGACACCGGTGAAGCGGACACGGGCGAGCCCGATACCGGTGAATTTGACACGGGCGAAGCCGACGCGGATGCGGATGCTGACGCCGACGCGGATGCGGATGCCGACGCTGATGCGGATGCTGACGCCGACGCGGATGCCGATGCCGATTCCGACGCGGATGCGGACGCGGATGCCGATTCCGACGCGGATTCCGACGCTGACGCGGATGCTGACGCCGATGCG
>DEBL01000161.1:3686-4715 GCA_002348535.1 Deltaproteobacteria bacterium UBA2957 | reverse complement strand
AGTGTGCTTCCCGGCGTGCGATTCCGAGACCTGAGAGACCCGTTGCCCGTTGTCGGTAACGAACTCAATGGCCGGACCAGTTTTGACCTCATCGTGGCTGGCCCCGCGTGCAACCCGGACGTCACGATGGTGGGTGCCGTTGATCTGCCCGTGGGCGTAAATGGCGAAAGGGTTCGATTTGATGTGCAGGTCGACAAAGACGGCGACCAGACCACGATGGACATGACCTCCGAGCAGGAGGGACGACAACTGGCGCGATTCGACGCCTCGATCACCGCAGATTTGGCCCCGTTGTTGGCGGCAGCCCTCGCGGGAGAAGAGGTTTCGAATCCAGAGACGTGGATCACGGCTGTGGATGGCTCGCTCGAGCTTCTTGATACCGATGTGGTTCGGCTGGCGAGAATGGCGGGTGTGGACCACCCTGTTGCGGGAACCCTCGGCGGTCGAATTGCAGTGCGCGGTACTCCCATGCAGCCCGATATCGATGCACGGGTGGTTCTGGTCAATGGACAAATCGGTGAAGCACAGGTCGAGGAGGTCACGGCTTCTCTTGTGCCGGTCGACGAAGGCTTTGAAATCCGTGCAGCGGCTTCATTCGGTGCAGATGGCGGGCTTCAAATCGATGGGTTCGTGCCGTTTGAAGGCTTTGGTTCCGAGCGGCCACTGGCTGGCTCGACACCTCCCCCGTTGGACATTCGCTTTGGGGGTAGCGGGGTCCCTCTGTCTGTTGCGGCCGGACCGTCGGGATTGACTGATGCAGAAGGCACTATGGCCGTCGAGGGCAGGCTGACAGGAACCATCGACGCGCCAGTTGCGGCGCTGCGGATGAAGTCGAATGCGGCTGCATTTACGCTGATTCCAACCGGTGTTCGGTATGACCCTGTTGATGTCGATATCAGGGTGGCCGATGGTGAGGTGGAAATTCACCGTCTCAATATCGGTTCGAGGCCAACCTGGGGCTTGAATCCCCGATCCGGAACCGCCGAGTTGACGGGGACGGTCGATATTGGCGATGCGATGGACGTCGCA
>DEBL01000161.1:0-3383 GCA_002348535.1 Deltaproteobacteria bacterium UBA2957 | reverse complement strand
GGGGACGGTCGACATTGGCGGTGCGATGGACGTCGCCATCGACGCGCAATTTGACGGGTTCTGGTTTTCAGCAACGCGCTCCGCTGAGGTCGCCGCCAGCGGTTCGGTGGCTATGGCCGGAGCGTTTCCAGCCCTCGACGTTGAGGGATCCATCGCGCTGGAAGCAGGCAGCATCGCGTTGGGCCCAGAGGCGTTTAAAGACAGCACGGGATTCGAAGTCGACCCGATGGTTACGATCCACCGCGAGCGGCGCGCAGTCGTCGAACGCGAGGTTTCTGAGGATTCGTTCGGTTTCGATGAATTCGAAATGGATTTGCGCGTGGATCTGGGGCAGGCCGTCAGGCTGCGTGCTGATGTTCCCATGTCAGATGATTTTGGACAGAAGTTCTCACAACTGGCGACGATGTCGGTCGACCTCGGTCTTGATGGCGACCTTCGAGTCACACAGCACCAAGGCACGTTGTCAGTGGTCGGTGAGCTTGAGACGATGCGTGGAGAGGCGACTGCGTTCGGCAAGCGGTTCGGAATTCAAGAAGGATCGGTGACCTTCACCGGTGCGGACTTTGAAAACCCACAGTTGAAACTCGATGCATCCCATCGTGTTGGTCAATACGGAACGGTCAACATTTCGATCGGCGGGAACGTGAGCACCACCCAGATGGATCTCTCTTCTCCAGAGTTCCCCGACGAGACCGATGTGATGTCGATGTTGTTGTTTGGAAAGCCCACCTCCGCAATGTCGGAGACCGAAGGAGAGAGTGGAGCGGGGCTACTCAGCGCTGCGATGGCGAGTGCAGGGGGCAAGGCGGCGCGTGCTACCGGTGCGGCGTTCCTGCAAAATGTACAGATCGACCCGGGCTCGGGATCGGTCAAGGTCGGGTTCCCACTCACGGACAAGGTGTATTTGTCGATTCAGAAAGTCACCCCCGATTCGGATACCGACAACATTACCCAAGCTGCTGTGGAATGGATTTTGAGTCGGTCTACTTATGGCGAGGTGGTCACGGGTGATCGTGGTAAGAGCAGTGGGGACCTGTACTGGAGATGGCGATTTTAAACCGCACGCGCGATTGGTTGTCGGCCGGTGCGAACCCGCATCGATTGCGCTGGATTCGGCGCGGATTCGGGTTGTTGATGATGGTGGAGATGATCCGCTATCTCGCATTTGATTGGGTCGACATCTACTTTGTCCAACCCGAGTTTCATTTCACGTACCCGGGATTTGAGTGGGTGAAGCCGCTGCCCAAGGCGGGAATGGTGGCCATTTTTGTGGCCAATGGCGTTGCGGCATCCGCCTTGATCTGGGGACTGCGGGTTCGCTTCGCTGCGATGCTATTTACGCTTGGGTTTACCTATGTTGTGTTGCTGGATCAGACCTACTACCAAAACCATTGGGTTCTGATTGGGTGGATTGGCGCGTTTTTTGCGGTTGTTGGTCGGAATGAAGAGGCGCAGAAATGGTCCCACATGCTGTTGAAGATTCAAGTCGGTGTGGTGTACGCCTTTGCGGGTATCGCGAAGCTGAATGAAGACTGGCTGAACGGCCAGCCGATGACCATGTGGATGCAGCGTCGGGCCGACTGGCCGGTGGTTGGTGATTGGCTGGCTGAACCAATGACGGCACTGTGGCTTTCTTGGATTGGAACGGGATTTGACCTACTCATTGTTCCGTTCTTGCTGTGGCCGCGGACCCGAACCGTAGCCTTTGTGACAGCTGTTGGCTTTCATTGCGCCAATATGGTGATGTTTAAAATAGGGGTATTTCCCGCCCTCATGCTTCTACTCACAACCGTGTTCCTTCCAGTGCGGAACACGCAGCCTCTCCAGCAATCGCGACGCATATCCGTTCCGCTTCTTCTTGTTTTGGTGATGTGGACTTCAGCTCAGGTGGCGGTTCCGCTTCGGCATTGGCTCATTCCGGGTGAGGTGGCGTGGACCGAGGAAGGGCACCGATTCAGTTGGCGGATGAAGACGCGCAGCAAGGTTGGAAGTGTGGTTTTTCATGTTCTCGATACACGAGAGGGCACGCACGAGGTGATCGAGAAACCGCATGATCTCACGGTGCATCAGTATCGAAAGATGGCAACGCGCCCCGATATGATTCGTCAGTACGCAGTTCACCTCGCTGCAACCCGTGCGAGTGAGGGGTCGGGGTTGTGGGCGGTCCATGCCGATAGTCGCGCCCGATTGAACCATCACGAGGTTCGGACGTTGATTGATCCGACCGTCGATCTCGTCAACGTCGAGCCTGCTGGGTTCGGAGCCTCGTGGATTATCGCTTGGGATTGAGGCCTTCTGGGCAGACCTTTCGCTCGCAGATCATGCGCACGGTATCGACACTTTTCAGCCCCTGAAAATAGGCCCTCGCTTTCCCCATGTCGACCGGTGCGGGTACAACAAAAACGGGCCCCTTTGAGATGGTTGTTGCGCGCTTTCGGGTCTCATCATCGATTTTTTCGACCAGCAGCAACAACCCATTCCTTCCCTCTAAAGGGTCCACCAGAAACCCTCGAACGTCTCCGATCGAGATCATCCGAGTCCACCGAGAGTGTTCGGGCCCCATGTGCGGCGGCAGCGGATCGGGCGGGTCGCAGCCCAGCATGGCCAACAAGAGGAACATCATGTGGGCTTAACCGTACAGTGAATGAGGGCTTCCACATTCCCCTTTTTTGCTCCCTTGATCGGACTGTCAATGACGCCGTGCACCGCTGTGCCAGCCGCAGAAGCCGCGGCGACGATGGCGTCGATTGCTGCCTGTCGGGCCTCAGCGTTCTTGACCACACCCCCTTTTGCCAGTGCTCCGCGGCCAACCTCGAACTGGGGTTTGATCAACAAGACGATGTCGGTCTCGGCTGTGGATAGTCGCATGATTGCGGGGAGAACCTTGGTCAGCGAGATGAACGATAGGTCGCCCACCAGCAAGGAGACGGGTTCCGGTAGTGACTCAAGGTGACGTGCATTGGTGCGCTCCATCACAACGACGCGCGAGTCGTTGCGAAGGGACCAAGCGAGTTGGCCATATCCAACATCGATTGCGTACACCTTGGCCGCACCCCGTTGAAGGAGGCAGTCGGTAAATCCGCCCGTGCTGGCACCCAAGTCAGCGGCGATGCGCCCATTGGGGTCGACATTGAAGGCATCCAGAGCGGCCTCGAGTTTCAAACCGCCGCGGCTTACATACGGCTGGGGGTTTCCCTTGATCCGAACAGCTGAGTTGTTGCTAACCTGCGTCCCCGGTTTGTCTCTCGGGGTCTCGTCGACCAAGACCACGCCAGATCGGATGAGCGACTGGGCGCGCTGTCGGGTCTCGGCCAGCCCTCGGTCGACAAGCAGTTTGTCCAATCGGACCCGAGGCATGAAATTCAGTAGTCCCGGTCGACGGA
>DEBL01000350.1:4841-6054 GCA_002348535.1 Deltaproteobacteria bacterium UBA2957 | reverse complement strand
CTGGATGCCGATTCGATTGCCGAGGTGGAAGAGCAACTCCAGCGCATCCGCTTCCCCGCCAACAGTGCCGATGCACTCCACTCGGTCTTGCTCGAGTTGGGTCCGTTGAGCGAGGAGGCCATCGCACTGCGCTACACCCCATCAGATGACGCAGCGGATGCCTTGACGGCGCTCTCCATCGCCCGGAGAGTGTTCCGCTTCAACACCGCAGCGGGGCCGCGCGTGGCGGCAGTCGAAGATGCTGCGCGCCTCCGCGATGCACTGGGCATTGTGATTCCCGTGGGGGTGCCGCTCGCCTTCCAAGAACCGGTTCAGCGGCCCGTTCGCGACCTCGTGCGTCGGTATTGCCGCACGCATGGACCTTCGACGACCGAGCGCATGGCGACGGCCCTCGGTTTGGCGGTGGGCATCGTGCGGGAGCAACTGACCCTGCTGGAACGGGAAGGGCAAGTGCTGTCCGGTGAGTTCACGCCCCACGGCCTTGGCCGCGAGTGGTGCGATGTAGAGGTCTTGCGACGCATCAAGCGCAAGGCGTTGAGCAAGCTGCGGGCGCAGGTTGAGGCGGTCGACCCCGAAGCCTACGTGCGGTTTTTGCATGGGTGGCACGGCATCGAGTCGGCTGCCCGGCGCCGGTCGGACCTCATGACCATCGTGGATTCACTCCAAGGCTATCCGGTGCCCAGCAGTGTGCTCGAAAACGACATCCTACGGGTTCGGCAAGACGGCTACCTCGAGGGCGATCTCGATGCCCTCTGCGCCAGTGGACAGGTCGTATGGACCGGATGCGGAGGCATCGGAAAAGACATCAAGATTCAACTTTTTCGTCGCGAGCACATGCACCTGATTTACGAGCCAAAGCCCCCCATCGATGGTGAGTTGAATGCGCAAATCCGGGACCTGCTGCGCGCGCGCGGTGGGCTGTTCTTTGACGACTTGAAACGAGAGATTGGTGGGTTCCCTGGTGACCTGTTTGATGCCTTGCTCGCCTTGGTCCGCAACGGAGAGGTCAGCAACGATACGTTGATGCCGCTCCGCTCGCTTCGAAAGCCGCCCAAAGCCCAGCGTCGCGGCAGGCGGCGCCGGGGGCGAGCCGTTTCCGGAGGGCAGGCCCGCATGATGGGCACGCAGGGCCGGTGGTGGCTGGTGGAGTCGATCGCCTCGACCCCCGCCGACCCAACGGCTCGTGGATTGGCGGTCTGCACGGCGTTGCTGG
>DEBL01000350.1:0-4527 GCA_002348535.1 Deltaproteobacteria bacterium UBA2957 | reverse complement strand
GGTCTGCACGGCGTTGCTGGACCGCTACGGGGTGCTGTGCCGCGAGGCCTTCGGGGCGGAATCAATCCGAGGCGGCTTCAGTCAGTACTACCCGGTGCTGAAGGCGATGGAGGAGCGCGGCAAGGTCCGTCGAGGGTTCTTCGTGGACACGGTGGGCGCCACCCAGTTCGCCATCCCGGGAGTGGATGACCAGCTTCGACGTCCCGAATCAACCGAAGCCGGTCCGGTGTGGGTTTCCGTCTTAGACCCCGCCCAGCCCTATGGCAGCATCTTTGGCTGGCCGACGGATTTTCCGGTCAAGCCGACGCGGAAGACCGGTGGTCTGGTGTTGTTTCACAGCGGTCGAATCGTGGCCGTATTGAGTCCGTGCACCACAAAGCTTCTGGTGCGGATGCCTGAGGCTGAGGCCGACCGTCAATCCATCCACCGGTCATTAGCCGAGGGCGTGCTGGGTTTACCCAGCGTACTCAAGCGGCGCAGCCTCATCATCGAGACAGTGAACGGCCAGCACGCGCGCGAGTTTTCGGGCTTGAGTGTTCTGCAGCGGGCTGGGGTGGGGCTCGCATCGGGCGGGCTGCAGGTGCGGCTCGTCAACGCCGTGTATGAGGGCTCGCCAAGCGAGGTCCGCGCCTCGGGGCGCTGATGTTGAGCGCCCACAGCAGGCGCACGATCCGCCAGCGCTGGCCCGCAAAGGGACGCAGCACCTCGGCCATCTCTCGGTCGGTACCGCGCGGGGTTCCCTTCAGCGCCCAACAGACGGTGTGCGGCAGGGCGTAGTCGCGGGGAACCAAGACATCGGGTTCGCCCATGGCCACAGCCAAGGCGTGGTTGGCGGTCCACGGACCGAGATGAGGGAGAGTCTGGATTCGTTTCAGGTAGTGAGCGGGCGACTCGGCAAGCCACGCGTCGATGCGGGGACCCAGCCGTCCGATCTCCCGGAGTGTGGGGATCCGGTTCTGAATGACCCCGGCTTTCTGGTAGTCATGGGTGGGCAGCCGCTTGAGTTGTTCGAACGACAGCGGAAGCTGCAGTTTAAATGGACCCGGTGCCGGTTGGCCGTGCGCGCCCGTCAGCTGCTTCCACGTGCGCGCGGCATCCCGCCACGCGATCTGTTGTTGGAGCACATGGCACGGCAACTCTTGGGCAATCGACGGCATCCGACTCAGTCGGGTGCCCATCACCGGTCGCAGCATGGCGTTGAGCCTTGGGTGGCCGAAGTCTGTCACCCCCGGATCATGCAGGCCCAGCATCTGGTGGGCGGCCGACAGGGCCAGCTCGGCACCCGGACCCCACGCCCGGGCTTGGACGATGCGGCCACGGTCGGTCAGCTCCAGCGTGGCGGGGCCGTCGCGATAAAATCGGGCCACAGCCAGCCGGCGCGGCTCACGGATCACCGTCGGATCGAGCGCTCCCATGCGAATGAACCGAACCGTGTTCCAGAATTGAAACCCATCGGGCGTCTCGAACTGAGCTTCGTGCAGTTCCACGGATTTACCGTCCCCGTCGCGGCGGGCGAGGCTTACGCGACCCGAGCCGACGGTTGACATCAGCGGCAGCCGCCCGGGACTCGGGGGTCTGCCGCAACTGGCTGATGAGTCGTTTGGCTGCGCGATTTGCGGTGTGGTGATTGACGATGGGCAGTGGATAGTTGGCTTCGGATGACTCAAGATCCGCCGCCGCAGGCGGGGTGCCGAGGCGATGAATCAGGTCCGTCGAAAGGGGTTCGAGTTCGGGGACCCAGCGGCGAATGAAGTTGCCATCGGGGTCGTGAACTTCGGCCTGACGCACCGGGTTGTAGATCCGCAACTCGTTTATGCCCGTGCTCCCGGACTGCATCTGGAGTTGATTCAAGTGAATGCCGGGTTCGTAGTCGGTGAACTGCCGGGCCAGCCACGGGTTGATGCGTCGCCAGTCGAGCCACAGGGTGTAGCAGGCCACCGACACAATCATGGCCCGCATGCGAAAGTTGAGCCATCCCGTGGCGCGCAAGGACCGAATGCATGCATCGACCATGGGGAAGCCCGTCTGACCGGCGCACCACGCCTCGAACCGGCGGTCGAGTTCTGCGGCATGGAGTCGGTCCCCGTTGAAGCGGACGCCCGATCGTCGAACCGAGTCCATCGCAGGGTGCAGGCAAGCCGTCTCGATCCCGGTGTCGTCTTCGAGCCGCTGCATGAAGTGCCCCCGCCACGCGATGCGACTCTCAAAGGCGTCGTAGGCGGCGCGCACGGGTTTGTGGGTGACGAGTCGACGGGCCCCATCGAGCCGGCGGATGACCTCTCGGCTGGAGATGGCACCGACGGCGAGGTGAGGGCTGAGTCGGGAGCACGCGTCGGCCGCAGGACCCGGGGATGAGAGTTCTCGTGGGTAGCGACCCGTCCGCTCTCGTAGGAACCGCTTCAGCAGTTCATCGGCCTCGTGCCGGCCGCCCCGCTGACGGAAGGGAGCGGGCGCATCGAGGCCCAGTTGGTCCCAAGACAGGGTGTCAACCTCGCCCTCAAGTGTGCCCATGTCCACCGAGCGCAGCGCGCGCGGTGCCGGAACCTCAGGCTTTCGGACCTGTGTGTACCAGCGTCGAGACCAGCCGTCGCGCGCAGGGTGAGGCCGGAACACCTCGACGGTTGGACACTCCGTCCACCGGACGCCATTGCGGCGGCACCACCGCTTGACCGTCTTGTCGCGGGCGTAGGTGACCCCATGGCCGGTTTCCATGTGAGACCAGAGGCGGGTGATGGGTTGGAGAGCGTGAATGGCCTCGAGTGCATCGCAGGTGGGACCATGGATGCGGTGGAGTCGGCCTCCGAGGGCTTCAATCCGGCTTCGCAAATCGGCCAGACACTCGTTGACGAACTCGTGCTGGTTGGCGCCGTACTCGGGGCTGGCGATGATGGACGGGTCGTCCACATACAAGGCGACGAACGGGCCGGCGGCTGCACAATGACTCAGCGGAGCATGGTCGGTCACTCGCAGGTCTCGTTTGAACCACAGAACGTTCATGGTCTGCTGTAACGTGATGCGGTTCGCCCGCGAAGTGCTCACCGCCGGGTCAGCAGTACCCCCGACTCAATGTGGTCGGTGTAGGGAAACTGGTCGAACAGTGCAAACCGCTGAACCCGGTGTGTGGCCGTGAGGGTCTCGAGGTTTGCCTTGAGGGTTTCGGGGTTGCACGAAATGTACAGAATGCGCTCAAACCGCTGCACCAGTTCGCAGGCTGCGGCATCCAGCCCCGCGCGGGGTGGGTCGACAAACACGGTGGTAAATCGGTAGGCATCGAGGTCGACACCCGCGCGTTGAAGGCGTCGAAAGGGACGCGAACCGGCCATGGCTTCTGCGATTTCTGCCGCCGACAGGCGGACGACCTTCAGGTTCGCGATGCCGTTGGCTTCGATGTTGTGTTCCGCGGCGCGCACCGATGACTTGGCGACCTCCGTGGCCAAGACATGTCGGAAGTTTTGGGCCAGTGCCAACGAGAAGTTGCCGTTTCCGCAGTACAGTTCAAGCAAATCCCCGTCGCTGTGTTCAGTGCACGAAACGGCCCACTCCAGCATCTTCTGTGCCACGACTGCATTGGGCTGGGTAAAGCTGTTTTCGAACTGTCGTTGACTGTAAGACCGCCCGTTGCAGCGGAGCGATTCGGTCACAAAGTCGCGGTCGACACACCGCTTGGTCTTGCGGGAACGGCCGATGAGATCGATGGTAAATCCCTGCCGTTGAAGGTCCTCTTTGAGAACAGCGGCGGCGGCATTCCACTCCTCGCCCAATGGGCGGTGGTAGAGCATCGACGCCACCACCTCACCGCTGAGGGTCGATAAAAAATCAACCTGAAACAGCTTGCGTCGAAGGCTCTCGTTGGGCTTGATGAGCGCCATCAGGGCCGGCATGAGCGCATTGATGGTCGAACTGGCTGTGGGGAGTTGGTCGACTCGGTAGGGCTCCTTTGTGACCGGGTCGAACATGATGTAGTACAGGTCATCGTCGTCGTGCCACACGCGAAACTCGGCGCGCATGCGAAAGTGAAGAGGGGGCGATTCGAAGACCTCGAGTTCAGGCATAGACATCGGAGAAAACAATGCCGCAAGACGCGTCTGTTTGGCGGCCAGTAGTTCGCTGTACGCGGTCGGATCTGCATCGATGGGTCGCATCAATCCCCCGGGTGCCCGCTCGGATTGGCAAGGGCGGGTTGCTATGGTGTTTTCGATTGGCCATCAATCGAAGATTGTTGAGAATATTGGTGGAGATGGTTGGGCGGGGGAATATGCTGAGAAGCATCCGGGGTGATTCATTGATTTATTTTGGTGATTCGACCCTGCACGTCCCCCGTCAACTGACTATCTTAACCCCATACACGGCGGTCAAAGTGGTTCATTTTCGCACCACACGCGGGCGCCTACAATGGAGAATTAAATGCGTATCATAGTGGCTTCTTTCTTCTCTCTTGCGCTGGTCGGGCTGACGGGTTGCGGAGATACTGATTTAAAAGACGACACGGGCACTGCTTTTGAAGCGGATGCGGACGCGGATGCGGAC
>DEBL01000308.1 GCA_002348535.1 Deltaproteobacteria bacterium UBA2957 | reverse complement strand
AATCGGTGAACCGACCGTCGACGAGGCTGTTGAAATCCTTAAAGGGCTTCTCGCGGGATACGCGTCCCACCATGAGGTCGAATTCACCGCGGAGGCCGTAGAGGCCGCGGCCCGCCTATCTGCGAAGCACATCGCGGACCCCAAGCTCCCCGACAAAGCCATCGACGTGATCGATGAGACTGGAGCCAGCGTACGCTTGGAGGGACGCAAGCAAGCTGGCATCGAGGACGTGGAGGCCACGATTGCTCGCATCGCTCGCATTCCAGCGAAGTCTGTGTCCACCGAAGAAAAAGTGTCTCTGGCTGACCTTGAATCCGACCTCAAGGCTGTAATCTACGGGCAGGACGACGCCATTGCAGCTGTGGCAAGCGCCATCAAGTTGTCCCGTGCAGGCCTTCGAGACGCAGCGAAGCCAGTCGGATCGTTTCTGTTTGCGGGCCCCACGGGCGTTGGCAAGACCGAACTCGCCAAGCAACTTGCGGAAATATTGGGCATCTCCTTCCAGCGCTTCGACATGTCTGAATACCAAGAGCGGCACACGGCAAGCCGGCTTATCGGCGCGCCTCCGGGGTACGTTGGCTACGAGCAAGGCGGGATTCTGACGGATGCAGTCAATCGAAACCCGCACTGCGTCCTGCTTCTTGACGAAATTGAAAAAGCGCACGGCGATATCTACAACCTGCTCCTCCAGGTAATGGACCACGCGAGTTTGACGGACAATACCGGCAAGAAGGCTGACTTTCGGAATGTCGTGCTCATCATGACGACCAATGCTGGTGCAACCGAGGCCGCAACCAAGCCTCTCGGGTTCGGAGAGCGGTCGAGTGACATTAAGGTGGACCGGGCGCTGCAGCGCACCTTTACGCCAGAGTTTCGCAATCGACTCGATGCGCTGGTCCAGTTCGGGCCATTGCCAGAGGCTGTAGTCATTAAGATCGTCAACAAGTTCCTTGGGCAGTTGGAAGACCAAGTTGCTGAACGAGGAGTGAAAATCACAGCAACAACCGCGGCACGCGAATGGATGGCCAGCGAAGGATACAAGCCTGAGTTTGGCGCGAGGGAGATGGGTCGGGTCGTTCACAACTTCATCAAAAAGCCACTCGCCGACCTCATGCTATTTGGTCCGCTGCAAGAGGGCGGAGAAGCCGTTGTCGATATGGTGGATGGTCAACTCACAGTGACGCCAAAGACCCAGCAACTTCCACTGAAAGAGCCGGAAGTCGAGTTGGTGGATGCATGACTGCCGAATGGCTCACACGTGACGTCCCCCGCTTGGGGCGGCGGATTCATCGGGTGGGCATTGCTTGCAACTTTGGAATGGACACCGCAGCGTTCAATGCTGCAATCGAAGCGGGCATCAACTACGTCTTCTGGACGCCGAAGATGCGTGCAATCACACCTGCACTGCGCGATGCACTGCGTCGCGACCGAGACCGCATCGTGCTGGCTACGGGGCCAACTTTTAGCTTCTTTGGCGGGTCGCTTCACAAGGGCACCGAGCACATTTTGCGAACGCTCCAGATCGACACCATCGATATTCTCCAGCAGTTCTGGCTGGGCAAGATGGGGGCGGAAACCACGGCAACAGCCGATGCCCTCGAGGAGCTGAAAGCATCCGGAAAGGTACGGATGGTCGGAACCTCGATCCATGACCGACCCCGAGCGGGTGAGCTTGCACGGAACCACACCTACGACATGTTGATGGTTAGACACAACGCCGCTCACCCCGGTGCAGAGGATGACATTTTCCCACATGTAAGCCCTGAACACACAATGCTCACCAGCTACACCGCCACGCGATGGCGCAAGCTTCTCAAACGTCCCAAGGGGTGGGATGGCCCGGTGCCCAGTGCGGCAGACTGCTATCGGTTCTCTCTGTCTCGACCCGAGGTTGACGTCACGCTCATGGGCGTCGCCTCCTCCGCGCAGCTGAATGAAAATCTCGCGGGCCTTTCTGCGGGACCCATGGGCGAAGGCGAGGATGCCTGGATGCGAGAATTCGGTCGGGTTGTTCACGGCTAAATGAAACTGCTTGTCGTGCCAGCCGCACTCGGGGATTCCCTTTCAGAACAGGATTGTCTTGACCAGATCGAAGGGGCACTGGCGCAGGTTGGCCTGTTCGCCTCCAGCCATGCCCTCTCTAGCGGCGGGCCATGCATGCTGAATGCCCTGATGAGCCACGGCACTGTCGAACTGCATGGGTTCGACATCCCCATCTCGAAGAACGAGCATCATTTCGCGACTGCGGCAAGACGACGGGGAACATGGTGGCTTGAGGGTTCGACTTCCACAGGCGACATGGCCTTGACCAATGTTCGGCAGTCCTCCACTGCAACTTCCTACGGCCTTGGTGAGTTGATAGCGCGGTGCATGCGACGACAACCAGCCCCCTTAATTGTTGGACTCCCCGACCGATTTCCAGTCGACGGTGGTCTCGGAATAATGATGAGCCTCGGGTTTACGGTAAGCGATGCATGGGGTCATCCGATCAAGACCATGGGCGGCATCATCGACTTGGGTAGGGTCCGGCACATACACGGCTCACCCACCCCCTCGATCGGCCCAATGCGCGTCTTGATCAGGAGTCCGCGGACGGTGGATGCCGCACTCGACGCCTACCACCTAAACCCAGCGGAGCGCCTTCAGCAGGTTGATGCATTGAGGCGCTGGGTAGACACCTTAAATGAATGGCGCAGTCATCAGGGCCTGCGAACGATCAACCCTCACCAGCCTAACTTGGGGTCTGGTTCGGGCTCAGCCATCGCTCTATCCGCTTTGGGGGGCGTGCTAACTGATGGCGCACAGTACTTCAGTCGTGTGACTGGCCTTAAAAAGGCCCTCGAAAACGTGGACGCAGTGATCGTTGTCCACGACGGAACCGGCGACCGCTCAGCGGCTGAATCGCTCGCTCGCGTACATTCACGCCTCGGCGTATCGGCGCCATGTCCAGTTTTCGCACTTGCCTACCGACCGAATGCTTTCGACTCCACTGAGGGCATCGGCGTGGTGTGTCTCACTGGATTGGCACCCGAAGACTTCGCAACGGCTGCGCAGAGCCTAAACGACCGTCTCCACGCCCCTTGATGAGCATACGCGATACAACGCGAACATGCGTACGGAACCAAGCCACGACCACCCTCGTCACTCAATACTGTGGGACCTTGTCCTCCAACAAACGGATGATTCCGACATTGCTCACGACCGGCTGCATGTGCTCCGCGTATACGACTGGGCACTCCGCTTGGCCCCCGAAGCCGGCGCGAGCGCAGACCTCACCGGAGCCGCTGCGTTGGTCCATGACCTCGTCAACATTCCAAAGGAACATCGTGACCGACCACTGGGTTCGGAACGTTCTGCGCAAGCATCAAGGGGCTTGCTCGAGGCCAGCGGCTACGCCCCGGATGAAGTCATCGACATCATCGAGGCGATAAGAACCTGCAGCTGGTCTCGTGGACTACCGCCCAGCAATGCCATCGGGGCCGCTCTGCAAGACGCCGACAAAATCGATGCCTTGGGCGCGGTGGGTGTAGCCCGAACTTTTGCCACGGCTCAAGCCATGTCGAGTCGCGGACAAACGTCTCGGTTTTATGACCCGCATGACCCCATGGGCACAACGGGAAGGCCCCTCGATGACAAACGGCAACCGGTCGACCACTTCTTCATCAAACTGCTGAGGTTGGCCGACACAATGCACACCCCAACGGGCCGACGCGAGGGTCAGATTCGACACGACCGCATGGTTTCATTTCTCTCTGACTTGGAAGCCGAAATCAGCTACTGATTCGCCATTCTCCATGCCAAGGCCGCAATGGCCGCTGTTGACTCAGCCAGCGCTTGAGGATCGATTTTGTCGAGCGTGTCGGCTGCAGTGTGGTGGATGTCGAAGTAGCCGGCATCATCGGGGCGAAATCCGATGCGAAGCACTCCTTGGTCAGCGAGCGGACGGATGTCAGCGCCGCCTCCGCCTTCGACAACTGGCATTCCGAGCGGGGCAGCAGCAGTCCGAAACCACTCCAGTTGCTCGGGCGTACCACCGGCAGACCAGAACCGAGGCGCGCCGCCGCCGAGGTCGCTCTCCATGGCTGCAACATGGCGCTCTGACCGCCGAGGGGGGTGGCGCGCAGCGTAATCTTTACCGCCGGCAAGACCGTTCTCCTCATTGGTAAACAGGACGACCCGAATGGTGCGTTTTGGTTTCAGTCCCAACGCTCGGATGATGCGCAGCGACTCGATAACTTGCACCACTCCTGCGCCATCATCATGGGCGCCTTGACCCACATCCCATGAATCCAAGTGAGCACCAATGAGCACAATCTCCCTCGGCTTTTTGATGCCGCGCAGTTCGCCGATCACGTTGTGGCTTTGCGCGTCTTCAAACCACTCGCCTCCCGTCTGAATTCGAACCCGAACCGAGGACCCGTCCTCAACGATTCTAGCCATCGAGTCCGCTGCCTCGGTTGAAACAGCGACCGCCGGTATCGTTGGACCACCCTCGGGAAACCGCGTCACACCTGTATGGGGAGATGCCAACGAGCGGGTGGTGACGCTCCGAACCATGGCTGCGAGGGCACCAAACTCTGCCGCTTTGGCGGGCCCTCGGACACGAAATGATACCGCAGCCCCGTATTCAACTACGGTCGGAATGGATTCACCCATCGGTCGATTAAACAGCACCACTTTGTCGGCGACTCGATCATCAACATCGTCCAAAGAATCAAGGACGATCACGTCACCTTCCACCACCCCGGCCGGGGTACCACCGAGGCCAAGGATGTTTAACTCCTGCTCCCTTGGAGTCAGCATTTGCGCCGATTCGACACCTCGTTCCCAATGCGGCACGTTTACCGATTCGAGCCAAACCTTGTCCGCACCCGCTTCGATCAACTTTTTCTCGGCCCACTCAACGGATCGTTCCAGTGCTTCCGAACCCGCCAGCCGCGCGCCGATGGAATCGCACAATTCCCGCAGCATCAAAAAGTCGTTCCCACTGGCCTTGGCCGCTTCAATGATTCGCTGAACATCGGGGTCTGGACTCGGGTCCGCCAGACGACCAACAACGGCTGGATTCGGGCCATCGACTGGAAGCGATGCAGTTGAATCATGTGCCCAGACTGGGAACGAGCCCAGGGCCAACAGAAGAACACTAACAATCATGGTTACCTCACCTTCTGTGTTTCTTAATTGGTATGATCCCCCCAATGTTGGGATTCCTGCTTTACCTTCATACTGCCGTCGCGACGCCGCCGTACTTGGCGGTACCAGTCGAAGGCGTCGAGGGACTCAGCGAACCCCATTTCCAACGCGTCGAAACCGGGTGGACCGCCTTGGTAGCTGGAGGGTTTGTCGCCGTGTATACGGGAAAAAGCGATGCAAAAGCGCTTGAATGGGTTGAATCAAAACTTGAAGCTATGAAGGTGTACGCGCCCGAAGAAAACCCAGAATTTAGGAATGCCACCGGTGTCGATGGGGCGTGGGGCGACGGCACCGGACTGCTGATCTTCCATCAAAAGAATATGGCTGCAATGTGCCGCCACACCGCTGCCGCTGAGCGATGGGCTCAGGCCATTCAACGCTCCGTGGTAACCGTCAATGAAGTTTGGCCAAATCCGCCTGAACTTCAAAGTGAGGATGAGGGTTGGACCCCGAAGCAGGATGCGAATCGGGTTCATTTACAGTTTGTTGGAGGAGCAACAAAATATAGTCCGAACCTACACTTTACAGTAAAGCCAGACAAACTAATCGGCTGGGACCAATGGGGTCGTGCAAGTGTCGCATTGTCGCAAAATAATGCGACATCACCTTGAAGCCTGAACGGTACCGTGACCGCTCACCACTGTGTTCCCAGCTTGCTCCCCATCCCATGCAGTGCATTCTACGTAGACATTATCGCCCGCCTCAAAACGTTCCGGCTGAAGTGATGCGTCTGTCGATGTCGGGACGCCATTCACGTACCACTGGTAGAGGTACCCCTCCGGATCGTTGTCTTCGTCAATAAACCCTTCGCTGATGACTTCAATGGGCTCATGCGATGCGGGCTCATTGTCATGAAGCGAACAACCGATCACATGAGGTTCAGTGTTTTGCACCACTACAGGCGCGCTGATGTGAGGCGTCAGATCGCCAACGCCGTCATCTGCGTAGACGATGCACGCAATTTCATCCCCCTTGTTGAAGTCGATGCCAAACAAGGACCCGCGCACATCGAGTTCCGCATCGTTAACGGCCCACACCTGCATCTGCTGGATGACGTCGTTGTCTAAATCCACAGGTTCTGAGTAGTCACAGGTGACCTCTGACTTTTCTTGAACTTCATCTGGGGAAATGACTATGCTCTCCACGGTTGGCTCGCTGTTTCCGATGTCGACCGACGCTGTGGCGGCGCCCCCTTCTAAGACACCGTCGAAGGCGGTAACTTGCACGGTCCAACGCTCTCCGCGAGCAGTAAACATGCTCTCCAAAGTCAATGCATCCACTCCATTGATCCTGTCACCATCAACGAACCACTCGATCAGGTACTCCACTGTCTCCCCTTCGGGATCCTCCGAAGGAATCACGATGTCCACCGTTAGATCATCGGCTGCAGTTGGATTGTCGGGATGGAGTTGAACAGCCAACGGACCCGGAGCTGAGTTAATCGCTGGACTCTCCTCATCTTCACCTGAATCACAAGCCATGT
>DEBL01000218.1 GCA_002348535.1 Deltaproteobacteria bacterium UBA2957 | reverse complement strand
GGCCCCAAACAACCTCCATGTCCTGAAGGCGAGCGTTACTCACATCAGAAATGGTCACCGTGAGCGCGCTCGAAGCATCATCATTCCACGTCAGATCGGCCGGGTGCTCACCGTCTAAAATGTTCACTGAATCAATGACGGGGTACCCACTTGATGTGGTTCCATCCAAGGCCAATGCGGTCTCTTCGATCACCACACAACCGGTGTCTTCGCCACTGTTGGAGCCCACTGCGGTGTCGTCACCGTCATTACCGCTCTTGTCTCCACAACCAACCAAAACCAAGGCCAATAGAGCACGGCCAAAGCTGCGATTCATGTCTCCTCCCAGAGTCGTTTGTTTCCAATACGTCATGTCTTCTCCCGGTTCCGTTCATTCCCATTACTTGCACGATGGCCGGAAAATCAAGAACATGCCACCCATCGGGTGCAGACGCTCGCCACCGGTTTAGTCCCCCGCGGGGGTCGAAACCACCATCCGTTCTTCTGTGTTGGCCGTCCCTCGGGAGTCGTTCAATCGGCAAGACCACCGTTTGCTCTTTGTGTAGAATGCTGCACCCAAGAGGCCTTCAGTATATGGTTTTTCTTTGCCGCCGCCGTGCTGTTCATCAACGTGCACCATTACTTCATTGACAATGTCATCTGGCGATTTGAAAACCCCCGAATACGACGGCACTTGCTGGGCTGAACACCGACGCCACCATGACGAAACGCGACACAACCACCATGAAGCAAACCCTGATCAATGCCGGAATCCTGACCGCCCTGTTTGTGGGGCTCTGGATCGCGTTGGACATTCCGCTTCGGGGCTATTCGAGCACCCCTGAGCCCCCGACCAATGAAGCGCCCGAGGCATTGCAGACTGCCGCGCCATCATCCCAGAACCACGAAGCGTTGATGAACGATGGGCTCGATCTCCTGTACACGCAGAATGATCCCAACGCCGCAGCCTCAACGTTCAGTGACATCCTCGCTCAAGACGCCGCCCACTACGGCGCCAGCTTTCAGCATGCGAAAGCGCTCGATATGGCCCAAGACCTCGAAGCGTCTCTTTCCGCATGGTCCCGATTCTTGCCGATGGCTGAGGCGTCACGAGATGGGGAGTCGCTGGCGTGGGCGACCGAGCGAATCGACGCGTTGAGTGCCGCCATCAATGAATGCAATGCTCTGATGGAGCAGGGCGTCTCCTTGCTGCACACCGAGCAGAACGCCCACGCCGCGGCAGAACTCTTTTCGACGGTGCTTTCCCGCTGGCCGACCCACTATGGAGCAGCCTATCAGCGGGCTCAGGCACTCGAGAGAGACGGCCAAGCCGAAACCGCAAAAAATGCTTGGGAGCAGGTCATGGTGCAGGCCCAACAGATCGATGCCGAGAACGACGTGGCAGCAGCCCGCGCCGCCATCGCGCGCCTTCAGGCGGCTACCTCCGAGCCATGAGCACACGCCACCGTGAAACCAGACGCTGAACCGCAACCGTCAGACTCTCGAACGTACCCCGGTGGGTGGTTCGGCATCGCCTTGATCGCGCTGGCGAGCGTGGTCCTGTATGCGTCCACCTTCGATCACGCCTTTCACCTCGACAGTACCTATGGTCTGGTCGACAACCCCAGCATTCGCAGCCTCTCGAATATTCCCCAGTTCTTCTGGGATCCCTTCACGCTGACGTCCCTGCGTTCCAATGCGGATTACCGTCCGCTGCTCCAAGTCACCTATGCGATCAACCACGCCATCAGCGGCTACAGCATGTGGTCTTGGCATGCCGTTCAGATCCTGCTTCACGCCTTCAATGCGGTGTGTCTGATGCGAATCGTCGAGGTGTTGATTCCAAAGATGCTTCCTGCACCGACCCACCAACAGAGAGACCTCATCCCGCTGTTGGTGGCACTGCTGTTTGTGGTTCATCCGACCGCATCCGGCGTGGTCAACTACCTCTGGGCACGGTCCTCACTCCTCACCGCGGCATTGTTGCTGCCGGCGATCTTGAGCTTTATGCGGCAGCATTATCGGCGCGCGTCGTGGTTGTATGCCTTGGCTCTTTTGACCAAGATTGAAGCGGTGGGGTGCTTGGGGCTGTTCGGCGCATGGCTCATCCTGAAAGAAGCCGAGCAGCGAATGGAGAACGGTCGAAGCGGCGGTATGTGGACCGATCTCCGGTCCGCGCTGTGCCGCCGCAATTTCACCATCATGGCGCCCATGCTGTTGACGACGGCAGCAATGGCCGGCGTTCGGATGGCCCTGCTGCCCGACTTCCTTGCCGAGGCCCGCAGTGACCCTTGGGTCACACACCTCGATTACTTGATGACCCAAACGACCGCGTGGTGGCACTACGTGTTCAACTGGTGGTTCCCGTGGAGCCTTGTCGCCGATGACCTTGCCTACCCGGTCTACGACTCCTTTGAGCATCCTGTGGTGTTTGCGTCGGTGTACGGATGGTGCCTTGTCGGCGTTGTGCTGCACGGCATCTACAAGCACCGCCCGTGCTACCCAATCTTGGCGGTGAGTGCCCTCGCTCTCATCGCACCGCACTCGTCGTTCCTGCCGCTGACAGAGATGGTCAACGAGCACCGACCGTACCTGAGCATGGGTCTTTTGTCTGTGTGTTGGTTGGTCCCTGGGCTGGGGTGGCTGGTGGGTGGGGAGACCGCGAGTTCCACTCGCCGAACGGCCAGTGCAGCCGTCGTGATCGCCGCCATTGTCTTGCTGGGTCAGGCGACAACCCAGCGCAATCAGGTGTTTCAGTCTTGGTACACCTACTGGTCCGACACCCTGACCAAAGCACCGTCGTGGCGGGCGCACAACAACATGGGCTGGCATCACCTCAACAACGGTGACTGGAAGCAAGCCGAAGAGCACTTTGAAGCCGCGATGGCGTTCAAGAACGTAAACCCCATCGTGCTGACGAATCGTGCCGTGGTGGCAGACAAACAAGGACATACGCTTGAAGCCAAGCAGTGGCACGACAGAGCGGTGGTGGCCAACAGGTACACCAGCATTGCGCTGGAACATCGTGCCGATCATTTGCTGAACCACAGGCAATTTGAAGCTGCCCTGAATGACCTAAACCGGGCCAAGCCCACGACCATGCGTCCCCACTGGGTTCACATTCACGCTGCCCAGGCTTTGGCGGGCCTCGGAAACTGGCATGAGGCATCGCGGGAATTTCTGGAAGCAAGAACCCTTGACGGTCCGAAAACCGAGGCGTCCATCCAACAAGTCGCCGCACCGTACTGGGCTTCGGACTCCCAAGCGAAGTCGGGCATTCTCTTCTTCAAGGCCTTGGAGGCTCGGTGGCCCAGACGCTGGTGGATTCATGCGAACATGGCACGACTGGCCGCCAAAACGGGCGATGCCGAGTTGGCCCAAATCCATTCGGGTCTTGCCGATAGTCTCAGGGCATCACCATGACGCTTTCAGTGTTGATTCCGGTCTTTAATGAGCGGGCCACGATTGCCACCGCGCTTGAGCGCGTGTTGCGTGAAGACATCGTCAGCCAAGTGATTGTTGTTGATGATGGGTCGTCGGATGGAACCCGCGAAATACTGTGTGATCTCGGGTCGGCTGACCCTCGTGTAGAGGTGATCTTCCACAACATCAACCGAGGCAAAGGCGCGGCTCTTCGCACGGCCATCAGCCGAGTGACGGCACCCATCGTGATCATCCAAGATGCCGACTTGGAATACGACCCGGCAGACTTCAAGGCCGTCATTGAACCCATCGCCAAGGGGGAAAGCAACGTGGTCTACGGTTCTCGAGTGCTTCATCCCGACAACACCTACCCGCTTGATTCGTTTCGGATTGGCTCCTTTGTGGTGACGCAAGCCGCCAATCTCCTGTATCGGGCCGGCCTCACCGATGAACCCACCTGCTACAAGGCCTTCAAGACGACCCTCCTTCAGTCTCTCCCGCTCGAAGCCGACGGGTTTGAATTCTGCCCTGAGGTTACCGCTTGGGTCAGAAAACGCGGTGAGGTCATCGTTGAAGTGCCGATACGCTACGCAAAGCGCAGCGTAGCCGAGGGGAAAAAAATTCGCTGGCAAGACGGCGTCACAGCGCTCTGGACGCTCCTTGCGCTGCGCTTCCGCTGAGGGGTCCCGCCAGGCACCGGTCGGAACAGCACCCCGAACATTGCAAGCCGATCCACATAAAGCCATTCCACGGAGGACGATGGTGCAGTACAATGATTATTGAGGAACTCTCATGAACTCCATGCTCATCGCGCTTTGCCTTGCCAGCAGTAGCGCCCAAGCGGTGCCGGCCCAGTTTAACCACCAAGGTCGCCTGCTCGATGCCGAAGGAATCCCATTGGCAGGCGACGCCACCATCACCTTTCGACTGGCAGATTCAGACGCTGGCGGCGAAGTTTTGTGGGAAGAAACCCTGACGCTACCCATCGTTAACGGCTTTTATTCCGCCATCTTGGGAGCCGACGAAGATGGGAACCCACTGGATGTCGACGTTTTGAGCCAAGCCCCCGTTTGGCTTGAGATACAGCTCGACGGCGAAGAGCCCATGAGTCCGCGGAGCCCCGTACAGTCCGTGCCCTACGCGACGATGGCAACCGTGGCCGAGGAGGTCTCGGGTGGGCCCGTTGATGCCACCACCATTGCCGTTGGTGGGGAAACCGTGATTGACGAGAGTGGAAACTGGGTGGGTCCGGAGATTGACGTTGGGGAACCGACCATCGGCTGGTCCGAACTGGAAGATGTTCCCTACGACTTCTCGGACGGAGTCGACAACGACGCCCTAGCCGACCTGTCCTGCGTCGATGGCGACATCCCCAAGTGGGACGCCATGCTCGATGATTGGTCGTGTGCTGAAGACACCGACACCTTGGGCGTCTTGGTTTGCTTGGACAACGATGTGCCGGTCTGGTCCGATTACGCAATGGGCTGGATCTGTGCTGAGCTTCCGACGGGGCCGGAAGGTGCAGTCGGACCCGAAGGACCCGCTGGACCCACGGGTGCTACGGGTGCCACTGGATCCGCTGGACCGACGGGCGCGACGGGAGCCACCGGACTCGCTGGGCCCGCTGGAGCTACGGGCGCGACGGGTGCCACTGGATCCGCTGGACCCAAAGGCGATCCAGGAGCCATGGGAGAAACCGGCCCCACGGGCGCCACGGGACTCACAGGCGCCATCGGGCCCACAGGTGCTACTGGACCCACCGGACCCACCGGACCCACCGGAGCCGCCGGGGCTACCGGAGCCACCGGGGCTACCGGAGCCACCGGAGCCATCGGAGCCACCGGAGCCACCGGACCGGCTGGGCCTACGGGTGCACGGGGCGCC
>DEBL01000019.1 GCA_002348535.1 Deltaproteobacteria bacterium UBA2957 | reverse complement strand
GACCGTGGATGCGACCTTTCGGTTGGATGTATTGCCCGAACAGTTGATCGTTCCGTTCGTGGGCTTCGGCTACGATTACTGGTTGTGGCAAGAGAGCTGGACGGGCGGAAACAGCGTGCAGGGCGGAAAATCAGGAACCCATACTACGCTTGGGGCTCACGTGCTCCTTGACCTCTTTCAGCCAAGTCGAGCCAGCCGGCTGGAGGCCAGCAGCGGCATCACAGATACATTCATTACCGTTGAATATCGTCAGCAAACTGTCGGCGATGATTCGAACGGCTTGTCCTTCTCTGCCGACTTGATCTCGGTTGGATTGAAGCTCGATTACTGAGCCAATGGCCGGCGACGATCGGGAGAAACAAATGTGGTGTGCCACGCTGGCTTGGCGGGGTGACGCATACGCGGGGTGGCAGGTGCAGCCCAACGCCCCAACGGTGCAGGCCATGGTACAAGATGCCGTCGGAAAGCTCTGCGGGTTGAGTCACCCCATTCCGGTGGCGGCCACCGGCCGTACGGACGCCGGTGTGCATGCCGAGATGCAGTTGGTGGGGTTTGAAACACCGGTTGAACGAACGGCCAAACAGGTCATGGCTGGCCTAAACTTTCACACACCAAAGGACATTGTCTGCCTTGAAGTCCGGCCCATGCCGCATGACTTTAGGCCGAGGCACTGGACCAAGCAGAAGGTGTATCGGTATCGCATCTTGAACCGAAATCCTCCGTGCCCTTTCCGCAGAGGGTTGGTCTGGCACATCAAGGCGCCCCTTGATGTTGCTTCGATGGACTCAGTGCTGCCCCACCTAATCGGGCGCCACGACTTCAGCGCCTTTCGTGCGGCGGGCTGCGCGGCGAAGTCTCCGGTGCGCTGGATTCAAGGCGCGAGGCTCCATGTGCGAGACGATGATGAAATTCACATCGAGTTTGAAGGGCATGGGTTTCTCCGACACCAAGTGCGCATCATGGTGGGCACGATCGTCGAGGTCGGCCTCGGTAAGCGTTTGCCGTCGACTGTGTTGGAGGCGCTGGAGAGCAGAGATCGTCTGCGGGCTGGAGCGACTGCACCAGCCCACGGTCTCACACTGGTCCGTGTCACTCTTGGTGAGGGCCCCCGGCCTTAGGCATCGTCATCGTCCCCGAGATCAGGACCGATGTCGCCTTCGGGAATTTCGACGGTTTCGGTATCGTCGACGCTAAAGGCGGCTTTCGATGGGGCGGCATCTTCCGCGGTGAGTCGAGAGCCTTTGTACCGCTCCATGACCGCCACGCGGGGGTCCGGTGTGGGGTCTTCGAGTTGGTTTGCATTGCAGGTTGGGCAAATGGGTTCGGGTCGATTTAAATCGTAGAACTTCTTGCTGCACTGGTAGCACTGGTAACGGGTTCCAAGTTTGGACTTGTCTTGCATGGTCTCGCTCGCGGTTAAGAGCACGGTGTCTTGTGACGGGATTTGATACCACACCCGTTAAAAAGTCAAGACTTGATTGGTTGTGTTCTGGACACTCGCTACGGAGGTCGATGATTTGAGCGATTCAAGCGACAGAACCCGCACGACCCTCACAGGTCGAAAACTGCGCCCTACACCCATAGCTCACGCTTGGATATGGATAATTCTGACGGTGGGTGTGGTGATTATGATGACGCTCACGCTGTGGGTGGTTCATCACGCGACCAACTCCAAGGACACATATGTGGATGTGTCCGGTGATTGGAGGGTGCGTTGGGCTCAGGTGCCCGGTCCCGCAGTCGTGTATGCAGCCAGTGCTCGGTCGGCACTTGTGAAGGGTGATCTCGATGAAGCCAGCAGGTGGTTATCAAAATCCTTAGCGCTCAATCCTCAGCAGCCAGCGCTGTGGGTGCAGGTGGTTTGCATATCCATGGTGCATGAAGGCGTGTATACCCTCGATGACTCATCCATTCAGCGTCTGATGACCGGTCCGCTGGATGGAGCGTTCTCCGTGGGTGACTGGGTGACCCGTCGCGGTCGTCTGCAGTCCGACCATGTTGCGAAGGTGTCATGGGTGAATACCTGCATCGTCTCGACTTCCGTACCTGCAGGTGCAGAAACAACACCTGAAACGCTTGACAGCGGGGTGGGGTCGCCATAAACGCGGTTGCTGTTGAGCGGCTTTTTTGGCGCTCAAAATGTTTTGAAAATGGCCGTCAATCTAACGATGTCCACTGGTTTGAGTGATTTCATGAGCACTACAATTATCAACACGGAAAGCAGCGATCACAACTGGTATGTGATTGATGCTGAAGATCAAGTTCTCGGCCGGCTGGCAACGCGAGTAGCCACCGTTCTTCGGGGCAAGCACAAGCCAACGTTTGCACCTCACATGGATGCTGGCGACTACGTGGTGGTCATCAATGCCTCTAAGGTGAAGCTCACAGGGAACAAGGAATCGGCGAAGGAATACTACCGGTACAGTGGCTACGCAGGCGGACTCAAGGTGCGCACGGCCGCTGAGGTACGGGAGGAAGATCCCGAGCGAATCATCACGCAAGCGGTGAAAGGCATGCTGCCCAAGAACCGCTTGGCCCGTCAGGTAATCGCGAAGCTGAAAGTGTACGGCGGGTCGGAACACCCACACGCTGGGCAACAGCCAGAGCCATTTCCGGCCCACGTTTAAGAAAGGATTAATGAGATGACCATCACTCAATACTACGGAACAGGCCGCCGAAAGACTTCGGTCGCCCGCGTGTACCTCCGCCCCGGAAAGGGCGAGATCATCGTAAACCGCACACCAATGGAGCAGTACTTTAATCGGGAAAGCGTAAAGCAAGTCCTGAAGCAGCCGCTCGCGTTGACCGGGTCCCTCGATGATTTCGACATCCTCATCAATGTGAAGGGTGGCGGGAAAAACGGGCAAGCAGGCGCGGTTCGTCTCGGTATTGCTCGGGCCCTCTGCGAGGCGAACCCCGAGAATCGCTCCATTCTGAAGAGCAACGGTCTTCTGACCCGCGATGCCCGTAAGGTCGAGCGGAAGAAGTACGGTCAGCCCGGTGCCCGGAAGAAGTTCCAGTTCTCCAAGCGCTAAAATCAAGCGCGTCGATCGAGGAGCCACCCACAATGGGTGGCTTCTTCGTTTTATTAGGTGCGAGATTGGGCTCGGTCCGATACGAGAGGTTCCCATGAGAGCCGTCGCTACATATTCGGCACGCATGGGTTTGAATCGGTCTAGTGATCGGCAATTGGCTGGGATCAACTCGGCTTCCCGTCGACGCCGCGAGGCGTCGTCTGCATTTGTTTTGGCATTGGGATTTCCGATTCGCCGTATCGCATTTCACGGGCACCGAAGAGTGAACATTCTGAGCGGTCCATACAACAGCGTTGAGGGTGAGTCGCATACCCGCGGTGGCGCCAAACAACGATTAACCAACCTTTCTACCGCTCTGACGGACTCGAGGTTTTGATGCGAAAGAAATTCATCTTCGTGACTGGTGGTGTTCTGTCCTCTCTGGGCAAAGGGCTTTCTGGTGCAGCCATGGGTGCCCTGCTTGAGGCCCGTGGGCTTCGGGTCACAAACCTTAAGATGGACCCGTACATCAATGTCGACCCCGGCACGATGAGCCCGTATCAGCATGGAGAAGTCTTTGTGACCGATGATGGAGCGGAGACGGACCTCGATCTCGGTCACTACGAGCGCTTTACATCCGCGACCATGCTTCAGCGCAACAACTTTACGACGGGACGCGTATATCAGAACGTCATCGAGCGTGAACGCAAGGGCGAGTACCTCGGACACACAGTCCAAGTGATTCCGCACATTACGGATGAGATCAAACGCCTCGTCTGGAATGGTGTAAAAGACGCTGACATCGCCATCGTCGAGGTCGGCGGTACAGTGGGCGATATCGAATCTCTTCCCTATTTGGAGGCGATCCGTCAGTTTCGCAATGATGCCGGACCAGAGAATGTGCTCTATTTGCACTTGACGCTGGTCCCCTACATCAAAACGAGCGGTGAACTGAAGACAAAGCCCACACAGCACTCTGTGAAGATGCTTCGCGAGATTGGAATCCAGCCGGACATTTTGTTGTGCCGCTCAGACCGGGACATTCCCAAGCCAACACGAGAAAAGATTGCTCTTTTCTGTAACGTTGAAGGGGACTGCGTGATTGCGTGTCCGGATGTCAGCAACATCTACGAATTGCCCAAGACGCTTCATGATGAAGACCTTGACGACCGGATCCTCGAGAAATTGGGGATTTGGGCGGCTGCAGCTCGCTTGGACCCGTGGGTCGACCTCGTATCGGCGATGAGCAATGCGAAGAAGAAGGTGAACATCGCCATTGTCGGCAAGTATGTGCATCTTGCCGACACCTACAAGTCATTGAATGAGGCACTCACGCACGGCGGCATCGCCAATGGTGCGAAGGTTGATCTGACCTTCATCGATTCAGAGACTATTGACCCCGACAATGTGCGAGCCACGATCGGGGACCCCGATGCGATTTTGGTGCCGGGAGGATTCGGTGAGCGAGGGGTTGAAGGAAAAATTGGTGCCATTCAGTGGGCGAGAGAGAATGACGTGCCATTTTTTGGAATTTGCCTCGGGATGCAGATGGCCGTGGTGGAGTTCGCGCGTAACGTGCTGGGTCATACCGATGCGCACAGCCGCGAGTTCAATGACAAAGCTGAGCACATCCTGATCGAGTTGATGGATGAGCAACAGAACGTCGTGGACAAGGGCGGAACCATGCGTCTGGGTGCGTGGCCATGTGCTCTCCGCGAAGATTCGCATGTTCGCAAGCTGTACGGTGTAGATGAAATCAGTGAGCGTCATCGACATCGGTATGAGGTCAACCCCGCTTATTTCGAAAGTCTCGAACAAGCGGGTCTCAAGGTGACGGGCCGTAGCCCGGATGGAAGGCTGGCCGAGATGATTGAACTCAACTCTCATCCGTACTTTGTCGCGTGCCAGTTCCACCCCGAATTCAAGAGCAAACCATTGCAGCCGCACCCCTTGTTCTCCGCATTTGTAAAGGCTGCTGTTGAGCGATCGTCGAAGGGGAGTAAAAAGACCAAAGTCGACTCCAAAGGGGTGGTCGGAACCGAGGTTGCCGAGGCCTGAATATGGCCCCATTGTGGAGTGAAAATGATGGCCGCTGGACCGAGGCGAGCGATGTTGTCCTGTGATGGCGTGAGCCATACCGAGGCCGGTCGACCGATTCTCTCGGACCTTGCTCTCTCCGTTGCCCCGGGCGAGGTGGTGGGCTTGATCGGTCTTCATGGTTCGGGAAAGTCGGCGGCGCTGAACATCATTGTGGGCCGCTTGAGGCCAAACCACGGAACTGTCCGTCTCGACGGAAAAGAGATCAACTCACTACCGTTGTGGGTTCGATCGCGGCGTGGCATTGCGTATCTGCCCGAGGGACCTGCGCTGATAGGTGGCCTGACCGTTGAAGAAAATCTTTTGGTGGCTGCGCGTGCAATGCCCAACGCAAAGGAAGCCGTTCGAACCGTCATGGACGATCTGTCGCTTGCATCGTTGGCGGCTGTGAAGGCCAGCGCACTCGGCATCCGTGAGCGTCGAACGGTTGAGGTTGCACGCGTTTTTGTGTTGGCACCCAAGGTGGTGGTCATGGATGAACCGTTCAGCGGCCTCGACGAAGCGGCCATCGATTTCATTAAAGGCACAATCAGAGAGTTGGCCAGGCGGGGAGTCGGAGTGCTTGTGGCTGATCCGGTCGGGCATTCGGTTGTCCCCGTGTGTGACCGAGTGGTGATTCTCGAGTCCGGTCGAGTGGTGGTAGAGGGATGCGCCGAGGTGATTTGGAACAGTCCGGATGTTCGAAAGCGCTTTCCCGATGTGTCCAACGACAGATCAAAAGGGTCGGACTGAAGCGGTGAGGCCGTCCCATGAAGCGGACGGTGTGGCGATTATCTCTGGCTTCTGCTCCCCAACGTCGCGTCGTTGTCGTATGATACCAATACGGGGCACAACGCTCGGGTCACTTTTTGGGGACGAATGGCGCTTGAAATTCGTCAATCGCAGAAACTTGCACAGAAGCTGGTGCTCACCCAGCAACTGCAGCAAGCGATTGAGTTGCTCGCACTCAGTTCTCAAGAGCTGATCGAGGCTGTCAACAAAGAGCTTCTTGAGAATCCGGCCTTGGAAGAGGTTCCCGGGAGCCGCAATGAGGAGTTCTCCGAAGCCGAGAATGCTCTGCACGAGAAGGCCGCGCGTACCGACGCGGAGACCAGCGAGCAGAACAATGGGCAACAAGAGGACAGTGGTGTTGACTGGAACAAGGTGCTCGAGGAGCACCGCAAGTCAGACGGTAGCCGACAGGCATCGAGCGGCTCGAGGCTGGACGAACTGCCACCCATCGAAGCAACGCTCGCCAGCGGTCAAGACCTGTCCGACCATTTGATGTGGCAGCTCAACCTGCAGTCGTGCACCGACGCGGAGTTCTTGGCGGCCGAAGCCATCATCCACAACCTCGACCATCGCGGCTATCTCGACATGTCTCTGGATGAAATCGGGCGAGAAACGGGTGCGCACCGCGATGCCGTGGAGGGTGCGCTGATGATCATTCGCAGCTTCGATCCCATCGGAGTCGCAGCGCATGACCTCATCGAGTGTTTGTTGATACAGGCCAAGCATCATTGGCCCGAGGACAACTACTTTGTTGAGTTGATTACCCGGCACCTCGGCGACTTGGAGCGGCGCGACTACCCAGCCATTGCCCGCTCAATGGGCGTGCATGAAGAAGATGTGGTTGAGTATCACCGAATGGTGAAGACCCTTGAGCCTTGGCCAGGGCGCCCCTTCAACGATGCTCCGGATCGGTACATCATTCCGGACATCACCGTTGAAAAGGTTGGCGACGAGTGGCGGATTCAGCAGAACGACGACGGCATGCCGAGGCTGAGAGTCAGTGCGTATTACCAAAAGGTGTTGGCGGATCTGACGTCGAGCAAGAATGACAAGGCCTACATCAAGGAGCGTCTGGAGTCCGCCGACTTCTTGATCAAAAGCATCTACAAGAGGCAGCGGACTATTCACAAGGTGATGGAGTGCATCCTTGATCGCCAGCGCGGCTTTTTTGAGGGCGGTGCGGAACGGCTCAAGCCGCTAGTGTTGCGCGATATTGCAGAGGAAATCGGCGTACACGAGTCGACCGTATCCCGAGTCACGACCAACAAGTATGTCCAGTGTTCCCACGGTATTTTCGAGTTGAAGTACTTCTTCAACGCGGGCATCTCTCGCCTTCATGGAGAAGACGTGGCCGCGGAGGCCGTTCGTCAGAAAATCCGCAAGCTCATTTCGGAAGAGGACGGGAAAAAGCCACTATCGGACCAAAAAATCGTCCAACTCTTGGTGGCTGACAACATCAAAATCGCCCGCCGGACCGTGGCCAAGTACCGTGAAGCTATGAATATTTTGCCGTCGTCACGACGAAAGACAGTTTTTTAATTCAACCCAGGCCCTCGGGCCGCAACCCAAACACTGGAGAGCCACCATGAATATGGATGTGACCTACCGGAATGTGCGACCATCAACTCGTTTAAAAGGACGAGCAGAAAAAAAGTTCCAAAAAGTAGCCAAGCACCTACGGGAACCGATCGATGCGCACTTGGTTTTGCGTGAAGAAAAGCACATGAAAATCGCTGAGTTCACGGTCACTGGCAGTGGAGAGGTGTTCAAGTCTGAAGAGCAGACCAGTGACATGTTTGCGTCCATCGATGGAGCCATGCACAAGCTTGAGCGTGCCGTTCGTCGCCACAAAGAACGCTCAAACGATCGACGGACTGCGGGTTCAGGTGATGCGGCAGACGGGTTTGTCCGCCCGGACTGGTCTGAGGATTCGGGCATCGAGGCCTGAATCCTGAGAGGCGGGAGTGAACGCGTAAAACGTCCTCCCGCCTTCGCGCGATGACTCGAGACCATTCTGCGGCCAATGCGAGCGGATCGGAACGGGCAGGGGATGCGCGAGTTGATACCGGTGGTTGAGGGTGCAATGAAAATGTACATGTGCTGGGTCGCAGTGGTGATGATGTCCTGTGCGGCAAACCATCCGCAGGGCTCCGCTGTGGAGCAGACTGTCCACTACCGAGTTCAGATGACTGCGCTGTTTGGTCCGGTTTTGTCCGGTGAATCCACGCTACAGCCTGATCTGACGGCACAGGTGGACATGCGGTTGTCATCGACCCGGACGCGTCGGTTTCGAGACGGCTCGATCGGGCGACTCCTGCGTTTCGAGACTGCAAACATTACGGTCAATGACAGTCCCACCTTTCTTGATCTTGAGGGTCGTTCCGTGGAAATTCGGACCTTTCCCAACGGCGAGATTTTAGACATTGTGTGGATGGACAAGGTGAGCGGCCATGGCCGCTATATGGATGTATTCGGCGTGGTCTTCCAAGCCCTGTCTCCCGCTCCGCCAAGCCTAAACGTTGCCGAACAAGTGAACCGCCGCATCATTTGGCCCTACAGAGTTGGTAAACAGCTTCGCTGGGACAATACCGTTAATGCCGTGTGGACGAATCAGGGCATGGTTAAAAATGAAGAATATTCTGCTTGGAAGCTACACTACGATGGTCCTTGGACGGTAAAGGGCGGTACTCGCTTTCAAACTCCTGAGGTGAAGTTCGCAGCGCGCGGAACCGGTACCGGTACCGTTGAGATGGATGCACGGGCGCGGGAACTCCTCAATCATCGCTTTGAGTGGAACCGGAATGTCACGGTAACC
>DEBL01000344.1 GCA_002348535.1 Deltaproteobacteria bacterium UBA2957 | reverse complement strand
ATCGGCATCGGCATCGGCATCACCGTCAGCATCGGCATCCGCGTCGGCATCCAACACCGAATCGTCTGCAGTGTCGTCCTTGTCATCCGCGTCACAAGCTGCAAGGGTCGACCCGAGGCCGAGCAAAGTGGACATCAAAACAATCTTCATGGGGGTCTCCTTTGGCTCATTGTACATGCGCGTCATGTAAAGTGGAGCCATGCATCAGGGACTTTGGGCCATGTTGATGGTGGGGTCACCCACAGCGCAGGCAAACGGGCAAACCACTCACCTGTGGATTTCGGACACTGCCATCACCCACATTGAGACTCCTGAACTGCGCGAGCTGGTGTTGGAGCACAGGGGCCACCTGCGCATGGGCACCATGTTTCCCGATGGCGGGTACGCAGTCGGCCATGAATACGGTGAACATGCCCACTGGGAACCCTTCCAAGACCAATACCGCGACTGGATCGTGGCGCAGTTTGACGACCCAGTCGGCGTTGAAGCCGCACCCCATGTGGCCTTCTACTTGGGCTTGGCGAGCCACGGTATGGCCGATCAAGTCTTCGACAGCATGTACATGGAGCGTTCCAAGGTCTACGACGGCGACTTTGGATGGCTCGATGCCGCCAAATCACTCGATACCTCCCAAGACGTGGTGTTCGCAGACTTGGTTGGCGCCCAATCGGCCCCGCAAACTCAGCTTCCCGACATCCTTCCCGACCTTTTCGCGGCGTCTGGAATCGATGTTGCAATGGAGACGCTGGAGGATGGTCAGGGTTGGCTTGAGGTGGCTGTCGATGGCGTCGCCGGAATGAGCGAGGTGTCAACGCTGGTCGATGACCACCTTGCATCGTTTCCTTGGGGGTGCAGTCATCTGCTTGATCCAGCCGTGCCCGGTGCTCCCCCATTCGAGGCCCGTGTGGTCGCAGCGTACTGGGAGAGTCTGTGGGCTGATTTGCAAGGAACACCGCTCCCGCTGACAGTCATTGGGTCGTGGCCCAGCGATGGCGCACGGCTTTTAGGGGCTGAAGCATCCGATGTGGAGTCGCGCATTTCGGTCGTATTCAACCGAGGCCTCTTCCAGTCTGAGGTGACCGCGAGTGCGTTTGAGGTCACCTCAGACATTGGCGCCCACTCACTGGTCTCTGATCTCTTCTATGGAAACGACTCTCACGTGGTGAATATTGCACCCGAGTCTGGCTGGGCGATCGATTCCGACCACCGATTCCAAGCGAAAGGCCTCGTCGGTACGGACGGTCGGCGCATGGAGGACCCGTTTCGAATTTCGTTTACGACGAAAGAGACTGTGGAAGCCGATCATTCAGCTTCCCCCGCGACGGACGAAGCGGGATGCAACTGCACAACGGTTCGCTCTCCGCATGGCGCGTGGTTCGGGATCGTTGCCGGACTGTTGGTGCTGCGCCGGCGGCGATGAACCCAGCCTACTTTGCAGCCATTGGGCTGGCCGTCTCCAATGCCGATGCAAGGTCATGCCAGAGGTCTTCGAGGTCTTCAAGACCCACGCTCAGGCGAAGCAGGCTCGGACCAATATCTCCCTCTGCTTGGGCATCTTCACCCACGATTCGATGGGTCAGGCCCGCCGGGTGCTGAATCAACGAGTCGGTTGAACCCAAGGACACCGCAGGGGTAAAGATGCCCACTGTGCTCATCACATTCCGAGCCGCGTCGTATCCGCCGGCCAAGTCGATGGAGATCATGGTGCCCGGTCCACTCATTTGGCGTCCGACCAGCCCATGGGGGTCGCACCCGGGAGCGGCTGGGAACCGAACTCGCGCCACGGATGGGTGCTGCATCAACCGCTCTGCGAGTTTGATGGCATTGTCCTGCGCTGCCCGCACGCGAACCGGAAGCGTCTGCAGTCCGCGGTGCAGCGTATAGGCCGCCATCGGATGGAGGTTCCCGCCGGTCAGAATGCGCACCTGACGCAGACGGGCTGCCCACTCCTCATTGGTCGCAAGTACACCTGCGAGCACATCACCGTGGCCGCCGAGGAACTTGGTTCCCGAGTGGAGAACAATGGTTGCCCCTTGTCGGATGGGCTGCTGCAACACAGGGGTGGCAAAGGTCGAGTCGACCATGACGGCCACATCGCCAGCGGCGGCTACAACGGCCTCAATGTCCACCAACTGGAGGGTCGGGTTCGCGGGGGTCTCACAGACCACCAAGGCGGTGTCGGGACGAATCGCATCCGCAACCGTCTCAGGGGTGGCCCAACTGACCTCAAGTCCCAACAGACCCGAGGCAAGCAAGTGATCGGTGCCGCCATACAGCGGCCGCACGGCCACGACGTGATTGCCGACCATCTTCGCGGCCAGCAGTGCTGCGGTCACTGCGGCCATGCCGCTGGCGTAGCTCACAGCAGCCTCGGCGCCCTCGAGCGTAGCGAGTGCCCGCTCGAATCGGTCAACCGTGGGATTAAACAGACGCTGGTACACACTCGAACCGGTGGGCAGGCCGCCGGCAGCCATCGCATCAATGCTCTGCGTCGCATCGGGAAGATCGGGTGTTTTGTAGGTCGTCGACAGGTCGATTGGCGGCACGTGGGCCTCTCCAAGTCCATCTCGAGCGGCGTGAATCGCGACGGTATCTGGGCGCATAATCGAACTCCGTTCTGTTTTTTTGTACACATACAGTTTATGATTCGGTTTCTTACAAATCCATCGAATACAATTGGGATTATTGTGGCTAATTTTCATTTTGACCGAATCGACAACAAGATCTTGGGTGCCCTACAGAAGAATGCACGGATCTCCAACAAAGAACTCGCCGCAGCGGTGGGTCTGGCTCCGTCCTCATGCCTCGAGCGTGTCCGGCGCCTGCAGCGCGACGGCGTACTGACTGGGTACCGTGCAAGCGTGGACCCGAAAGCGCTCGGTGTTGGCCTGCAGGCATTCGTCGCGGTCCGCATGGCGCGGCACTCCCGCGACTTGGTCGAAACCTTCCGTGCGCACCTGCTCACACTGCCTGAGGTCGTGAGCGTCTACCACATGGGTGGCGAAAACGATTTCCTCGTCCACGTCGCGGTACGGGATGCCAACCATCTCCGCGACTTGGCGCTCGATGCCTTCACGACACGGGCAGAGGTTTCCCGGATGGAGACCGCGGTGGTCTACGAACACGTGCAGCCACCGGTGTGGCCAAACTATGCACTGGAAGCAGAATAGAGACTATTCCTCGGTTTCCTGCATGTACCCCAACTGCTCGAGCATCTTCTTGGTGTCTTCGTCCAGCTCGATTCCCGCTGTTCGGGCCTCGGCCTTGTACACCACCGCAGAACCCTCTGGGGGCGGCGACGTGCTCTGCCACGGTCCCAGCGGATCGGATTCGCCCACCGGTGTGAAGGTCGTGTGGGTGTCGTACGGCAGAACCTGAAAGGAATCTCCCGCCCGTACACGAAGACTCTTCCGCGCTCCATTCTTGAGGACAACACCCTTCTTCACCCGAACCGTGCCGTCGGCTGTCGCCTCCCACGGCCGGCCCCAGACCTCTTCTGCGCGCGCCGAGAGCGCAGCAACAGAGGCCGCATCGCTGGAGGCGAGGTCGTTGACCTCAAGGCGGTCTGAATCAGAGGCGAACAGCTCCACTTTTCGCTTGCGGAGGTCCCATTCTATGCGTTTTCCATCCTCGTACAGACTGATTCGGCGCGTCTTGAACCGGAACGTCTCCGCTGGGAAACTCCGGCTCGGAACCGGGGCCCCCTCCATGGCGGGATTCAGGTCGAGTCCATCGGACGCCGCCATCGGTTGACCGACCCATGAAGCAATGGTCTTGGCAATGTCGTGAATGCCAACAGCTTCGGTGATGACTTTGGACGATGGCAACCCTTCGCCGGACACAATCAACGGCACGCGAAGCTGTTCTGCGTACAGGCTGTGGGCGTGCCCCCAGCTCCCCCGTTCGCCAAACTCTTCCCCATGGTCCGAACTCACAACCCATCGCTGCTTGCGGCCGGCTTGGTCCAACTGTTCGTAGAGGGCCTTGAGTTGGGCATCGACATAGGCAATGGATTCATCGTACTGAGCGAGTTGATGCGCTTTCTGCTCTTCGGTGAGGGGCTTCTTGAAGTGAGCGTAGTAGTTCTTGAACCGGCGGTCTCCCTTAGCGGGAGCCCGGTCGAACATTGTGTCAAAGGGAGGGGGTGGATCGTAGTGGTAGTGCACATCGTAGAAGTGCAGGAACAAGAAAAACGGTTTGCCCTCGGGAAGGTCTTCAATCCAGTCCACGGCACTGCCGATGACGTCACTGGCCACAACCGTACCCTTCAGGTTCTGTTTCTCGGTCTCAATGCCATGATCGTCGAAGAAATCAAAGCCCCGATCAAAACCAAACTTACGGCTCACGTACAGGGTCGCTACGGACGCGCCGGTCGCGTACCCGGCCTCTCGCATGGCCTCCGGCAGCACGCGAACGCTCGGATCCAGCGCAAGGTGATCGTCCGTCACTTGATGGGTCACGGGAAGCTGTCCCGTCAGCATCGTCAAGTGAGCGGGGAGCGTCCAAGGGCTGTTCGAGCGGGCGTGGTCGAACCGCGTCCCATTTGAAGCCAGCGTGTCCAAGAACGGACTGGTCGGCCGATCGTGACCGTAGGACGACAAGTGGTCGGCCCGCAGCGTATCGATGCTCACCAAAATCACATCGGGTTTTGCGGCGTCACCCGCCGCAATCTCAGGACTGCCGCTCGTGCAGGCCAGCAAACTTACCAGGAACGCCACCATGGCCACCCCGCTGGAAGGAACCAAAGAACAAGCGGGATGACCCATGCCATCACCACTACACCCAAAGCAATACGCCATTTGTCCGCGACCAGCCCTTGCCAGACCCGTCGAGGATTACTCAATAACCCCGCACCGTAGACCATCAACAAGGGCTCGAGTGGGACCCGGTAGCGAGTCAAACCGGCCAACGCCGCGATGGCCGCGCAGTGGTACAGCAAAATCAACCCGGTCACGAGGCCGTGCCCTCCTCTGCCGCGTGCCACCAGCGCGAAGGCACCGCCGATCAACACAAAGCCCGATCCCAGCGCCTGAAGCACGATGAGCAATTCATCGAACCATTGGGGCAATCCACGCCATCCGCCCCAGCGAAGGTGTCGCGTCATCAGCGAATTGGGATTCAGCATCTGGGCGACACGGAGGGGCATTCGCGACAAGAAGTCGACGGGATTGTCCTGAATCCACTGCTTCCCGTTTTCGGTGTTGCAGGTGTCGCGCTTGATGACTTTCTTTCGACCCGCACATTGTTTGCGGCCTTTTGCCGAGTGGCGCTTGAATGCCCGTTGAGAGAGATAGCCATTGCCATAGTCAAACGTGATGGGGCTGAAATCGTTGTTTCCAAGCCACATCATCTGCCCCAGCGTTCGGTCCGAAATGATGGTGGCCTCGAACTTTTTGGAGACATACACGCTGTAGGGGGCGACGGTCAACATCGCACCCAACACCATCACCGCTACCTGCTGATAGGCCCCGAGGCTTCGCAGCCGACCCCACAACAGGGTGACGGCAAAAATGGGAACCATGTAGGTCGCCACCCCCCGAAACAGCACGCAAATTCCGGCCATGACGCCGACGAACGCCGCCCGACGAAGCCAGCCCCGGTCGAGAGACGGCAAGGCATCACGGGCTTTGTCGAGGGTAATGAGCAGCCCGAGGAGCAATGTTCCGTAGAGCACCTCTGACCACAAGCTGATGGAGAAGAACACCATGTGTGGACTCAGCGCGTACATCCACGCGGCGATGCGAGCGGTTCGCCGCCGACTCCCGTCGTCCCAGTCCCGATAGACGCGCAGCACCAAGCGATACAGCAACACCGTGCACACTCCGGCCGCTACGATTTGGGTCACTTTGGTTGATCCCGAAACTCCCGTAAACCATCGATGGACGGCCACAATCATGGGGTATCCGGGGGCCCAAAGCCACCCTGCACTGCCCACCATGCCTTCACCGTCAACGATGCGGCGCGATATCTTAGAGTAAGTGCACTCATCGCGCACGCACACCCAGTCCAACCACAACAGGAGCGGTAGAAGCCGAATGATGCAGCCAGTCACCACTGCTGAAAGCAGCGACTTGTCATCCCACCATGGTGCGCGTTTGGGCATGGCGAGCGCCGTAACCGGCTACCGCAGGCGTTCCCAGGGGAATGAAAGCGGAACCGATCGTGTTGTCCGACCGTGATTTCATTACTGTTTCTGCTGCTCGCCCTCTTGGGCCACTCAGCGAGCGCGGCGCCCAGCATGCGCGCCCTCGCCGAATCGACCGAGATTCCGCGCGCAGAGGCGCCGGAAGTTCCCGCTGACTGGGTGACCGTGCCTTCGCCAATGGCGGATGTCTATGCGGCACCGCGGGACCGAGGAACGGCG
>DEBL01000202.1:4609-8510 GCA_002348535.1 Deltaproteobacteria bacterium UBA2957 | reverse complement strand
CCTGTTCCACCGATCGGGCCCAGCGATGCTCCCCTCCTCGTACTGGGTCTTGCACCGGGCCGATTGGGTGCGAACAGGACTGGACTCCCATTTGTCGGAGACAAATCATCTGACTGGCTGCAACGGCGCCTGCAGGCACGCTCTTGCCTCGACTCCAAGGGCTACCCCAGAGGGATTCGAATCTCGAATGCCGTCAAGTGTTTGCCACCCGGAAATAAGCCGACCACCGACGAGATTAAGCGGTGTGGTACCCGGTGGCTAGTGGACGAGATCGGTGATGCAAAAGCCATTTTGGCTCTGGGCAAGATCGCGCACGATGCTGTGTTGCGGGTCCTGAGCAAGCGTCTCAACGCGCACCCCTTCGCGCACGGCGCGGAGCATTGGCTTGGCACCACGGTCATGATCGACAGCTTTCATCCCTCGCCGCTAAACACGGCGACAGGCCGCTTGTCTCCTGCTCAATTTGATGCTGTATTGGGCCGCGCCTTGGAACTCTCTGGCGACTCGCGTTGATCGGCGTGTCGTAACCGTGTAAGAGAGAGTTCCAACCCTTCCGAATCGGAGACGAACATGCTCGAAACAGCCCTGAAGATCCTCAATCAAAAAATCCCCGGCGACACCGTCGAGGCCCACTGCGACGGTCCCTGCGGCGTGTACGACCCCGCAAGCGCTCGAATCGCAGCAGAGGCCGGCTTGTCCATGACCAAGAAAATCCTGGCGCTCGAGCCGCCTGCAACCAACGACGGAGCCGCATGGGCCGCCTATCTGAACACGCTGAGCCGGTACGTGACGATCAAGGAAGAAGAAACCCACCACGCCAAGGAACAACTGTTGGTGCTGTGGACGGACTACTTCAAACCGCATCACTTGGAAGCGTACCCAGACCTCCACGATACATTCTGGAAAGCTGCAAAGCTCTGCAGTGCCGTTAAGGTTGAGGTCAACCTTGAGCACGCGCAGGAACTGATGCAGGCCGTCGAGAAGATTCACAACATCTTCTGGTCGACGAAAGGCCGTGATGTGCCCTACTACACAGCATCCTAAGGTGCGCAGATGACACAACGGGCGGCCGGGGCGACCGGGTCGCCCGTTTCTGCTGTCAGCATTTCCGATGTAATGGCGTGGGCCCTTCGGCGGGTGCGGCGGTACCGCGTAGCCGGCAATAGCATGGCCCCCACCCTTGTCGATGGCCAGCATGTACTTGTTCGGAAAGCATCTGCTGTTCAGCCGGGCAACATCGTGGTGGTTCGGCACCCATTTCGAACCGATGTACGACTCGTCAAGAGGGTGCTCAACGTGCACGACGACGGGCTGCACTTGGTCGGCGACAACCCAACGGAGAGTACCGATTCAGGAGCACTGGGTCGGGTTCCTTGGGTCAACCTTATCGGTATCGTCACAGCCCGGTTTTAGATGGGCCAACTCGATACAGACCAGACAACTCCAAGTCCCACGGCGGCCACCCCGGTTGCTGACATCAACCCGCGAATCATGCGTGGGCCCGACCGCTTGGCCGCAAACCCCAAGAAGCCGCCAAACAGCGCCATGGAGACGACTGCTGAAACAAAATACGCACCAAGGTAAACGACTGCTTCGAAGACAGGCAGCGCAAGCGCTGGAACGACCCCAAACACGTGTCCCGCTCCAGCGGCACCGTGAAGCCAACCAATCCCAAGCGCCGCATGAGTGTGACCTTGATGGGCCGCACCGTCGTGAACATGGCCTATATGAACGTGAATGTGGTGGTGACCGGCCTCGTTTGAGTGGCCATGCTCATGTCGATGGATGACCACCGTTGCTGCACGACGAAGCGACCACCCGCCAACTCCGACGAGCATGATTCCAACCGCAAACTCCGACCAGCTGCTCAGCGCGTCAATATCAATGAGTCCAGCCACACTCAACCCAATCAGTCCAATGCTGATCACACCGAGGCCATGGCCCAAACCCCACAGGGCCCCCAAGCGCACAGCGCGCGCGCGGTCGTCTACCGCAACGGGAGCCAACGCGGCGAGATGGTCGGGGCCCGCCACCACATGGAGGCTCCCCGCAACGGCTCCCGTACTCAATACCGTGAAGAGCATCATGCGTTCAAGAACCGCTCTTCGAGCAGACTGGCAACCTGACCCGCGGTGTCAAGGTGACCTTGGTCCTTGGCGCTGGACGCCATCGCATTCAAGGTGTCCTTGTCCGACAACAACGCACCGATCTGACTGACCGTCGAATCTACATTCAACTCACGTTCGACGACCACAATGGCAGCCCCAACCTCTTCGAGGCCTCTGGCATTGCCTTCTTGATGATTGTCCGTGACATTGGGCGATGGCACAAGCACAGATGGCTTGCCAATCGCAGTCAACTCGGCCAGCGTGGAAGAGCCTGCGCGACACAACACCAAATCGGACACGGCGTACGCGTCCGCCATGCGATCTTCATAGCCCACCAGCACACACCCTTCCGGCTTCGGATCCAATTCGGCTGCGATGGCATCATGGTATTTCGGCCCCGTCACATGCAAGACTTGGTACGCCCGACCTGCGGTTCTCGCTGCAGCCACTGCAATCCGGTTGATCGTTTCCGCACCCAAGGAACCACCAACCACGAGCAATGTTGGTTGATCGGGCCGCAGGCCATACCGCTCGGCCGCCGACTCTCGAGTGCTGTTGAGCACCTTTGGATTGACAGGACACCCCACAGTCTCGCGGGGAGCCGATCCGGGGAGTTTGGTCGCCGTGGCGGAGTAGGTCAGCAAGACGAGGTTCGCGACCCGTGCACAGAGACGGTTGGCCAAACCTGGAGTGACATTCGCTTCATGAATCGCGCGCGGGATTCCGAGGGTCCACGCCGCGAGAACCGGAGGCGCAGAAATGTAGCCGCCTACGCCGAGCACAAAGTCCGCCTTTAATTTTTTTAGTTGGGCGCGGCTTTGAAGGATCGCTTTGAGCAATCCGAACGCGAAATTCACCTTCCCGGCCACCCCACCGCGCGGATACTGCACGGCTGGAATCGCAATGAATTCAATCTCCGTTGTGGGAACGACACGCCCTTCGAGTCGGCGGGCATCACCCATATACTTTAGCGTAAATCCAGCTTGTTGGAGCGCGGCGCCCATCGCGAGTGCCGGATAGACATGACCGCCTGTGCCCCCGCCCGCCAAAACAACCGTCTTGCTCATTGCTGAACTCCTGACCAACTTCGAGCGTGTATCACGGTGACGCTTTGGGTGGGCCGCGATACCTTGGAAGCATCCGAGTGCGCTCGGTGTTGAGGATGGTATGAAGAGTTACAGTCGCGGTCTTTTTCTCTGGGTCTTTTTGGCGTTGGTGGTCATGCTGGCGTTCACCATGGTGGGCCAAGACAACCGTCGTCGCCAAGCCGAACTAAGCTACTCCCAAGTGGTTCAGCATGCGCGGCAGCAGCAGATCAAAGAAATCACCGTCAAAGGCCAAGACCTCACTGGAACCTTGGAGGACGGGACCACCTTTCGTGCCGTAGGCCCCACGGATTCGGATTTTTTGCTGCAGCAACTTGCCGACAACGACATTGTTCCCAACTACGAAAAAGAGCCCGAGGGGGGCATGATGACGGTCATCGGCACCGCCTTGCCCTTGGTGCTGATTTTCATTCTCTTTTTGTTGTTCATGCGACAACTTCAATCGGGGGGCGGCAAGGCGATGAGCTTTGGAAAAAGCCGCGCCAAGATGCTCAACGAGTCGACGCGCAAGGTAACGTTCGAGGACGTGGCCGGTTGCGATGAAGCAAAGGCCGAATTGGCCGAAATCATTCAGTTTCTTCGAGAGCCGCAGAAGTTTACGCGCTTGGGCGGGCGGATTCCGAAGGGAGTCCTGCTCATGGGGCCGCCTGGAACCGGCAAGACGCTGCTCGCACGAGCAGTGGCCGG
>DEBL01000202.1:0-4304 GCA_002348535.1 Deltaproteobacteria bacterium UBA2957 | reverse complement strand
TGCTCGCACGAGCAGTGGCCGGCGAAGCTGCCGTTCCGTTTTTCTCGATATCCGGTTCCGATTTCGTCGAAATGTTCGTGGGGGTCGGAGCCAGTCGCGTTCGCGACCTGTTCGACCAAGGCAAGAAAAACGCGCCCTGCATTATTTTCGTCGACGAGATCGACGCCGTTGGGCGCCACCGCGGCGCCGGAATGGGCGGCGGCCACGACGAACGAGAACAGACCCTCAATGCGTTGCTGGTGGAGATGGACGGTTTCGAATCCAACGATGGCGTCATCTTGATGGCAGCCACGAACCGCCCCGATGTCTTGGACCCGGCGCTCCTTAGGCCGGGGCGTTTTGACCGACGCGTTGTCGTGGGCAACCCCGATGTGAAGGGGCGGCGAGGCATACTTGACGTGCACACGCGCCGAATCCCCACGAACGACGACGTCGACCTCGATGTATTGGCGAAAGGCACTCCGGGTTTTTCCGGAGCTGACCTCGAGAACCTTGTGAATGAGGCGGCTCTCATCGCCGCACGGAATGACCTTGAAACCGTCAACATGAGTTCGTTTGAGCACGCCAAAGACAAGGTTTCCATGGGACCAGAGCGCCGGTCAATGGTGATTCCGGACAAGGAACGGCGACGCACTGCGTACCATGAAGCAGGGCACGCCATTGTGGCACGCATACTCGTCGACCAAGGCGCCGATTCAGTCCACAAGGTGACCATCGTCCCGCGGGGGCGCGCCCTCGGCCTCACGCAGATGCTTCCCGAAGAAGACCAGTTCGGACTCACTTACACGCAGATTCGCACCCAGATCGCCATCTTGATGGGTGGCCGAGTTGCCGAGCGCATCATCTTCGCCGACTTCAGCACCGGGGCTCAGAACGACCTCGAGCGCGCCACAAAACTCGCCAACAGTGCGGTGACACGCTTTGGAATGTCTGAGGTGATCGGACCGCGCACCCTTGCAAGCGACGGTGAGGTTTTTCTCGGGCGCGACTACGGAAAGGTAAACAACTATTCCGAGGCCACCGGCAAGCTGGCTGACGAGGAGATCGACCGCATTACCCGCGAAGGGGAAGCACTCGCTGTGACCATCCTCGAAACCAATCACCACATCCTCGAACGCCTCGCCACCGTGCTTCTGGAGAAGGAAACGGTTGAGGGTGAAGAGTTCGAAACCATTGTTGACGAACTCAAGCCCGTCTACCCGGTCCCCGAGACAGCCTGATGCGCTCCCGCCCAGTGGTGATGGGCATCGTAAATGCGACGCCGGATTCCTTCTCGGACGGCGGTTTGTACGGTGATGGCGTCGCGCATGCAGCCTCGCTGATTGAGGCCGGCGCCGACTGGATCGATGTGGGTGGAGAGTCCACCCGTCCCGGAGCGGTTCCCGTTGATGGCGAGGAGGAATGGCGCCGGGTTCGCCCCGTAATCGAGGCCTTCAGCAAGGACGCCATCGTCAGCATCGACACCTCCAAACCCACCGTCGCTGCCCGTGCATTGAGGGCTGGCGCGCGCATCATTAACGATGTCACTGGCTTGCAGAACCCCGATATGATTCCAGTAACAGCCGATGCCGATGCAACGATTGTCATGCACATGAGGGGTACTCCGCGCACCATGCAGTCGATGACCGAATACCGAGACCCGGTCTCGGAAGTGCTCGAGTGGCTGACAACTCAGGCGGCGCTGGCGAGGTCCGAGACGGTATGGATTGACCCGGGAATCGGCTTTGCAAAAACGGCGAAACAGAGTCTTCTCCTGTTGGCACACATCTCGTCATTTGTCGATTCCCCGTTCCCTGTATTGGTCGGCGCATCTAGGAAGAGTTTTATCCACCATCTGACCGATGCCCCGAACCCCAGCGACCGGATCGGGGGGAGTCTCGCGGCGGTTGCTCAAACGTATGCGGCCGGCGCCCAGGCGTTTAGGGTCCATGATGTGCGTGAGACACGTCAGTTGCTTGACCTACTCTATGCAATCGATTCTGCTGCAGACGAGCGCCCGTAGCGGTAGGCTGTTCTTGGACGGAGACGATGGCAGGCTGGCTTTGGGAATCGCTGCAGTGGAACGATGTGCTGGACATTGGCATCATGGCGTACCTGCTGTACCGCGCGCTGCTTATTCTCAAGGGCACCCGCGCATTGCAAAGCCTTGTGGGTCTAATCGGAGTGTTGGCCCTGTACGTGTTTGCCGAACAATTCGAGTTGGTGAGCGTGCACTGGCTGCTTGAAAAGTTCCTTGTCTACATTGTGCTGGCCGTCATCATCTTGTTTCAGACTGATATCCGCCGCGGTCTTGCACGGGCAGGCGGTCGCTTGTTCGTGAGCAGCCGCGGCGACCTCGGCAATGCATCGATGCGAGAGGAGTTGATCAAGGCCTGCTTCGCTCTCGCGAGCCGGCGCGTCGGTGCCCTCGTCGCGATCGAGCGTTCGGCCAACCTTGACGAGTATGTGGAGCGTGCAACCGCAATCGACGCCGTCGTCTCCCATGAAATCCTGACCGCCATTTTTCACCCCACCAGTCCTCTGCATGACGGAGCAGTTGTCGTTCAGAAGAACCGGATCGCTGCGGCGCAGGCCTTCTTCCCGTTGTCCCTCAGCAAGGACATCTCTCGGTTTTTTGGGACCCGCCACCGGGCCGCCATTGGTCTGACTGAAGAAACGGACGCGGTAGCAATCATTGTTTCAGAGGAACGTGGAACTGTGAGCATTGTCGAGAACGGGCGCATCACCCCGACCGCAAATGCCAATGAGTTGCGAGAACAGATTCAAGAAATTTTCCAGGTCACTCCAGAACCCCGTGACGTTCCCACCCCCGCTGTGGAGGACGCCCAATGACGCCGACGGAGCGAATACAGGCAAAGGTAAGAGACCTTCTGACCCGCGAGATGCCCTTTAAAGTGTTGTCTCTGGTCTTCGCCATTATGATCTGGGCATGGGTTCAAACCCAGCAAATCGTGTCGCAGCGAACGCGCGCACAGGTCCTCTGGTCCTTCCCCGAGGAGATGACATGGATCGACCCGGTGCCAAAGACGCTGGTGGTGACCATACGAGGTCCGCAGGGCTTGGTTCGAAACGTCAAGAACCGTACCCTGCGGTACGACGTTGACCTCTCGGAGTCGGAACAAGGTCTAGTTTCCGTTGATTTTGCCGGGCGCAGCATACGCGGCATTCCAGAGGGCGTCTCCGTGGTTCAAATTTCTCCCCCGGGAGTCGATGTCCAACTCGACCGAAAAATGGACCGTGTAGTCAAAGTGGTGCCGGCAGTCGTTGGAGACGCGGGGACCGGCTACCGTGTGGCATCCATCACGGTTGAACCCAAGGCTGCGAACATTGCAGGTCCCCGATCCGTGCTCCGAACGGTGGCGGAAATTGGGACCGACGTCATTGACCTCAACGGACTCACCGAAGACAGAACCTACACGCTCGCCTTGGCGCCGAAAGAGCGATCCATCGTGAGCACATTGAACGAGCCCGTCAAGGTCACCGTAGACGTTGAACCGGTCATCGCGGAGAAAACCTTCACCGATGTACCAATCATGTCTCGGGCCGACGGTTGGAAGGCCGTTCCCGCTACGGCCGTGGTTACGCTTTCGGGTCCGGCTGCGGCAATGCGCGACCTGACAGCAGACCGAATCAGCGTCCAAGCTCACCTCCCAAACCCTGCACCCGTCGGCAAACCGCTCAGCGTGCGGTTCAATCCGGCTGAACCGGGCGCTGGACTTGATGTTGTGCATCAGGGCCCCAAGGACGTGACGGTGATAAAAGTCGTCCCCAACGATGTAGTCCTGCAGCGGTCACCATGACTCAGTCCATCCGGTTTGGAACCGATGGCGTACGTGGCCACGCAGGCCAGTGGCCTGTATCGGTGGATGGTGCGAAAGCGATTGGCATGGGGCTCAGCCGATGGATCAAGCAGGGCACAGTATTCGTGGGTCGAGACACCCGTGCGAGCAGCCCACAGCTGGTGGATGCACTCGTGGACGGTCTCGTAACGGGTGGTGCGCATGCTGTGAGGCTCGGCGTCGTTCCCACCGCGGCCGTATCCACCGCTGTGGTAGCAGACGGTGCAGACGCCGGTGTCATGGTGACTGCGAGTCACAATGTGTGGTCGGACAATGGCATAAAGGTCGTTGACCGGCGTGGGGAAAAGCTGGTCGACCCTTCTGAACTCGCCGCACACTTTGGCGTCCCCGCCTCAAGCTCGGGGGGGACAGACTCCACGCATCCTTCCCCACTCGATTCGTGGTTTCAGGCGCTTCCTTCAGTGGACCTATCGGGGCGTCGAATCCTCCTGGACGGAGCCCACG
>DEBL01000131.1 GCA_002348535.1 Deltaproteobacteria bacterium UBA2957 | reverse complement strand
TGGGCACGGTTCCGAACCATGGATCTCCGCATCGCGTCCTTCGGTATCGGAATGGCCTTGGCCATGGGCATTCACATGCTTTGGAACGCGCTCGCGGTCCTCGCAGGGCTTGGCAATGGGCAAGCTTTCATCGTTGATGTCGCGATATTCATCGGCGAGTTTGTGCTGGTCTTCTCTGTGTTCCTTGCCTGTTTGCAAGGGGAGCACCGAATGCTTTTGCGTGAACTGAGAGTGGAAGCGGACGGGGGTGTGCTTCCGCCACAGCACGTTGCCATACTGGCAAGCGTCCGGCGTCGAAACCGTGTGGGATGGTGTCCCGACGGCGTGGACCAAGAACGGTACATCAAAACGGCTACACGACTCGCGTTTCGGCGCATGCAGTGCCGTCTTCGGGGAAACCATCAGAAGCACGTCCATGACGAGGCACGCAGGTTGCGCCACGAACTTCGATCCATGCTGGGGACAAAACCACTGCCCCGCACCTAGCCTGCGCCATCGGCCCAAACGTGGACGCTTTTGGTTGCTGTCAGCCCGTTTTGTCCACGCACAAGGATGTAAAAACTGTGCGGTCCGGGCTCGAGGAGCCGCTCCACGGTGAAGGGCCTCACCTCTGCCTCGCCTCCGCCGTCGTAATAGATTTTGTCTTCGCCGTGGTACACCATGACGTCTTTAGTTCCGCCGACCGATTTCGCGGTGCCGCTGATGACCACTATACTCTGTTCCGTTGTTGAGTCCGGCTCACGTGTCACAGCAATCAAGGGCGAGGTCCGTTGGATGGACTCAAACGCTTCGCCGGCGTTCAGAAGGATAGACTCTTCGAGCTGGAAGAAGTCGTAGAAGCCACCCTGCTGAATGACGCTGTAGTCGTAGGCGCGGTTATCCCCCACCACAAGGTCCAGTTGCCACGCGCCCTCGTTGGGTGGTCTGACAAGGTCGAACAGCAATGTGCCCGTGAAACTGTTCCCCGGCTCGAGCTTGGCCCGACACCCCGCCGACAGTTCTTCACACGCTTCTCCTGCTCGGTTGACCCACGTCCCGACTGAAAACCCGCCTTCGGTCAGGTCGACACTCCGACCACTCCGATTTTTGATGCGGACGAAGGCGTCGGCGCTTGGCCCCTCCCCTTGGTTGGTCACGGTCACGTCCATATGAATTCGCTCACCGACTTCAGGCCGACCATCGCCATTCCCGCGACCTTTCCCGTCGATCCCGTCGTACAGCTTCACGGCGTAGTTAAGGGAGGGCAACGACTTGCCCACCGTGTCAATCCGGACCGTCTTCTCAAGCAGCATGTCGCGAGACCCATCCTGCACCTTGATGAGCACATCAGATGATTGAGTCGGGTACCCGTCGTGAAGCGCGACTCGTTGCCGGTAGGTGCGGCTCTCCCCGGCATCAATCCGCCCGAAATAAAACTCTGCTTGATTCAACCACGGGTTTTCCGACTCGGTCACAGCGGACACTTGATACACGGGGGCCGTGCCTTTGTTTTTGATGGTCAACCCCACAAGCTCGTGCTCACCCGCAACCAACGCGTTGTCCGATCCCAAATCAATGGATAGTTCAAGTGCTGCTGATGCTTCGTCTCGCCCGGCGGACCAATCGATGCCGACACGCTCAAATGCATCACTCAATGCACGATTCTGGGTGACCCTTCGGCTTTTTATCACCCGTGCCGCACCCCGGAGGGTCTCAGCACGCCGAGGACCCGGCGCTGCCATCACCACTTCGCGGGCAAACTGCACCTCCCAGTCGTCTTCGGGTTCAATCCCCTGCCCCTCGGATTCATCGCCAACGTCGTAATAGTAGCGAAGCTGGTACACCGGCGAGTCAATCGGGCGGTTGGTGCTTGCGAAACTGCGGTCGAGGCTATCCTCACGATCGAGCCACTCCCTCCAATACAATGACACCTGTGGGAGCGGATCCAGCCCCCACGGGTCAACCTCTTCCGAGACCTCCGCTTCTTCAACAAGACTGGGAACCAACCGAATGTCAGGTGTCACACCGACGGCCTGAATGCTTTTGTCACCTGGCGTCAGATACCGCCCGACGGTCAGTTTGAGCCGACTTTCGTCTTCTTGGTGGGGATAAAGGTGCTGAATGGACCCCTTCCCAAAGGTACGTTCCCCAATGACGACCCCTCGCCCTTGATTGCGGATCGCGCCCGCAACAATCTCGGAGGCACTCGCGCTGGAGGCATTGACAAGGACCGCGATTGGGTAGTTGGGCTGGGTGCCGCTCCGCCGTGCTCGTTGCTCGGCACGCTCGCCACTGGCGCCTTCCTCCGTGGCAACGATCACACCCTCGGAGAGAAACATGTCGGCAACGTCAATGGCTTGGTTTAGAAACCCGCCGGGGTTCATCCGCAAGTCCAGCACCAACCCACGCAGGCGCCCTTGGGCGTCGCGGTGAAAGGCCGCAAGGTTCTCCGCCAAGTCTTGGGCTGCGCGGGCATTGAAGCTCTTGATGCGGATGTACCCGACATCCCCGTCGAGCATCTGCCCCTCGAGTGCGTTGATGCGAATCTTCTCGCGAACAACCGTAAAGGAGCGAGGCGCCGACCACCCCTTCCGCATCACGAGTATTGTGACCGGGTCCCCGACCATCCCACGGAGCTTCGAGACCGCCTCTTCGAGGTCGATGTTGATGGTGGACTCGCCCTCGATGCGTACAATCCGGTCGTCGGGTTTAAGCCCGGCCCGAAAGGCGGGGGTGTCTTCGATCGGCACCTTGACTGTTAGCTCACCCTCCACCATCGATATTTCGATACCGAGCCCGCCAAACTCGCCTTGATTGTCGACCTCCATGTCTTTGGCTGCCGCCGGAGGCAGGAGAACAGTATGCGGGTCGAGAGTCGAGAGCATACCGTTCACCAGCGCATATTCAATCTCGCGGCGCTCGGTCTCCGGGCTCATGTGTTCGTCGAGGATCGTGGCAACCTCGACCAGTTGCCGGTACAACATATCGAAGTTCCGAATCGGTTCAACGCGCACAACCTTCGAGAACCCGCCAACCGATACGTGCAGGTCGTCCGACGCACTCGGCTGCAGAAAAAGCACCTCAGGGAATTGCCTTTGGACTCGGTCAAGTGCTCCATCGAACATTGCCTTGGGATCGAGGCGACCTTTCTCCACGTACCGACTCTCGACCCGATATAAGTCACGCTCGAGCAGTGACAGTCTCGACAGGCTATATTCACGTCCTATGGATAGGTCCCCGAGCCCAAACGGAAGTGCCTTTTCTACGGGCTCTTTCAGACCGCTCTCGGCCATCACATGGTAGCCAGCGAGGCTGACGGGCAGAACCATTCCCGCCAAGAGAATGTGCTTGAAAAGTCGCGTTGAAGACATTCGGTTTGGGCTCCCTGTATGGCCAACACTACTGTAGCGGTTTTCCATCCAAGTCACCGAAAACTCATCGACGATTGACGGGAACCTGTCACACCAACCAAAGGCTCAATGCAGTGAGGGCTTGCGGAGGGCTCGCGGCTCCAATAAACCGACAATTCCCTCCCGCCGCCAGGTTCCATGGCTCTAAAGATCACCTGTCCCCACTGCAGTCATCTACACCGACTCAGTCAGCCCTATCCAGTCCCCGGCACTGAACTGCAGTGTCAGTGTGGCCGTGTGTTGTCGGTGTC
>DEBL01000037.1 GCA_002348535.1 Deltaproteobacteria bacterium UBA2957 | reverse complement strand
TGCGGCCTTTGCAGCCTCGATGGCGGCAATGGCTTCATCGGTGGTCGACACGGGTCGTGTGCCGAGTACGTCTGCGATGTCGGCGGGACACGTATTTTCTGCGGTCTCCGCTCCCGCCAGCCATTCACCACCAATCCAGTTTCTGCAGTCGATGTTCATTGATCAATCCTTGGTTTGAAGCTTCATGAGTGCCACGTAAAGCCCGCCGGCAATGAAGAACCCAACGAACCATGCATAGGTGTAAATGTCAGTCCAGACCGGCGCCACATCATCGGCAAATCCAGCCGCCTTCGCAAAGCCGGGAACGTTGGGGATGACGGCAATAATCAACGCAATAACTGCCGCTGGGTTGAATCCACCGCTGTACCAGTAGGGCCCATCTTTACGGAACAGCCCATCGAGATCGTACTCCGTCTTGCGCAACAGGAAGTAGTCAGCAATCAGAATACCACCGATGGGGCCGAGCAATGCGGAGTACCCAATCAGCCATGTAAAGATATACCCACCGGTCGATGCAATGAGTTTCCACGGCATGATGGCGACGCCAATGCCCGCTGTAATCATGCCGCCCATGCGAAACGTGACTTTTTGGGGAGCCGCATTGATCATGGCATTTGCGGGACTGACCACATTTGCAGCGATGTTGGTTGATAGCGTTGCAATCGACAAGGCAAAGAGGCTGATCACAACCGTGAATCCGCCACCCATCTTGCCGAGCAGAACGGTTGGGTCCCAGATGGGCTCACCGAATATGACCGTCGTAGCACTGGTGACGGCCACCCCAATGAACGCAAACAGGGTCATCGTGGTCGGCAGTCCGATGGCTTGCCCCAACACCTGATCTCGCTGACTCTTGGCGTACCGCGTAAAATCGGGAATGTTCAGCGAAAGGGTAGCCCAGAAACCGACCATCGCTGTGAGAGAGGGGAAGAACACGCTGAAGAACTGCCCTTCTTTCGCTCCACCGGCTGCAAACTGACTCGGGGTTGAGAGCATGGTCCCAAAGCCACCGGCCTTGATGTAGGCCCAAGCAAGGAGAGCGAGACCCATCGCAATCAGAAAGGGCGCTGCATAGGTCTCTAAAATCCGAATTGACTCCACACCGCGCCAGAGGATGGCGACCTGAATGGCCCAGAAGCCCAAGAAACACAACAACTCAACGCCGTTAATGCCGAGAAACCCGATCGGATCTCCGCCCAGGGGGCCGCCCGCCACAACCCCGAGCAACTGGTAGATCGCCGCGCCACCGATCCATGTCTGGATGCCAAACCAGCCGCACGCCACCAAGGCACGCAACAGACTTGGAATGTGGGCACCGTGAATGCCAAAGGCGGCCCGTGACATCACCGGAAACGGAACCCCATACTTGGTTCCCGGATGGCCATTCAAGATCATCGGAACTAGCACGATCAAATTGCCGAGCATGACCGTTCCAACCGCCTGTCCCCAGCTCATGCCCTGTTCGATCAGGCCAGCAGCCAGCATGTAGGTTGGAACACAGACGACCATGCCCACCCAAAGGCTCGCCATGTTCATCACAGACCAGTGGCGCTCCGCGTCTGTCGTCGGCCGGATGTCATCGTTGATTAAGGTCGGGTCGGGATTGCTTAAAGCGGACACAGGGCGCTCCTTGGGGTGCATTCACGCACCCATGAGCGATGAAGAGTCAAACGCTCCGGGGCATGCCCCAGTCCCCTCATCGCGGGTGTGGTCTTGGCCGTTTCGGGTCAGCAGCGCTGCGCACCACTGACCCAAACGAGGGGCGTTACCGGTTGTTCAACTCGTCGTAGGCGTCCGGGCGGCGGTCCCGGTAGAACTGCCACGTGTTTCGAACTTCATCGATCATCGACAGGTCTAGGTCGGCGATGACCAACTCGTCGTCGTCTTCCGATCCGCAGGCCTCAAACTGGCCGCGTGGGTTTACAAAGTACGAGTTGCCGTAGAACTTCCCAATGTTCCACGGGGCTTCGGTACCCACTCGATTGATGGCGCCCACGAAGTAGCCGTTGGCAACCGCATGAGCGGGCTGCTCCAGCTTCCAGAGATACTGACTCAGACCCGCTACTGTTGCCGACGGATTGAAGACAATTTCCGCCCCATTGAGCCCCAAGCATCGGGCACCTTCAGGGAAGTGTCGGTCGTAGCAAATGTACACACCCACCTTGGCGTATTTGGTATCAAAAATGGGGTACCCACCGTCGCCGGGAGTGAAGAAGAACTTCTCCCAGAACCCAGCAACCTGCGGGATGTGCTGCTTGCGGTACTTGCCGAGGTAGGTGCCATCGGCGTCGATGACGGCTGCGGTGTTGAAGTACACGCCGCGTCGTTCTGCCTTCTCGTACAGCGATGCCACAATGACCATGTCGTACTTCTTGGCATACTCGGCCAATGCATGGGTGGTCGGTCCGGGAACAGGCTCAGCGGCCGCGTACCAACGCGGATCTTGGCTGGGGCAGAAGTAGGGTCCGTTGAAGATCTCCTGCAGGCAGAGAATCTGCACACCCTTCTCGCCCGCCTCTTCGATGAACGGAATGTGCTTGTCGTACATCGCCTTCTGGATGTCCGCGACGGGTACACTCTCGTCGTTAATGGGGTTGCTGCACTGAATCAGTCCGCAGCGAACAATGTCGTTCTTGGCCTCTGCCATGGGCTCCTCCGGGGGGTCGGTGGTTTCGTCGCGAGTATGGTTGTAACGACCTTCTCGCGCAACACAACGACAAGCATATCGAAGCGGCCTTCGAAAGGTCGCGCGGAGATGATACAACGGCGATCGATGGAGCGACGATGTTCTGGAAAATGACGACCGGTGTGCATGGCCTCAGTGTCGATCCCACCGGCGTGAATGTATGGGTCACCGCGGGTCATTCAACGTCGGGAAGGACAATCTCGCACCTTCGCTACCTCGATGGTGAGTACCAGCAGAGCGTGCACAGCCACCACGGATCGGGCGCACTGGAGCGCAGCATTTCGGAGTGCCACCGTTATGTCGAACCCACCGTGCACGAAGCGCTTGTCACGGCGCGTTTGGGTGCATGGCGGGCTCTACCCGACGACCCCTCACTGGAGTCGGTCGCGGCGGATCCTGAAGCCCTTGGGCAGCAATGCGGCCGGCGCGACCCGTGGAGCATCGAGTTCAACCCCTTGGAACGCGTCGTTCTTGACGCCCACGGTGCCACTTGGAGTGCATCGGATCGCCGCCACAGCGCGCACCCCACCCGAGCGTCCTGTGTTCTGGTCGTAGGAGATTGGCTGTACGCTGTCGACTCGGGGCTTCACATCTTTTCAAAAGCGGGTGAGTCGATGCTCGCTGCTCACACCTCCGAGCCGGCGGTGGGAATCAATCCGTGGGGATTCAACCACCGGGTTGAGGCCTATCACTTGTTTCGACGCGGCGACCGGGTGGTCACGGCATACAGCGTGCGTGAGGCACCACACACACGTGCCTTGGTTCGATTGATTGGCCCCCACGGCCTCGTCGAACTTTGTCCGCATCGAGGCTTGGTGAGTCGCTACAGCACCGGTCGCTTCCAGCGCGACTCCACCTAAGGGCCCTCCGACTCACCCGTATCCGAGGCCTCCCCAGGCCCTCCGGTGTCGCCCGAACCCGAGTCGCCTGTGTCGTCGGCATCCCCCTCGCCATCTTCGTCATCGCCTGCATCCGCACCACCATCGGCATCCGCGTCCGCATCAGCATCGGCATCGGCATCG
>DEBL01000155.1 GCA_002348535.1 Deltaproteobacteria bacterium UBA2957 | reverse complement strand
CAATCGGTGAAACCCTACTTCATCGTCCAGCTCTGTTGCTATGCCGAAATGCTCGCCGATATTCAAGCGCGTCGGCCCGACCACATGGGTGTCATTCTGGGCGATGGAAGCCCTGTTCAACATCGGGTGTCCGACTTTTTTTATTCGTATCGGGCCATCAAAGCAGACTTTGTCGCGCAGATGGCGGGAGACTTTGGCCCCGATGCCGCCGCACCCATCCCCCTAGCTGGCGCGGACCACAAACCATTCGACACGCACGCCAAGGCGATTCTATTGGACCGGGATCACCTCTCCCAAGTGGCTGGAATGACGCGTCGACAAACCGACCGCTTGGAAGCAGCGGGCATCGCCACGATGGCGGCCTTGGCCCAAACGACCCTGACCAAGGTGGCGGGGCTCAGAGTCGAGCTGTTTGAGCGACTGAAGGAGCAAGCCAAGCTTCAGATCGAATCCCGCGGACTCGAGCGCCCAACCTACCGGGTCGTCCCAACGACAGAGGCGGGGGATGGGCACGGGCTCAGTCGCTTGCCTCCGCCCAGTCCGATGGATGTCTTCTTTGACATCGAGGGCTATCCACTCGTGAAAGGCGGGCTCGAGTACCTCTTTGGGGCCACGACTCGGACCGGCGATGCGTTGGAGTTTCGGGCGTTCTGGGCGCACAACAAGACGCAAGAAAAGACCGCCTTTGAAGCATTTATTGACTGGGTCATGGAGCGATGGAAAGCCGACCCAAGCATGCACGTGTATCACTACGCTCCCTACGAGGTCACGGCCATGAGAACGCTCATGGGGGCGCATGCGACTCGCGAAGATGAGGTCGATGCGTTGCTTCGCGAAGGGGTCTTTGTCGATCTGTACCAAGTGGTCAGGGAAGGGCTTCGCGTGGGTGAGCCGTCCTATTCGATCAAGAACCTCGAGCACCTGTATTGGGACGCACGCGATGGCGATGTGCAGAGCGGTGGGGCCTCGATTGTTCAATACTACAACTGGATTCAGAGCGGTGAATCCGAAGACATCGCTGAGTCTCCGCTGTTGAAGGCCATTCACGATTACAACCGAGACGACTGCGACTCGACTGCGGCGTTGTATGACTGGCTACGCTTGGAGGCGGCGAAGCACGGCATTCAGCCCCTTGGGGGCCCGGCTGCAGAACCGGAAGAAGAGCGAGTGCTCCCCGATGATGTGGTGGCGCGCCGGGACCTTCGCGAGCAGATCCTTCAGGTCTACACAACGGACCACCCAGACCACCGACTGGGCGTACTCCTTGCCGAATTGTTGGAGTTCTATCGGCGCGAAGACAAGCCCATGTGGTGGCGGCACTTTGACCGGCTGCAGAAGACGCTGGACGAACTTGCCGATGATGCCGATTGCCTTGCCGCCATGGCGCGTACACAAGACCCCATCGAGGACCTTGGGCGTGGTTCTCGCGGGGTGTGGTATCGCTATCCGGCTCACCAAGAGACCAAGATGGGTCCGGGATCCAAGGGGGTTCCCCATGCGCACGCGGATATCGGCGGTGCCGTAAGCATCGAGCGTATCGAACCCGGCCAGGGTCGCGTGAAGGTGAAGTTCACCAAGAAGGCGCTCGTCGATATTGGCGGTGATGGGGTTCCGGCTGAAATGTCGCTCATCCCCAAGGAATCAAGCCTGAACCACAAGCTGGAACAGTCAGTGGTTGATCAAATCCAAGCCTGGTTCCCCGACGGCACCCTGCCGAGTGCCATCGACCAATTTCTGCGCCGAGCGCCCGTTCGACTGACGGGTGGGACGACGCGGTTTCGTCAAGGATCCGAGACGGCGTCGGACCAAGCCATTCGGCTGGTGACGGAGCTCGATGGGGGCACGTTGTGCATTCAAGGACCCCCAGGGGCAGGAAAGACCTACACCGGTGCCCGGATGATTTTGGCCGCCATTCGGGCGGGCAAGCGGGTGGGGATTTCGTCCAATTCCCACAAAGCGATTCAGAACCTGATGCTCGCCTGCGTAAGCGCGGCGGCCGAACAAGACGTTCCGTTGCGCGCGGTGAAGGTGGACTCGAGTGCAAAGAAGCCCTTCTTTACAGAGCAGTCCGCTGTCGAATACAGCGCGTCCTCCGGGATTGTTGCTCACCTTGATGAAGGGGTTCAGTTGGTGGGCGCCACAGCTTGGGGCTTTGCCCGGCCCGAAGTGGCAGGGGCATTCGATTTGTTGGTTGTCGATGAGTCGGGTCAGGTGTCCTTGGCCAACCTGCTCGCCATGTCTCGTGCTGCGGCCAACTTGGTATTGCTCGGTGACCAGCGCCAGCTTGGCCAGCCCATCCAAGGCTCTCATCCGGGCGAAACCGGTCGTTCGGCACTGGAGTACCTTCTTGAAGAGCACGCGATCATTCCCCCGTCTCTCGGTGTGTTCCTCGACCAAACATGGCGGCTCAGGCCCGAGATATGCGGGTTCATTTCTGATGCGTTCTACGACGGTCAACTCAGTGCCGTGCCAACGACATCCGAGCGGGCATTGCGGGTTCCAGACCACCACCGTTCTCGCCTGCCCGCGGCGAGCGGGGTGGTCTACACACCGGTGGTTCACCACGGCAACAGCGTGGGCAGCACTGAAGAAGCCGACGCGATTGCTGCGTTGGTGAGTGCACTTTTGGACTGTCGTTTTACAGAAGATGGAGGTGCGACCGATCGGCCCATGACCTTGAGCGACATCGTGATTGTTGCGCCCTACAACGTTCAGGTCCGGTTGCTGACGGCGGCGCTGCCTGAGGGTGCGCGGATCGGGACGGTCGACAAGTTTCAGGGGCAAGAGGCCCCGGTGGTGCTGGTGTCGATGGCATGCAGCACGCTGGATGAATCGTCTCGGGGCGCGCAGTTTCTGTTCGAGCCAAACCGCCTCAATGTGGCCATCAGCCGGGCTCAGGTGCTCGCCATGGTGGTCGCGAGTCCGGCCTTGGCGAACCCTGCAACCGGCAGCGTGGAGCAGCTGCAGTTGAGCAATCTGTTCTGCCGCGTGGTGGCCGAAGGCACGGCGAGTCCGGACTGACTTCAGCGACGCTGTGCCGCCCGGGCTTCGATTGAGTCTCGATTGCCGTGGCGAATCTCGTGGATGTTCTCGGCGATTTCTTCGATCACACCGGGTCGGTTGGGGTCGGAGAACCAAGCAGTTTGAAAGCATTCCATGATTTCTGGATTCGGAATGTCGTTGAAGGTGAGCGCGTGAAAGCGTGTGCCGCGGTTGTGTTGTTGACTGCGAATGGCTTCGAGGATTGGACGGGGGACACGGTACATAATGAAGTCCGAAACCACGATGACGTCCGCATCGCGGTAACGCCCCTCGTCGAGTTTTCGCAACGTTTCGGCGAGGGCGAGCGTCACGTCTGTTCCACCGTGAAAAGACATTCGAAGGAACTCAGCGAGCGAGTCGATGTTTCGGCCCGCGTCGCGCAGGTCCAGCGTGTTGATCTGCACGGAGAAGTTGATGAGGTAGGCCTCGCGGTCCTCTTCAATGGCGACGCGAAGAATACCGAAGGCCAAGACCTTGGCCAGAAGTTCGGCTCGGCCCGACATCGAATAGCTGGTGTCGACGCACATGATGAGCGGCCCGCGCGCTTGGCGATGGCTCTGGCTCTGTTCCTCTGCAGCGAGCTTGGGTCCCTGAACGAGGCGACGGTCGGCCAATGAAAACGTCATTAACCGCTTGTCGACCAGCTTCTGAAGGAAGCGGTCTTCGAGTTCCGGCTCGCCAGCCAGTGCGACCTCACTGCTCAAAATATTGGCCAAGTCATCGGATTCTCGAACCCCCACGATCTCAGCACGGCGATGTTCGTCGGTGATCCATCGCTTGGTGTGGACGTGCTTGGCGATCTCTTCCTCGTCGCGGTGAACCTCAGCATCGTGCATTCGCCCCAACAACTCGGCCAGTGCCCGCAGATCATCTTCTTGTTCCAGCAGCGTGGCATACTCAGCCAACACATCGAGGTCGGCCTGTTCCCACAGCCCGCGTGACAGGTCCCAACCGCGATCGAGGTAGTCGACGAAGGGCGACACCATCGACTGAATTCGCTGGTGTTCATCAACGCGCTTCCCAATGCCATCAATGAATTCGTCGCGCGCTTCTTCGAGGTCGCTCAACTGATCGGCAAGGATCTTGGCGGACAACAACGCGTCCCACGCGGCCAGCAAGTCATGAATCAACATCTCGACCCGCTCATGGACCGTGGAGTCCAGAGGAAACGAGGGCGGCGGTTTGGCAATTTCATGGAGTGCGGCCCGATAGAAGTCAACATCGATTTCGTGGCTCTTGTACCGGCTACTGAGGTCGTTGAGGATGGAGGTGTAGCTGGCCAAGAACCGACTCAGGGGCATGTGAGCGAGATTCGATACGATGGACCGCTCTTTGTCGTGCCGTTCGCCGCGGTCGATGCGCCGCGATGTCTTGCGCATCCAGCGAAGGGTCTCGGTGGCGAGTTGAACACCCACGGCCGCTTGGCTTCTGCAGATTTCGATGAGCGCGTCGTTTGAGAATAGCCGGTCGACGGCATCGGCGAAATAGCGCGCGTACGAGGAGTCGAGATCAGTTGGCTCCTCGTCACCGGTGGCC
>DEBL01000401.1:8998-12408 GCA_002348535.1 Deltaproteobacteria bacterium UBA2957 | reverse complement strand
GCGAAGTGCAGTGTCTGTCCGGCGAGAGGGTGATTGCCATTGATGGTCACCATGCCGTCTTCCACCTTGGTCACCCAGATCGGAATGGATTGGTCGTTCTCCCCTTGCATCAGAAACTGAACGCCCGGCTCAACCTGAGCGTCCTCGGGGAACTGATTGCGAGGGACCTCTTGAATCATGGCTGGATTCTGAAGCCCGTACCCCTCTTCAGGGGCCACATCCACAGTCTTTGAGTCCCCAACCTTCAGACCCGTGAGCTCTTTCTCGAGCCCTGGGACGATGTTGTTCGCCCCGTGGAGGTAAGGAAGCGGATCGTTTCCGTCCGAAGAGTCAAGAATCTCGCCCTGGTCGTTGGTGAGCGTGTAGTGAATGATGGCAACAACGCCGTCGGTGATCGTGTCCATGGGGACCTCCTGTGTGCCCTCGGGTTTAAGCCCTCCGGCCACCAAAGGCCATCGGTCATTGCAGGTAAATGTCGGCCGGGTCGGTTTCCTCGGGGTCGGGAGCGTACGATCGGCGCCGAGCCAAGACGGGAATGACCAAGAAGGTAGTGGCGGCTGCGACGATCATGGCAGCCGCGGTTAGGCCTCCCACGTTCTTTAAGGGGCGAGCTTCGCCAAGCGTGAGCACGAAAAAACCGACGGCCACCATCACGGCGTTGGTCCAAACCGCAGGCCCCACCCGAGCCGTAGCGCGGAGTGCCGCAACCGAAAGCGGCTCGTCCTCGCGGGCAAACCATGCGCTCAGAACATGAACTGCGTAGTCCACGCCGGCACCAATGATCAGACTCGCCAGCATCGATGTGCCGATATCGAGACTGATTTCGAACGCCCCCATTGCACCGTAGATCACCAACAGAGCCAACGCCATGGGGGCAGTGGCCAGCAGGCCGGTTCGGACGCTGCGGAAGGATACCGACAAAATCAATGCCACCAGTCCCATGGCAAAACCGAGACTGCGGAACTGGTTGGCCGTGACACTCTGGCTGAGGCCCTGATGCATGACGGGCATTCCGCTCACGGTGTACCGCATCACGGGGGGGTCTTGGCCATCAACCACGCCCACCGTCTCGACGTTTCTGTCCAACAGAATCAGACTGAGTTGGTTCGAGAGAACTGTGCTCAACGGGAGATTCAATGCAGACGCGAGGCCGTTCACTGCCGCGGTAGCCTGCGCCGCAGCCCACGCCTCCTCGGCCGGGGTGCCCACGGACCAGGAAAGATCCGCCACCATGGGATCCAGTGCCTCGCGGCTGATCGCCGCAGCGATCGCCGCATCGACGTCGGTGACCGACGGAGAAGGGCCCAATCCCGCGACGGCTGAGGCCACAGCACCGGCTTCGACCGCATCCAGTCGGACCAACGACTCGGATGACTGGAGATGGGCAGCAACGGCCGCAGCCACACCCGCAGCGTCTACCGTGGGGGCCGGTGTGGTCAGCGCGCGCGCGACAGCCTCGGGGGCCACCTCAAAGCGCGCCTCTCGCAACGCGCGATGCACCCGGAAGGCAAGGTCACCCCGAACCACATCCTCCGTCTGCGTCGTGGCATCCACAATCTTGAAGCGCGTGAACCAATCCTCCGCAACCATGGTTTCGATCGCCTCCAAGAGGACTTCGACTTCAACCGCCTTCACGGTGCCCACCGTCACATGCATCAGGGCGCGCGTTCGTGACTCGTTCGCCAACTGCCGCACAGCGGGATTGCCCGTGAGGAACCCCATCAGTGACTCGACCTTTGCTCGATTGTCCGGAATCCGCTCTGCCCCCTCCATCATTCGATTGAGCAGTGCCACCGGTTGGCCAATGTGCTGTACTCGCGCCACATGGTCCAACTGCTCAATCCGCTCCGCCAACTCCCTCAGGCGTCGCAACTGAACCGGGTCGCGCAGGTCCCCTTCGACCAGTACTTGAATAAACTGCGAACCTCCGAAATGTTCGGTCAAGAACCGATCGGAGCGATCCGGTGGGCTGTCTGCGCTGTAAAATGCCGACTGATCGACCCGGCTGTTCACCCGCCCGCTCAGTGCGACGCCGATCACGGCAACCACCAGCAATGCACCGCCTACGATGCGCTTGTGCGCCCAGAGTTTTCGGGTCCACCCCAGCAACCAATCAATCGCAAACGGCTTCGCTGTGGTCATGCCCTGAAGGTCGATCAACACCAACACAGCAGGGATGAAGGTGAGACTCAGCACCAGGGTCGCCACGATCCCGATGGCAGTGAACACGCCAAACGTCTGCAACGGTCCAATGTCCATTGCCACGAATGACAGCAACCCCACCGCTGTGGTGAGCCCCGCGGTGAGGACCACGGGTCCTGTTCGAACAATCGTGCGTCGCACCGCCTCTGCGCAATCAACCTCGCGCGCATGTGCGTTGAAGCGGCTCAGAATGTGGATCCCATAGGCGCTACCGACCGCAAACAAAATGATGGGCATGGAGCCGAGGACAATATTGAGCGGCACCTCAAACACCACCATGCATGCGCGAGAAATGAGGATGCCGATCCCCGTCGAAACCAGCCCAAGCAGAGTCCCGACAAGGTCACGAAACGAGAACACCATGATCAGAAGAATGGCGGCGACCGCCCAAGGACTCAGCCTTCGAAGGTCCTCTTGCGTGGTCTCGAAGATGTAGGTTGAAATAAACGGGGCCCCGCCCCAGAACACTTGGTCCGCATCAAATCGTTCGCTCACGATGCTCTGAATGCTCGACGACACGGCTTGAGGATCCGCTCGGAATCCAGCGAAGGCCACCACCACGACGGCTGTTCCATCGTCGGACACGAGCGCCCCGCGGATGTGTTCGCGGCTCAGGATGCTGGCTCGAAGGGCAGCCGACTCTTCAGGAGATGTGGGAATATCGGGAACCAACATCCCGGCCACCACCCCACCCATCGGGTCTTCTTCAAAATCAGCGACGTTGGTGATGCTCAAGACGTGGTCAATGGTAGGGAGGGCGCTCAAGGCATCAGTGGTGGCCTGCAGCCGCTGCAGAAAGTCGCCGTCGAATACATTGTCGGCTTCGATGCCAACTAAGGCTGCATCGAGGCCACCAAATTCTTTATTGATCGCCTGAAACATGGCGATTTCTGGATTGTCAGCGGGCAAAAAGTCAAGAACATCGTCTTCTTGCTCCAGTTGACCCGCAAGCCCAAAACTCAACGCGGAGACCACAGCGACCACCACCACAATCCCCCACGCACTGCGGGTGTTGGTCACTGCATTTGAGAGCCAGATCATGCTTTGCAGTGTAGGCCATGCGGGCAGTTCGAGCACCTCCGCTCACAGACGGACAGCTGGGACTGACGCGTGCCGTGCGTTGTGCGTGTGCCGCGCGGCTCAGACTTGTCGGGCAGCCAAGATGCCTTGCGCCAAGGTAAAGCCGCCCGACGGATGCATGCCGGCCC
>DEBL01000401.1:7473-8693 GCA_002348535.1 Deltaproteobacteria bacterium UBA2957 | reverse complement strand
GCCACCCGACGGATGCATGCCGGCCCCACCAAGGAATAAACCGTCGATGGCGGTGCGATACCCCGCCAACTTGGGATGAGGACGGAAGCTCAAGAACTGGTCAATCGCGAACTCACCGTGAAAGAGGTGTCCACCATCGAGGCCGAACTCGGCTTCGAGGTCGGCCGGAGTGAGCAGCGATAGCGCACCCACAGCCCCATCGTCCCCATGAGGCCGAAGCAGGGCGGAGACCTGACTTCGGAGGTGTTCAGCGCCAGCCTCTGACCATCCATCATCCCGGTCCCGCGCGACGCCAAAGACATGCACAACTGCATCTGTCGCGCGTTGGTGCACCACAAGGCAGGGCGAGCGTGGAGCGCGTCGATGTTTTGCATCGTCGAACGCGCGCTCCAACGCCACGTTGTCTTCGGCCACGACCACGCGCTCGGCGCCACCAAACAACGGAGCCGTCAGCTGGACAGTGCACACAGCAACCACCCCGCGTGTGCGCACGTGCTGCACGGTTGCGGCCTCGCCTACGGGAAGGCTTCGGGCGGAAACCAATCGCATCAATGTCGCCTTGGGGCCAATGGCACTCAGCACAACCTCGGCGTCCAACTGCGACCCGTCGCTGAGGTCAACGCCGATGGCACGCTGGTCCTTGACGCGAATGGCCGTCACGGTTGCCTCGGTTCGAACAGCGACTCCCGCTGCCTCGGCTCTGGCGACCAGCGCATCGAGAAGCGCCGGCATGCCCCCCACCACACTCTGTCCCGAAAGGGCCGTATAGAACAGCAAGGCGAGCGCGCTGGTGGGCGATTGCGGGCCCATCCAGGTCCCCAGCAGGGCCGGGGCAATCAGCGTGCTCTGGACATTCCGCGGAATTTCCCACTCGTCCAACCAATCTTGTGCGCAGAGCGGGCCCACTCTGGCGAGTTCGAGCCCATCTGCACGCCCCAACTTGAGCGCTTGCAAGGCAGGCCCCACAAGGGACAACAGAGACGCATCCGACCGAATGTTCGGAGGCGCGGCTGCACTGAGGGACCGAATCAACCCTGCGAAGCGGTCGACCTCTTTTCGCCACGCGAGCACAGCGGGCAACTCCGCAGTTGACGGCCGCAACCCGCCCTCATCCGCACCGCGCCATTCTGGGGTGTCCGACCATTCGAGTTTCAGTCCTAAGCTTTTGACGGTCCAAGGCTGAACAGTGGATGTGTCTGCCAACAGTTCGGCTCGCCCGC
>DEBL01000401.1:0-7132 GCA_002348535.1 Deltaproteobacteria bacterium UBA2957 | reverse complement strand
GAGCCTCGAGCACCGTCACTTGGTGCCCTTGCGCGGCCATCGTAATCGCGGCCGCCAGCCCGTTTGGGCCTCCCCCGATAACCAGTGCAGTTCCCATCAACAGGCCCCCTGAAGCAAGATGTCCCGCGCAGCCAACTGACCCGGCGCACCCATGACGCCGCCGCCAGGATGCGCACCGGAGCCACAGAGCCACAGTTTGCGGATGGGCGTTTTGTATTGGGCCCAGCCGCTGGCAGGTCGCTGAAAGAGCAACTGCTCAAGGCTCAGCTCGCCGTGAAAAATATTGCCCTCCGTCAGCCCAAACTCTTGTTCGAGATCCCACGGTGTGAGCACCTGACGGTGCAGGATGCTCTCCTTGAGGGTCGGACAATATTCCGACAGCGTATCGATGACTGCATCCCCGAACGCTTCCCGCTTCTCGGGCCAATGCGATGGCCCTTCTTTGATGTGGTACGGCGCATACTGAACGAAGATGCTCATGACATGCTTGCCCTCGGGGGCCATGTCCGGATCGAGCACGCTGGGGAATACGATGTTCATGAAGGGACGCGTTGAGAAGTCACCGTACTTCGCATCGTCGTAGGCACGCTCGAGGTAGTCTGTGCTGGGCGCAATCGAAATGTCGCCGCGCACATGCATTCCAATGCCGGGGCGCGAGGCAAAGTCTGGGAATCGGTCAAGCGCCAAGTTCACCTTGCCGGAGCTGCCGCGGAGCTTGTAGCGTTTGATCTGGTTCACGAACTCGTCGGGCAGTTCACCCTCGCCGACCAACTTGAGGAAGGTCAGCCGAGGTTCGGCACCGCTAATCACGATCTTCGCATCGATTTCACTGCCGTCATCAAGCACCACGCCTTGGGCGGCACCCGAGCGGACCTTGATTTGTGAAACCCCGGCGTTGGTGCGAATCTCCGCTCCAAAATGCTGGGCTGAACGAGCGATGGCCATGCTGATGGCACCCGTGCCACCCCGCGCAAATCCCCATGCGCGCGATGAGCCATCGATTTCGCCCATGTAGTGGTGCAGGAGTACATACGCCGTACCCGGAGACTTCACACCGAGCATTGTCCCGATGATTCCAGAGCACGACATGGGTGCGATCAGTTCATCGGTCTCAAACCATTCTGCCAAGAAATCAACGGCCGACATCGTCGTGAGTTTGTACTGAAGCAGTCCGAGGTCGTCGCCCAACTCACGGAACTGTTTGCCCATCTTGAGCAACTGCATGAGTTCCCGCGGCTTCCACGACATTGGATTGGGCGCCCGCTCGTCGATGATGGGTTTGGTGAAGCGAGCCAGTTGACCCATGGCCTTCCCAAACATCGGGTACACATCGGCATCTCGGGGGGAAAAGTCGGCAATCTCGCGCCGGGTGGCGGCAGGGTCGGCGGACCGCATTAGCGAGCGTCCGTCGGGGTACGGCGAAAATGTAGACTCCAGCGGAAGCACGTGCAGCCCAAACTTCGGCAGCTGCAGGTCGCGAATAATCTGAGGCCGCAGCAGACTCACCACGTATGAGCACACACTGTAGGTGAACCCCGGATACACTTCCTCGCTGCAGGCCGCACCGCCCAAGACCTCTCGTTTCTCAAGCACCAGAACGCGGCGCCCAGCTTTGGCGAGATAGGCGGCACAAACAAGGCCGTTGTGTCCACCACCCACGATAATCGCATCGTATTTCTTGCTCATTCTTCAGCCTCGGGTGCAGGAACAGATACCGGGGCAGCCCCGGGCGTTGACCGCTTACGCGGCGGGTCGAAAAATGGTTTTTCGACCACGCGGACCGGCACCTTTTGGCGCTCAAAGAGCGGGGTGTGCTCCATGAACAGTTCGGTGCCGAGGTGGTGGTGGGGCCGGCGAACCTGGGCAAGCGCCAGATACCGCTTGCAGGTCGGCGACCACGTGGTCGAGGTTGCTTGTCCCACCTGAACGCCTTGATCATCATAGACCGGCACCGACTGGCGACAGGCTTCCGGTGCGAGATGCGGTGGAATGCCAAGCGAGGCGTACATCAACTCAAGCGCCTCCCAGTCAATCTCGAGTCCAACGAGGTCCCACACGGGACCGCGCTGTCGCTCGGATGCGATGGCGGCTGAACCCACAAAGGGTTCGCGGTCGATGTCCACGGTCCACCCAAGTCCGGCGTCATCCGGTGTCGACTTCAGTCCATCGATCAAGCAGCTTTTGGCGGTAATGTAGTCGACGCCTTGAAGCACAAACCCCGCCTCGATTCGGGCCACGTCAAGCGCATCAAGTCCCATTGGGACCATGCCATGCGGCATGCCGGCCTCACAAATCGCGTCGTACAACTGGAGGGCGTGCTCGTTGGCGCAGAACACCTCGTAGCCGAGATCGCCGGTGTATCCGGTACGCTGGACCCATGCCGGCACGCCGCCCACCATCGTCTTTCGCACACGGAAAAAGCGCATCCGATCCATGTCGAAGTCGGTAATGCCCTTCAGTATGGCCCGCGCGCGCGGCCCTTGGAGCGCTAGCCCACAAATCGAGTCCGTCGTTTCTTCGATTTGGACCTCAAACCCCCGCGCATGCTTGAGAAACCAGCCGAGCCACGGCTCGCTGGACGTGCAACGAAAATGGTCGGGGCCCAATCGAGCTACCGTTCCGTCGTCCAACATCCATCCACCTTCGTCGCACATCGCGCTGTAGACCACGCGACCCACTCCGATGTTGCGAATGTCGCGGGTCCAGACATAGGCAAGAAACTCACCCGCGTCCGGTCCGCGAACATCGTACTTGTACAGTGGCGTTACATCGAGCAACCCGGCGGTGCTCCGAACCGCGAAGACCTCGGCCTCCGAGTGGGGCGTGTAGTGGCAGACCGCGGCGTACCCGGCCCACTCCTTCCACGCGAAGCTTGTACACAGTTCACTCGTCCGAGGATGAAAAGGCGTCGTTCGCATTCATTCCCCTACCGAGACGATCGCGGCATCGCCACCATAAACTCAATCCGGGGGGGCACTCACAGACCCGCAGCGGCCACCTGCACATTGCCGCCAAGCGAGCCCTCAGGAGTGATGGACGGAACCGCAATAATGCTCCATGATCCGGGTATTTTGGCTGCGAATTTAGGACGAGGGCCGCTTGCCTTAGCCGAACTGGCCCGGACCCGCTTGGGTCCAAACAGCGCCCCCCCAACGAGTCCAGCGGTGCTGCCAGCCAGTGCTCCGGCCGCAATCGCTTCGGGGTTGTCGTTGGCAAGCATTACTCCCAACGCGCCCACGGTACCGCCAGCCAACCCAACAAGCTGCGGGATAAACGTGTTCTGCGGATTAATCCCCACGGCATCGGAGCTCAAATACACCGCCGATAGAACCCCGGCGTCCATGACACCGGTGGTGATCAAGCTGGCGTCTTCAAGTGGCAGCTCTCCCGGGATGACCACTTGGGCCAAGGACCCATAGTACAAACCCCACCCGGCACCGGTGGCCGCAAAAATGGTCCGGTCGTTCGAAGGTTCCACGGCACTGCTCACCGCGAGGAGCGTTCCGGCCGACGCCGCACCCACCAAGGCAATGGTGCCTCTGTGGGTCCGGCTGGAGATGCTTTCATTCATGCGCAGCTTATTGGTCACCGCCGCGGTATTTGATGTCAACACCGCGGTCCCCAAAGCGGGAAGTCCGATGTGGCCGGGGTCGAGTTCGAGCGCATTCGACGCCAACGCACCCCCCACCGTTCCAGCAATGCTGAAGGGGCTGCTGAACCACTCAAACCCGTTTTCGATGCCGCTCAGTTCGCCCACTCCGATGCCCGCAACCTTCCCGATCACAGAATAGCTGCTGGCCATGGCCACCATGTTCCAGTCTGGGTTCACCGCATGGGCCGCGAGCAGCCCGCCGACTGCGCCCACGTTGGTGCCCACCGTGCGAAGTTCGTTGTCGTCGTCCAAGCCAACCAGTTCATCCAGACTGCCGCCAGCATCGGACGTTACAAACGCGGTCATGCTGGCGAACGCCAAATCCGGCACATCGGGTTCCCACTCGTCCATCACGGCCGTTCCGATTCCAAGGCCGACGGCGCTGCCCACCAATGAAGCGATCGCCCGCTCTTTCTGGTCTGCCTCATCCAGCCGCTGCATCGATCGGTCGGAGTACTGATCAAAGTCTCTTCGATGGGTTGCCAAGCGAAAGATGGACGTGGCCGTACTGGCACCGAGTAGCCCCGCAGCGTTCGTCTCCAGCACATCACTTGCAGTCGGTTCATTCTGCATCGCCCGAAATCCAAGCCACGCACCGGCACCGGTCCCAACTGTGCGAACAAGGGCTTCCATATTGGGGTGATACTGAAACCCGAACACGGCTTCGTTGACCATTTGAGAACCGGCCAAGCCCCATGCAACATTCGAGGCATACCGCAGGCCCTGACCCTGAGACACTGGATTCTGACGCGTGTAGAGGTAGCCGGTGCCGGCTCCGATTGCGGCTCCGCCCAAACCACCCACGCCGGCACCCATGTCGGACTGACCCCATATGCCTACCGACGACAGCACAACCGCTCCCGCGGCTGCCGATGCAACCACGGCGGCCGATTGACCGATCCCATCGCCGGTGGGCTGCGGCAAGCCGCCCCTGCTGGAGAGATAGTCCGCGAAGTCGCGTTCAAGAATCGCACGAGCATGCTCCACCGCGTCATTCCGCAAGTGCTGGTCAGAGGCCAAATCATACAGAGCGTCGGCGGCGGCAGCAGTACCCACGCGGCCAAGGCCGTCGAGCGCCAACCGCTGCAGCTTGGGGTGCATCACCTCACGCCTCGCGCAGTCTCGCAGAATGCGCACCGCCGGGTCACCCCATGTGGGCGCAACGGTGATCACCGTCTCTCGGAGCGAGGGTGCAGGGTCACGGGCTGCCGATGCGATGAACCCGAACGACTTCTCGTGAACCAGCGCGCCAAGTGCCTTGAGGTCGTCCAAGTCTGCTCCGGCCTCGGCATTGACCTCTCGCGCCTCAAGCCATTGCACCACATCCAGCGTCGGCAGGCTCGCCAGCCATTGCGCTGCCGCCTGCCGTTGTTCGCGTTTTGCGTAGGGGTCGACCAACAGCGCGGCCTGCACGAGTGCGTGGTCGAACACGTGGCGACTGGCCTCGGCCGAGGCGTGACGGCTTTTCAGGTGCTCAAGCGTTGAAGTAAGCGCCTCGACAGAGGGTTCTGTGCCGTCCTGATCTTGGGCCAAAGCAAGCGGACCGTATCCCGCCAAAATCAAGGCTAAAATACTGATTTTACCCATTCAATCAACTCCTACGTCCGTGTAGACCGTATACAAAAAGGCGGACCCCTGAGCCAGAGGTCCGCCATTCCGTGCGCTCTCCTATTGAAGCGGCTTGGCAAATGTATCGTTGACGGTAAACAACTCGAGGCGAACCCATTGCCCGTTGCGTTGGGCTGGAAAGGCCTGCAAATCAACCTCGAACACTTCGACTTTGTCGCCGTCCTTCTTGGCCCAGAATGCGAGCTGGTAAAACGCCTCTGCGGCACCGCCTGGGACTTGGAAATCACTCAGCGCAATGTAGCCCTTGTCGGCCTTAAAGCGAACAGGGTCGTGGGTTCGCACGTACTGGCCAGCGACCGTGCCACCCTGCCCGTCATCAAAGGTCAAGGACCCATTGGTGCCGTTCTTCTCCACATAGGAAAGAATCGCTTGCTTGACCAAGAGGGCGTCTTCGTTGAGTGCACCGATGGCGCGCTGGAGTTGGTCGGCCGGAACACCGGGAGCACCCGGAGGCGCCTCCATTTTATCGGAGGTTCCAACATTGGGCGGAGGCAGCGCACCCGAGGGTGCCGCGCCCGGCGACGAGCCCATTGGGGCCTCATTTGCCGGTGGGGGGTTGCTGCCCTGCACCGCGCCCGCTGGGCCTTCGATCGGCTCGGGGCAACCCAAAATGAGACTCGACAGCATGGCTACAGAAATCAAACGACGCATTGGTCCTCCGGGAATTGCACCTCCCGTAACCGTATTATTCGCCGGGTGTGGGAACCAGGTCCATTGGCTTTATTTTTTTATCTTTCGCCGCTTTCGATGCACGGCAGGGCCAGCGGCGCTTCAGCGTGGCGAGCAAGGCCATTCCCACAGGCGTGGACTCGATTCCCGGATGATTCTTGGCAGAAAGACGCAACAGATACACAGGGTCAGAGATCTTTTCTCCGCCGGTCTTGTTGAGACAGAACAACGCCTGCTTACCTTCGGACTGCAGGGTCACATTGGACCACGTGTAGGCGGCAACCAACCCTTTTAGAAACGAATCGAGGTACCGGCGCCCATCGTCTGAAGCCGCCTCGTATTCCGTCAGAAACTGCCCTGTGGTGGCTTCCGCATGCGCGGACACCGAACCACAGAGCCCCACCAAGATAATCAAGATTCGCATGCGTGTAGTGTCTCACAGAGCATGGCAAAACCGCAAAAAATGGCGGTAGGTGATGGGAATCGAACCCACCAGGCAACGCCCTTCAGCGCACCTCTCCGATTTTGAAGACCGGGACCGGCACCAGCATGGCAACACCTACCGTAGGATTCCGTGTAGCACGCTGACGGCTCAGCGGGGCGTACCATCGTGCGGAAGCGGCGCCATGGGCGGGGCGTCGGGGGTGGTCATCGAGCCGGGCGCCGCATCCGGCAGGGTTTTGTGTCCGCGGAACGGCGGCCGCCACGTCCACAGACTGGCGTGCGCCGTCGCCAGCATCGCCGCAAGTGTCACGCCAGCGATCGCGCGTCTCGACCAAGGCCGGGCAAGAAGAAGCAACCTGAGCGCAATCACAGCCCACATCACGCAGCACGACAACACGAGCTTGAGTTCGACATCCGGTGTGTTGTAAATCAACCCGCCGTCCGTCATCCACAGAACGGTGGCGGACGAGGGAAGACCAAGCCACGCGAGGCGGCCTGCTCGGGCGGCAAGGGGCCAAGACACGAGCACGGCCATCCCGGGCATCGCCATGGTGGCGTAGTAGGCGCCAACACCAGCGGAATCCGCTGCAAGTGCGGTGGCCAGCAGACCGATGCTCACCGCTGTGGCCTCTCGCCGACGACCCGGATTGGCTCGGTTCGACCACACCGCGAACCCCGATAGGCCCAGCGACATCAACATCAGCGCCGGCCTGCGCAGGTACCCGACAAACCGTCCCC
>DEBL01000217.1 GCA_002348535.1 Deltaproteobacteria bacterium UBA2957 | reverse complement strand
CTTCGCGCCCGCCCGATGCGCCGCTGAACGACCGTCCACTGACCTCGCTGGACACCTCGATGTCCGGTGTGTTCGGTCCGGTAGACGATGAGAATACGATCGTCGGATCGGTCCCCGGTGCCGACGTAAACAACTCCGACACCGCCGACACCTTCGACGCGCTCGAGACCCGCATTCGTCCATCGCCGGACGCGCCTACCCGGGTGGGTGCGTTGGCTGAACTCGGAGGGAAAACCACCATCCAAGGCGCTCCCCAGCCGACCGACGAGCCTCAGCCCGTCATTCGACAACGCCCTCCATCGCACAGCGGTCGCTCAAGACCCCGAAACCGTAAACCGGTCCACCCATCGGTTCGGCGGGCACAGATCTTGTCGTTGACGATCGGCATCTTCATTGTCGTCATCGCCTTATTGGTTGGCTTTCAACTCGGAATCCAAGCCGGTCAGTCCACAGGCAGCTCCGAGTACAATGTCTCCATTCCGTCGGACCCGCGCCTCGATGTCCACATGCCAGAGGGGTCAACTCTGTCCATCGACGGACGTGAGGTTCCAGGAACATCGCCCATGACGGTGACCTTGACCCCTGACAAGAGCCACACTGTGCGCGTCTCGCGCGTCGGTCACTATCCGGTCGAGACGGTGATCAAGCTCCGAAAGAACGACTTTCACCTTTTGACGGTCGACTTCGAAACCTTGCACTCGAAGAACCCTTGAATCGAGACGCTCGGCTGCAGACAGGATAGCCGGTCCCCATGACCGCCAATGGACCCAAGAATACCGCTGACCTAATTCTCGCTGCCATTCAAGCGTTGCGCATGAAGCAGTGGATCAAGAACCTGCTGCTGTATGCAGCCCTTATCTTTGCGCTGAAGTTCACCGACGTCGACATGGCCATCAACGCAACTATGGGCTTCATTACATTCTGCATGGTGTCGAGCGCAGGCTACCTGTACAACGACTCTCGCGACAAAGAGGCGGATGCCCAGCATCCTCGAAAGTGCAAGCGGCCCATCGCGTCCGGTCGTCTGCCCGTCGGTGTGGCCTATGTTGAGATGGTCTTGTTGTTGCTGGTCGGCTTTGGCGTAGCATGGACCCTCAGTCCGATGTTCGCCCTCGTCACCTTTTTGTACCTGTGCACCACCCTGTCGTACACCTTCTTTTTTAAGCACCACGTCATCTTGGATGTGATGTTTATTAGTGCAGGATTTCTCTGGCGGGCAGCCGCTGGCGCAGTGGCAATTGACGTCATCATCAGCCCGTGGCTGCTGACATGTACTGCATTTTTGACCCTATTTATAGGGTTCAACAAACGCCGATCTGAACTCGGACTCATGGCTGGAAAAGGCAACGCCACCCGCAAGAACCTGATGCACTACACACCCGAGTTGCTGGTCGAATTCCAAGCGATCACCACCTCAGGCACCGTCATTTCATACGCCCTGTACACCGTCCTCGGATCCCCATCGCAATGGCTCTTGTTGACGCTGCCCTACGTTCTGTATGGAATCTTCCGGTACATCTTCTTGGTAAACAACCTCGATGAGGGCGAAGAACCCGCCGATACGCTCCTCCGCGACCTTCCCCTGCTCGCGACGGTCGTTCTCTATGGCCTCACCGTCGTGGGAATTCTGCTTGTGACGCGCGTCGGAATCTGAAGACAAGGGCACCAAGCCAAATCGCCCATCCGCCCCACCCTGTGGGACGCAGAACAGCTGCGCATCCACGCCCCTTCGACCCCCCACTCGCGGGACGGTCCCGGTCCTCGGCCGCACCCACAGGAGGATCGGCCGGTGGCTCTGCAGGGTGCACCTCAACTCGGTACTCCGTCCCACGCCCATCGGGATTGGTCACTGCGACCCGGACCGCGCCGACCCCATCCGGCACCGCGATTGAACCCTCAAACACGGTCCAATCCGTCGACGTGATGAGTGTACCCACACCCCCATCGACGTGAACGGTCCCCGTCACCTCGCCGAGGTCCACATAAGCCGAACCCAGTTCTCCGGAAATAACGCCGTCCGCACCGGCCGCTGCTGGGCGTTCGTATGCCCAAGAATCCCGGAGAAAACCGCCCCCATAGCTGCCCGCAAAGCCGGCCCAGATCGTTTGCGCCGGTTCTTCAACAGCGTCTTCAATCTCCTCGACCCAGCGAAGTCCAATGTTGGACCACCAAATGTCCCAGACCCCCTCGGTACCCAGCACATGCTCATCGAGGTGCGCATTCAACAGCATCATTCCATATTGATGGTAGTTTTCCATGCTGTAGAAATCCGCATCCGGCGCCGTGGCGTACCAGTTGGAGGACCACGCATATTGGTCCCACTCGGGTCCCACGACTTCGGCCATCCACTCGCTGGTGGCTTCCCAGTACCACGGTTCGTACTCATCACCATCGTAGTAATTCCGATGCCGAAACTGAAGGGCATGACCAAACTCGTGCGCACACACTGAGGCATAAAAGTCCGGGTTGCTGCGGTACAGCGGATTGACGTAGATGACGGGCAGACCCTCGGGCCACACATCAGTGGGCAGGGCCGTGGTCAGTCCTGTGGCATCGAGGTCGGGATCCAAAATGACCCAGAGTTTCTGGAATTCACCCGAGACCGGGGGGTCCCAGCCCTCTCGCCCGATGAGGACGTCCCACGACCGCTCCAAGGCATCACCGGCCGCCTCGGCATCTTCAAGCGTCACGTCCGCCGAGTTCCACTGGATGGTGAAGTTGTCCGTGTCATAGAAAAACGCGAGACGGTCTCCCACGACAGGCTTTTCCACTCCCATGCGTAGCGCCGAATCGAGACCGGTCGGGACCAGCAGATCGAGGGGCGGTGTGACGCCCGCCATGGATGCAAACCAAACCGGCAACAGACAACTGTTCATACTGACCATTGTGCAGGCATTTCACCCGCCTGATGCATTGTTAAGGGCCGCAACCAACAGATCGACATCATCGGACACCGCTAATGCTTGGTTGAGTTCTCGGTCGATCACTCCGGTCCACGCTCCTGGAACATGGACCCAAGCGGGGTCTGAAGGCTGCAGTCGGCTCGAATCCCGAACGGGATCATGGACCACAAAGGGCAATCCGGAAGGACCCGCGACGAGCGCCCATACTCGATGCGCCCAAATCGCGACCGCATCGTGGCGTTTCGCAGCGGCCATCACGGCGCCGAGCACTGCATCGGCTCGCACGGATCCTCGCCCGATGGACTCGACCCAAGCCGACTCGTCCCACGTGGCCGCACCCGGGGCAGGCATACTGACCGAACACACCCGGTATGCATCCCTCACCGCGGTGGGGAGAGAAGAATGCCCGAGAGCGAGAACCACTTTTCCCTCGCCCTCACATGAAACCTGCGCCACCGTCTCTTGCGTCGGTGCAGGTGTCCACTGTGCATCGGTCTGCAGTGGTAGCCCCATCACACTCCGGGTCGTCCCGGGATCTGTGCCGGTGCTTAGATTCAACAGCGGTACCGACTTCACCCAAGGCCCACCGGGAACACCAAGGTGCACTTCGAAGAATTCGAGTGCAGCGCGTTGCATGGACTCAGTGTAGGAGTGCGGTCCCTCGAAGATGCGAAAATCGGCAGCGCCGCTGAGGCCATCTGGCCGCGGGCCTTTCACGTCTGCCATCCACAAGCTTGGGATCGTCAGCTGAGCAAGCATGCCCGGGTCGGGGCCGGGATGGCCGGGAATGTGGTCGCACGGACACCCGCTGGCGGCCGCCTCTCTCGGAATCGGAGGTGGCGCAGCCAGCACAACGGCATCGACACGCGCATCGAGCCAACCGATGTAGAACGAGGCCACAGCCCCGCCCGAAGCCCCAGTGACACCGATCGATTCCACACCCTGCTCTTCCAACAGACTGACTGCAGCTTGAATTCCGCTGAGTTGCAGCGCCAGAGCACTGGACCCTCCCGACACCAAAAAGCCCCGATTGTGAGCCCCATCAGCGAAATGAATCTGACGCTCCGGCCGATCCCCCTCTTCAACGCCAGGCGAGTCGACCGCAATCACCCAGACGCCGCGCGCAGCCAGTCGATGAGCAATCTCCTGCGCTTCCGGACTCGACTTGCCTTGACCGTAGTGACCGTGCGCAACCACTACACCGACACCGGTCGGGGCATCCGGAGTCCACAATGCTGCGTTGATTGAAAATCCATCGGGAGCATCAAACCGAACGGCTTGGACCGAGGATGCCGGTGCCCCATGAGGGCCGCCAAAGCGCACAATATCAGGTGCATCCGTTCGAAAATTCCCTGTCAGGTGTGCCGCCGCATCCGAGCGGTCCACCGATGGCGGTTCAGGAGCAAACAACGCACGGCAGGCTATGAGGAACAAGAGTGTCACAACTCCAGCCTACACCGCGGTTCGTTTTCGGTCTTGAAGTACGTTGACACTTTCGTCTACCGTTACTACCTCTTTGAGCACTAAAATCGCACGACGGGAGGCTCCCCAATGCGCGTTGTCTGTGAAAGCTGCGGCACCACCTATAAAATCCCAGAATCGAAGCTGGTCAAAGAAGTCAACAAAGCCACGTGCAGAAAATGCGGCTTTCGCATGATGATCCGCCGGCCGTCGGCCGCCGCCGCAGACGATACCCTGGGGCCTTCCCAAGCCTCCGATGAGGCAGCTACCCAAGTGACGGCGAATCCCCTCCACGCCCAAGAGAATGAACGGGCAGCGCTCGATGCGGAAACGCGCATCGAGCCCGGTGCAGCCGATGACTGGAGCGATGAATCGCCGACCAATGTTCAAGACGACCCCACTGCACCGCCCTCGGCCGGTTCCGCCACACCACCGGCCAAGGCACCCAAAGCACGAACCGTCGCGAATTCAAACGCTCGATCCGCAGACACCGACATGATTCTGGCGTTGTTCGCCACATTCGCAAGTGCCGGCGGCGCAATGCTGTTGGCCACCAACACCGGCGATGTCGCAACCCAACGAATGGTGGGCCTCGGCATCGCACTGTGGGGCGCGCTGACAGGACTCTTTTTATTGGTCACGGGAAACCTGTGGCGGCAGCAAGGAAACTTGGGCGTCAGCATCGCACTGGCCACTGTTCTCAGCATCGGCGGATCGGCCTTTGTCGAGGTTGCACTTCATGATGGTGAGGGACTTGGGAGCAAGGGATCCACCGAGGCACGTGCTCCTTCCACCGCGACGGACGCCCCCCAGGCTGATTCACCTCCCATCGCCGCCCTTGCGGATGACGATGCAGCGGACCGTTCCTCGGATGCCGAGGCTCGTTCTGTGACAGCCGTTGCCGATAAGTCGGGGGCAGCTTCCGCTCCCGAAGATGTTGCTAAAGCATCGGCATCGACCCCAGCACGCGCCCCCGTCAAGCCGGCCTCAACCGCAGCCCCATCGGGCGAACGTGAGGCACCGGTCGCCAACGATGCGGACGATGAGATGGATCTCGAAGACCCAGTGGAGGACTTCGACGACCTTGGAGACCCAGACTTTGACGCGATTGCAGCCACCCCGCCCCCACCCAAACGTGATGAGGTCCGCTCGTCAGAAGACGCAGCCAATCGACGGGCCGCTGAGCGAGATCGACGCCAGCGTGAGGCCGAACGCGCAGCCGCAGCAAAGGAGCGCGCTAAAGCCAAGGAAAAAAAGGAATCAAAAGACGCCTCTGGCGGGTCGAAGATGAGCACCTTGCCGCTGACCGTCGTCGACACGATGATCCGATCCAACATGAGCGTCAAACGATGCTTCTTCAATGAAAAACAGGCCACAGGCGAAATGCCACGCCGCGTGAACGTGCGCTTCACGGTGCTCAACACTGGACGAGTGAGCTCCGCACGTGTCACAACCGACCAGTACAAAGGGGGCACGCTCGATGGCTGCCTCGGTCGCGCATTCAAAGCGATCAAGTTCCCGGCGTTTGAAGGTGAAGCCAAGAGCATGACCTACCCGTTCGTCCTTTAAAACACGGTTGTCACAACTTGGTCTCAGAAGAAAGGTGGCCCGACCCCACATCGAACGGTTAGCCAGCCGGCGCTTTTGGGGTGACCATGTCCACAGATCCGCTCATCAGAAATATTGCCATCATCGCGCACGTCGACCACGGCAAGACTACGCTCGTCGACCACATGCTCCGCCAAGGTGGGACATTCAAAGCCCATGAGGAACTGGCAGATCGGGTCATGGACTCCGGAGACTTGGAGCGAGAGCGGGGCATCACCATTCTGTCCAAGCCCACGGGCATACGATGGGGCGACCACAAGATCAACATCGTCGACACGCCTGGCCACGCGGACTTCGGTGCCGAGGTTGAGCGCGTGCTGCGTATGGTTGATGGAGTGCTGCTTCTCGTTGATGCGGCCGAGGGCCCGCTGCCGCAGACTCGATTTGTCTTGAGTAAGGCCCTCGGGGCAGGTCTTGAGGTCATGGTCTGCATCAACAAG
>DEBL01000026.1:1738-4531 GCA_002348535.1 Deltaproteobacteria bacterium UBA2957 | reverse complement strand
TTGCTCGACTTCGACCCGAAACGAGAGGCTGGCCTTGAGATGGTCGGTGGAGTTGAACGCCTGTCCGGCTTCGCGCCTGTCACCGATTCTGTCTACAGTCCCGTCCGGTCCGCTTTGGATGCCGACCGCGGCTCAGCGCTCCTCGAGTAGCACGGGTACAGGACGCGTTTGCCGATACACCAGCGCACATGCAACGTGAATAAAGGGAATCACAATAACGCTTGGGATGTAACAGCAGAGTACTGCATTGAACCCAGCGAGCACCATGATCAGCCCGCCAAACATTATCTGAGGCAGCAGGTTGCCGCGCACCAACTGCACCCCATAACCCACGGCTTGGAGACCATTGCCTCGCCGGTCCACCAAGAAAAAGGACCAGAAAAGCGTGCAAGGATAGGCAGCGAATACCCCGACGCAACACAGCATTAAGCCAAGTGTGACCACAACAGATGAAGCAAACCCGGCCACAATCGCGTGCAGAACTTGGTCGATGTCCGGAATGATGTCGCCCACCTCGGCGGTACCTTCATCCACCAACCGCAGCGCAAACCGCCCGAGGCCAAGGTTCAGTACAGCGCCCACCAGCATCTGCATCAACCAAGTAATAAACAGAAACCCAGCTACCAGGATGATTTCAGCCACATCGGGATCACTCCCTGCACCGAATCCTTCTCCGATAAACTGCTCCACAACGACCGAGGGAACGGCGAGTGCAATGCTCACAATGAGGTAGATGAAGCCCACACCCAAGCAAGCGCCGATATTGCCCTGAACAAGATCTCCCGCCCGACTGAGGGCGTCAAAGGGATTGGGTTGGTCCATCGCTTTCCTTTACCGCATAACGCTGCCGTCGCCTCGTTTCCTGCCGGTGGCCAGTTATCGCCCGCCGGGACGACGTGGCCCTCCCGGGCCGGCTGTGGGTCCTTGAATGGCTCGAGGATTGTCCAAATAACGCAAGACGTCTTCGTATTCGACCGCACCCCCTTCGTAGAGTTCGCGCAACGCCATGTCCATGGTGCGCATGCCGTCCCGACGACTGGTTTCCATGGTCCCGCGGGCTTGGTGCATTTTTGCTTCTCGAATCAAATTCCGAATGGCCGGAGTCGCAACCATGAGCTCGAAAGCCGGCACAAGGCCACCGCCTTTTTTCGGCAACAACCGTTGGGAAACGACCCCAAGCAAACTGGAGGCCAGCTGCGCACGCGCCTGACCCTGCTGATGGGCTTGAAACACGTCCACAATTCGATCGATTGCCTGCACCGCGTCGTTACTGTGCATAGTTGCCAAGACAAGGTGTCCCGTTTCGGCGGCCGTTAACACCGCCGAGATGGTCTCGAAGTCACGCATCTCGCCGACCAAAATAACGTCAGGATCTTGGCGAAGGATAAACTTGAGTGCCGCTGCAAAACTCTGAGTGTCCGCGTACAGTTCGCGCTGGTCCACCGTCGCCAAAATGGACTCATGGGAATACTCCACCGGGTCCTCAATGGTGATGATTCGACACTTCCGTGTGCGATTGATCCTGTCGATTAGGCAGGCCAACGTCGTGCTTTTTCCGGACCCTGTGGGCCCCACAACCAAAAACAGGCCCTGAGGTGCCGAACCCATCTCGAGCACGGCGCTCGGTAGTTTGAGGTCATCGGCATTCGGAACTGCACTGGGAATGGCGCGCAGCGCTGCCGCCATACACCCCTTTTGGAAGTATGCGTTTACCCGAAACCGCCGACCGTCTTCGATTGCCAGCGCAAAGTCAATCTCTCGCTCGAGTTCATAGATGGTGCGTTGGCGTTCCGACATGATCGAGAACAATAGTGTCCGCATGTCGCCGTCGGACAGCGGCATCTCTCCGATTTGCGTCAGCTGTCCGTCCACCCGGACTATAGGGGGCCTCCCCGCTGTGAGGTGAAGATCGGACGCCTCCCTATGAATGGCCATCCGCAACAAACCGCGCATGTCCATGCCAACATCATCAACTACATTCCCAGTCCCAAAGGAGAATATCCCAGTGGACATGCCCTTTGCGCTCAGTGCGAACTCATCGGCATTTGAGGCATAGGCCATGCCGACCTCAAATGCGATCTTCTCGGCCTTAAACAGTTCAAGCAGGCTTTCGTTAAAGGTCGTCAAACCCGGATGCCGGGACGACCGCATCAGGTCTTGCAGGTCATCGATTCGAAGGTCTCGAAGCAGCCGGGCAACGGGAGGTGTGCAATGCATTACCTCTGCTGCAACCACCCGCCCATCGCCATCGGCCGTTGGGATTAAACGCTGACAAACAATTCCTTGCAGACACTGAGCAAGGTCCAACGCAACCTGAGCGCGAAGATGCTCGGGGAAGTAGTTCAACATGCGTTGGAGCGTCTGTGTGGCATCGATTGTGTGGAGTGTGGTGAGCACGAGGTGGCCCGTCAACGCCGCGGCCAACGCGACTTGAATGCTTTCTACGTCCCGCATTTCCCCAACCAAAATGACATCGGGGCTTTGCCGGACGACGTGGCGCAGCGCCTGCTGGTAGCTGGCCGTATCCGCTCCAACTTCCCGCTGCGTCACGCGGGCGACATCGTCGATGTGCAAATACTCGATGGGGTCTTCAACCGTCACGACATGAACAGGGCGGGTCTTGTTGATGTGATGCACCATGGCCGCGAGCGTAGTGGACTTGCCCGACCCAGTGGCTCCAGTCACCACAACGAGCCCGCGCCGTCGGTCAGCCAACTCTGCGATCGATGCCCCGAGTCCCAGTTCCTCGAACGACAACGCTCCACTGGGAACGGCACGAGCCACAACCGACAG
>DEBL01000026.1:0-1423 GCA_002348535.1 Deltaproteobacteria bacterium UBA2957 | reverse complement strand
GGAGCCACAACCGACAGTCGCCCCTGCTGGCGTGCAACGTTCAACCGGAACCGTCTTCCATCATCAAGCGAATACCCAACATCGAGATCCCCATTCCGCTCAAAGCGTGCCTTCGCGGTCCCGACAAGAACGCGGTCGAGAAGGGACCTCATCTGCTGTTTTGTTGTTGGGCCAGTCCCAAACGCCTCGACGGCGCCGTGAACGCGTACAGCAGGCACCTTTCCTTCACACAAATACAGGTCGGAGGCACTGGTATCATCCATTGCACCCAACAGGCTGATCAGGTCGCTATCGCTGGTAGACTGGCGTTCCATCGCAGTATGGTACGCATCGACGCATTCCGTCGCAAGCGGTTCACCCAACTGTCTTGTAAATGGGTTCAAACGGGAAGATAAAAACGAATGTTGCGCGCGCCAAAAAAAGAGTGGTTCACAAGGGTAAAGGCCGAAAAATCTCCCGAATGGACGGTCGACTACCACGGGGTATCTGGATTCACCATTCGGTCCGAACAAACAACGATTGTCCTCGACCCGTTCGTGAGTCGCCCCGGGCTTTTCGCAACCGCCTTCGCTCCCTTGAAGTCGAATTCGAGTTTGATCGGTGAGATCTTTCCGGTTGCCGATGCGGTCGCTATTGGGCACTCGCATCACGACCACGTTCTCGATGGGCCTGAGGTATGTCGGCAAACCGGAGCAACCTTTATTGGTAGCCCCGATTCGGCTTGGGTGGCCCGGGCTGCGGGCATCGCGAATGATCAAATTATCGAAACCGAGGGACGTGAAGACATTCGCATCGGCAGTGCGGTGCTCCGCGGGATCCCATCCGTCCATGGGCGGGTTTATTTCAATCGAGTACCGCTACCGGGCTCAATCACCGCGCCGCCGCCGTGGCCTCCACGAGTGTGGCACCTCCGCCACGGCTTGGTGTTGAACTGGCTCGTTACCCTCGGCGGCATTCGGCTTATGCACATTGATTCCGCTGACTTTGTGGAGAATGAAATGAGGGGAATGCAGGCTGATGTAGTTTGCCTTTGCGCGATCGGACGACAACATCGCCCAGACTACGTTTCTTCCGTCGTGAGGTTGTTGAGGCCAAAATGGATCATTCCTTGCCATTGGGACTGGTTTTTTACGCCGTACGGCAGCGCCTCAAAAATGCTTCCCGGAGTTGACATGGAGGGATTCTTGGACGAAATTCGTGGAGAGGGCGTTACACCGATACCGCTGGACATCGGTGGTCGATTCGCGGTCTCGCATACCAGTTTTCGTTAGAGGCTCTCATGAGATTATTGTTGCTCCTTTCTCCTGTTTTCGTGTTGGCCTGTAAAAAGGACGATTCGCCGCCCCTCGAAGCCGGTTCATGCATGTCTCTTGACACGGGTGACACCGGCGGCGAAGCAGATGCAGACGCGGACGCAGATTCC
>DEBL01000249.1 GCA_002348535.1 Deltaproteobacteria bacterium UBA2957 | reverse complement strand
GTCCGCATCGGCATCCGAGTCCGCGATCGGCACACAGATGCCATTCTGATCCTCAGAACCGTCACCGCATTTGGTGTCCGAGTCCGAACAACCAGTCGCGAAAAAAAGAGTCAGAACCCACCACTTTTTCATTGCAAATCTCCGTCACAGCACACACCATTGTGCGTCTGAAAGGACAAAACGTCAAAGAAACCTGCGCCAGTTGACACCGGGGGATGCAAACTGGACTACAGGGATGTTAGAGAATCGCACATCCGGAGGCCACCATGAACCACGCTCTTGGAACCCTGCAGACCATTCGTCACTTCGCTGGACCGCGACAAACCGTCGGACTCGATGACGCAACCATCGAGCGTTTCTTGGAACTCGACCCCAGTCTTGGACGGGCCATTGAAGATGCCGGGCGGGTGCATGCGGCCTTGCAAGAAGACTACGGCGAACTGCTGCAAAGCGACGAGTCGGAGACCGCCGCCGCACTGCAGACGGATTTCGTGAACTTCTATCCGGCAAACACCGTAAATCCCTACATTGCGATGGCCGCCGCGGGGCCATGGATTGTGACTTCACATGGAGCGGTTCTTCACGACAACGGTGGCTACGGCATGCTGGGTGCTGGACATTCCCCTCAGGCCATCATGGACATCATGGGCGACACCCACGTCATGGCGAACGTGATGACGCCCAACTTCACCCACAAGCGGTTCGCGACACTCCTTAAGGCGGAGGTGGGGCAGACCCGCGGCTCATGTCCCTTCGAGAAGTTTATTTGCATGAACTCGGGTTCTGAGTCGGTGACCGTCGCGTTTCGAATCGCAGATGTCAACGCAAAGCACCATACCGACCCGACCGGTCCGCGTGCAGGAGCCGCCATCAAACTCCTCTCGCTCTCGGGAAGCTTCCATGGCCGCACCGACCGACCTGCCCAAGCCTCCGACTCATGTCTTGGAAAGTACAAAACACACCTCGCCTCCCATGCGGCGGCAGACAACCTCATCACCGTCCCTCCAAACGACGTTGAAGCACTGAAGGCAGCCTTTGCCAAGGCCGAGGCCGACGGAGTATTCATTGAGCTCATGTTGATTGAGCCTGTCATGGGCGAGGGAGACCCAGGGCTTGCATGCTCCCGCGAGTTCTACGACACAGCACGGGCACTCACCAATGAGCACGGTAGCCTCCTCTTGGTGGACTCGATCCAAGCGGGTCTACGGGGTTCCGGCTATTTGTCCATCGTTGACTACCCGGGATTCCAAACCGCAGAAGGTCCGGACCTCGAGACCTACTCAAAGGCGTTGAACGCCGGGCAGTATCCCCTGAGCGTATTGGCCTGCAATGAGCGTGCGGCAAACTTGTATGTCCGCGGCATCTACGGCAACACAATGACCACCAACCCGCGGGCCTTGGCTGTCGGATGCGGGGTCTTGGAAGCCCTCACCCCCGAGTTGCGCGCCAACATACAAGACCGAGGCCACGACTTCATTGACGGGCTCAATGGGCTCATGGAGGAGTTTCCGGAAATCGTGCTGAAAGTTCAGGGAACCGGACTGCTGTTCAGCGCCGAACTTCACCCTGCGATTGAGGTGGTGGGGTTCAGTGGAATCGAAACGTGGCTCCGTAAAAACGGACTCGGAGTCATCCATGGTGGCGAGAACTCGCTTCGCTTTACACCGCACTTCGCCATCACAAAACATGAGGTCGACCTCATTATTGACTTGGTCCGAGACGGCATTCTCGAGTTCGCTGATCTGGTCAGTGCCGCCAACGCACAGGCTGCATCGAAGTAAAGGGGGCACCCGGTCTTACTTCTTGCGTGCTCGTCGCGCGGCCTCCTTTTCTTTCCGCTTCGCGCGCTTTCGCTCGCGCCGCTTCTCGCGCTCCTGTTCGGCGACGGCCTCAAGGTCGAGGTGGTCCTGTCCCTCCGTCTTGGCCAGATACTCGGCGTACGGGCCGGGAAAGTCCTCGATTCCATCGGGCGTTATCTCAACGATTCGAGTGGCTACTCGGTCCACAAACCAGCGATCGTGGGACACAAACAGAATCGTTCCTTCGTACGCCACAAGTCCATCCGCGAGTGCTTGGATGCCTTCGAGATCGAGGTGGTTTGTTGGCTCGTCCAGCACCAGTACCGTCGGTTTTTCGGCGCTCAATCTCGCCAACAACAACCGCGCAGCCTCGCCCCCCGAAAGTACATCGAGCTTCTTGCTCATGTCGTCCTTATCGAACAACACACTCGCCAATCGACCGTATATGGCCCCGAGTCCCTCACCGGGGAGTGCGTCCCACAAAAAGCTAGTGATGTCTTGCTTGGGATCGCTGAGGATTTCGTGGTGGTCTTGCGGGAAATAGCCCGGAACGGCTTCGTACCCCCACTCGGCTGTACCGAGGTCGGCATCGATTCGTTCCATGATGATTTTCAGCAGAGTTGATTTTCCAATTCCATTGGGTCCAATGATGGCAAGACGGTCGCCGCGTTCAACCTTGAACCCCACGTCCATCAAGACCACGTCATCGCCGTATGCCTTGCACACATCATCGACCGCCAACACTTCCCGTCCGCTGGTCCGACGCTGTTGAAATGAAAATGCAGGAAAGCGTCGTGACGATTGAGGCAGCGGCTCGATCACCATCTTCTCCATCTGCTTGGCACGGCTGTTGGCCTGCCGGGCTTTGGTGGCCTTGGCCTTGAAGCGCGTAACGAATGCATCGAGATCGGCGATCTCCTTTTCACGCTTGCGAATGTCGGCCTCGCGGCGAGCCCGTTCCTCCGTCTTGAGTTCGATAAACTTGGAGTAGTTTCCTCGGTACAGTGTGGCGCGCTGGTAGTCCACGTCGACAATGTGTGAACAACATCCGTCCAAGAACCGGTGGTCATGGGAGACCACCACGGCAAGCCCCTTAAATTTCCGAAGAAACTCCTCGAGCCATGCAATCGACAAAATGTCGAGGTGGTTGTTCGGCTCATCCAGAAACAAAATATCGGGGTCGGAGGCAAGCGCTTTCCCCAGCAACACACGCAGTTTGTATCCACCGCTCAATGTGCTGAGGGGATCACGATGACGTTCAGTCGGAATGTTCAACCCTTCCAGAATGGTCGCAGCCTTCGCCTCGAGTTGGTACCCATCAAAGCGCGTGACAATGTCTTCCAACACCACATACCGATCTTCATCAAAATGCTCGTGGGCGCGCTCGAGCAGCGCTTCTTTCTCCACCATCGCATCCCAGAGCACAGCATTGCCCTGCATCACAACTTCGAGAATCGATGTGTTCTCGTATGCAAAGTGATTCTGGTCAAGGACACCAAGACGGGCCGATTTTTGCCGCACAATGTGACCCGTCGATGGCGACTCGATTTCATTCAGAATGCGAAGCAAGGTCGACTTACCGGAACCGTTTGCACCCACGATGCCGTAACAACTCCCTGCATTGAGCTGGAGATTGACCTGCTCAAACAGGGTCTGGCCCCCAAAGTGCTTGCTGATATCGGTCGCGGTAATCACCGCGCAGGTGTAACCGGACTTCAGCCAGTCGGTCAGCGATTGTATCAACCACCTCTGCGGCTCACCGAATCCCCACACGTTACGAAGCCGCATGCCATGGACCCCCGACAACATGCCACGCCTTGATACCCGTGTGGCTATTGTGACGGGCGCAAACTCAGGGATTGGGTACTGGACCGCCTTTCACCTCGCCCGGATGGGTGCCCGAGTGGTGATGGCTTGCCGAGATGGCGACAAGGCCGAACAAGCCAAGGGCCAAATTCTCAGCGAGGTACCCGCAGCGAAATTGGTGGTCTCACAGCTCGACCTTGCCGATCAATCAAGCATCCGTTCGTTCTCAACACAGTTTCTCTCGACGCATCGGGCAGTTGATCTTCTCATCAACAATGCCGGCGTAATGATCCCGCCCTTCACCACCACTGAAGATGGGTTTGAACTCCAGTTTGGCGTCAATCACCTTGGACATTTCGCCCTGACGGGGCTCTTGATGCCAGCCCTGATCGGCAGCGGAGATGCTCGAGTTGTCACAGTCGCCAGCAACGCCCACCGCTTCGGTCGCATCGACTTCGCGGATCCACATCACACCGATCGGTACATTGGTTGGGAAGCGTACGGCCAGAGCAAGCTGGCAAATATACTTTTTGCTCTCGAACTCCAGCGTCGTCTCGGCGACCGGGGGGTTCAGAGCCTTGCGGCGCATCCAGGCTTCACCGCCACGGGCCTCTTTCGTGAATCCATCTGGATGCCCTTTGTCACGCCCCTGTTTGGTCAACATTCCGACACCGGGTCGTGGCCCACACTGAGGGCTGCGACCGACCCCGACGCAACCGGAGGAAGCTACTGGGGACCCCGCTGGTTCGGTCAGTTGTGGGGCTCACCGGTCCGAGTGCAGGCCAGCCGGCAGGCCCGCGATCCAGACCAAGCGGCCCGTCTATGGTCTTTGTCCGAGGAAATGACCGGAGTCCACTTCCCATGACCATCCACCCATCTTTTGCTCCAGAACGTGCGTTCCGCGTCCGTATCGGGGTCCGAATGGAAAGACTATGATCGGAATTCTTCTGCACTACGCGATGGCATCCGCAACGGCAGCCACGATTTACGTTGAGGTGGGCGAGTCCGTCCAGACCGCCATGAATGAAGCCAGCCCCGGCGATACGATTGTGCTCGCCGAGGGAACCTACGAAGAAGACTTGTCCACGGAAGTAGACGGCAGTGAGGGTTCGCCGATTACCGTTACTGCAGAAGCGGACGCCAAAGCCACCGTCACCGCACGAGGAGAGGTGCTTCAAATCGATCACGCTCATTGGGTGTTCGAAAACATCAACTTCGACGGTCAGTTTGGTGAGAGCGACACCATCGACATCAAGGACGGCGCTCACCACACTGAACTGCGCAATGTGACCGTGTCTCGCAGTGGCCGAGATTGCATCGACATGGATGCACCTGAACACGTCCGGATCCTCAACAGTGTGATCCACTCTTGCCTGTGGTTCGATTCAGACGCTGATGAGCGGGAGGATGCTCATGGGATCACGGGCGGAGCCGTGCAAGATCTCAGCATCATCGACACCGTGATCCACACCGTTTCCGGTGACGCACTGCAATTTGATCCCGGACGCGACACACGGGGGTGGAACTCCATTGTCATTCAAGGGTGCGAGTTTTACACAGAGCCCTTGTCGGAGGACACCAACGGATTTCGTTCCGGCCAAACCCCCGGCGACAACGCGATCGAAACAAAGGTGCATCCCGATGCAGATCGGGCTCGTTTGTTGATCGAAGACACCACGATCTACGGATTCAAGAACGGAATGGACATCGAAAACCAAGCCGCCTTGTTTATCAAAGAGGGAGTCGATGCAACCTTGCGGCGCACCGTGATCCATGGTTCCGAAATCGGACTACGGGTGCGGGGTCCAACATCCAGTCGCCCCAAAGGTGCCCATCTGCGCGTCGAAAATTCCGTCCTGTATGACCTCGAAGAGGGCGTCCGATTTGAAGACAATGTGGAGTCCCTCGAGGTTGTGTTCACCACCTTCGGCATGAACGTTGCCTCGCCAGTCGTCGAGATCGGAACCACAGATGCGGCACCCACATTCACAAACAACCTCTTTACGATCCCCACCTTGCCCGCGTTTGCATCCGAAGAGAAGGGCAACCGGGCCACGACCTCCGACCACTATGTCAATCCAGATGGCCGAAACCATCGTCTTACTGAGGGATCTCCCGCCATCGATGCCGGCGTTGAAATCGCGGACATCATTCTCGACTTTGACCGACTGGAACGGACCATTGGGGACGCTCCAGACGCCGGTGCATTCGAGTTTGGACAGGAAATCAGCGACGACACCGGTGAGATTAATGACACGGGAACTTGGGAAGATACGGGGGAAGCCCCGTCGGAAGACACGGATACCCCTTCAGGTGACGACACAGGAATCGAAGTCGAACCCGATGTTCCCGGCATTGGGGCTGCCGAGCAAGTTGGCGAAAAGGGCGGGTGCGGATGCGCGGCGAAGCCTTCGCGAGAGACGACGCTGCTCTGGCTATTTGCCAGTTTTGTCGCCGTTTTTCGATCGAAAAAACGGTCAGACATCCATTGAAAAACCTTGACCAATATCAATTGGTTAGCCCAGAAACCACTTTAATCCTCGGTTATTCTTACATTCGATGTGTAAACAGGGTAACTTGCGGAGGCGTTCAGCAACTCTATTAAAAGTGGCAGGGTCTCTGATGTCCAATCCGACACATCCCGACAATGCGAGCGATGCTAAAGCATTTTCATCGGACGACTTTGGACCAGAGCAAACAGCAATCGGTGGATTGAGTGTTGAGGCCCTGAATACCCTTCGCGA
>DEBL01000132.1 GCA_002348535.1 Deltaproteobacteria bacterium UBA2957 | reverse complement strand
GTTTGACGTGGTGGGCGCCAGCCTCACAACCGAACACGTGGCGGTACAGACGGCCGGACGGGACGGCCAGCGTTTCACCGGCGACAGCACCGAGGTGTGGATTGCATACAACGCATCAACAAAGGACTGGCAGGACCTCAGCGACAGCCGGTTGATCACCGACCTCGACGGCACCCACCGCCCCGAAGCCGAAGCCAATCATGCGCTCCAAGTGGCCATCGACTTCAACAGCGATGGAAAGGTCGACTACGCCGAGTTCTCTCACTACTGCAAGGCCGAATCGGCCCCCTACCCGCTCGACGAGGCCGGAAGAGCCCAGTGGAACGCAGAGCACGGCCCCGTCGACTGGGACCTCACCTGCACGAATGTCCACACCATTCAAGCCGGTCACTGGAACAAGGTTGAACGCAAGACGCCGATGTAGGTCAACTCAGCCCACCGGGTCGGTCGACTCACCGCCGTCGCACAGGCTCAGACAGCACGCCCCTCAACGGCCCGTCAGTCCGTTGTGAGTTTGTCGATCTGCGCATCAAGGTCTGCCAACTCATCGCCCATGCGCTTCTTGATGGCGGCTTTCATGGTGTCGTTCATCGAGTTCATCGCATCGAGGGCGGCCTGCATCGCCTCTGGGTCGACGCACACCAACGAAAACAGCTCACCGCCGCGTTCTTTCGTGGCCCGAATCTTGGAGCCCGAGATCTCCATATTGACGATGTCGCGGTTAATGTTGGTGATGTCTTGTTCCGCAGCGACCTTGCCCTCGCTCATTTGCTGGCTTTGGTATGTCTTGACCATGCCTTGAATCTGGGTCTGCATCTGCCGCGCCAACTCCACTCGAGCCGCGGAAGCCGCACCCGTCCGCGCAAGCGATGTCATGCCCGGAGAGAGCGGAGCAGAGCCAACCGCACATGCACCGGCGACGGCACCCGGGTCTTCAATCCAGTTTCCTTTGACCGTCTTCTGAACCTCGCTGGACACCTTGGCTGAAGCCACCGCGTCCGTCGAGGGCTTTTTCACTTCTTTTCCGCCACACGCGGTGATCAGGACCAAGGACATCGGCAAAAACAAACGCATTTTTTCTCCTCCTTCGGGGCTCTGACCGAAGCGTAGCTGACGCTACCATAGTCGCTGCAAAGATCAAGTGAACCCTGCGATCTCTCCGCAGGATTCAAAAGCGTTTCACCCGTTGAGGTACACTACGTTCACCTGGGCGGAGAGAGGGATGAACAGGCTTTACTTGGTGGGACTGCTGACCGTTGGCTGCGCCAAGCAAACTCCGACTACGGCCACGAATTCGCACGGTCCGCTCTGCTCCGAACGCACGCTTCCAGTCGGTTTTAGCAACGAACGGCATCTGTTGGGCTGGGGCAGTGCGCCCAGCCCCGCTGCAGCCGATGACGTCGCGCGTGCCGAGATCGCCAAGATCTTCTCGGTCACCATCGAGCAGACCTTCCAGTCCAGCCAAAGCGCCCGCATGGAGCGCGACGGGTCGGGGTCATCCACCGCGCTCAGCGCCAACCAACGCAGTGACACCAAGAGCACAACCCAAGCAACCCTCGCGGGCATCGAAATCGCAAAACAATGGAAAAGCGGCTCTGGGCATTGCTCGGTCGCAGCACTTGATCGCGACCAGGCCGCCCAGCCATTGCTGCAGACTCTGGCCAACACCGAGGCGACGATGGCGCAGCACCGCCTGCGCAGCAAAACCGCTCCCGATCCCCTCACCGCGATTCATCACATCAACACGGCATTGCGCCGCGCAACGGACCGAGACGCGATCATCGCGGCGCTGCTCATTTTAGACCGCAAGCCCCCCGACTCCCCCTCCCCAACTGCAGCAGAGTTGAACCTCGACAAAAGCGCGTTGCTGGCGGGCACGGTGATTCGGTTTCAATCAAAAGGCGTCCCCGCAGCCGTCGCAACATCGGTCAATGCCGCGCTGACGGCCGTCGGCTTTACCGTCGGTGCATCCGGGCCCTTGGGCGTCCTTGCATCCATATCGGTCGCGCCCAACGGACCCGATGATTACGGCTTTCATCATGCTGCGGCCACGTTGACGGTTCGATTCACCAATCAACAGGGTGGAGTAGTGTCGGAGTTTCGATTGACTGAACGCGCTTCATCGCAGTCAAAACCGCGGGCGCGCGAACAAGCGATTGACCAACTCAATGGGCAACTCAGCGCAGCAGAGAACCCCTTCCATCGGCATGCACTGGACCTCCTAAACCGGACGATTGATTCATGAGATTGGTATTGTTCATCGCCGCCCTGTGTATGGCTCAACCCAGCCTCGCGGACCCGTTCAAGAAAATCCGCCGCGCCATCGAGACCAAACAAACCGACACCCTGACGAAACTGCTGAAACACCCCAAGAGCATTGTGCGTCAACGGGCCGCAGCTGGACTCCAAGCATGCCCCAAAGCCGAGGTATCCGAACGCAGTGCTGCACCGCTGCTTGCGTGCCTCGAGAATTCCAACGAACGGGACTACGTACGCGCAGCCTGCGGCCAGACTCTTTCGGTTATTGGCGAAAAGCGAGCCGTGGCCGGCCTGATCGGTGCAATCGGTTCTGCCAAAGGCGATGCTCGGTTTCTGTTGGTTCAAGCACTGGCGGTGTACCGGACACCCGAAGCCAAGGCGACGCTTGAGGAACTAAAAGGCGATGTCGACCCCTTCGTCTCATCGGCGGCAACGGGCAACGCGCAATGAGTCGAATCTGGATGTGTGTGCTGACAATGGGGCTCACGGTGTGGCCGGTTGAAGCCTCCGCCAGCCCCCTCGCGTTGGCCGACTACAAAACCGAAGCCCAACGAAAAAAGAACGCAGCGAAGGCGGCCTCGATCGCCTTGAAGGCCAAGTTTCGTGGGCGCGGCATCACCCGGGCTTGCGAGGCCCTTGAGGCCCTCGGCCGCCTCGGTCACGCAAGCGACAGAGTCGTTGCTGCGCTCGACAGGTCCATCAACGCTTCGAACCACAGCGACATTCAATCCTGTGGAGGCTGGGCGCTCGGCGAAATAAGCACCGGAATGGAGTGGGGTCAACACGCACAAGCGCTCCACCAGATCGTACTCACAGCCATGCACGCTCCGCTCGAACCAAAGCCGGCTTACTTTGTCGTCGAAGCCCTCGGAAAGCTGTACATCCCGCACGAACACAGCACTGAAGACGACATCCGGACCGCCCGTGCATTGAACGCCCTTCAAGCGAGCTTTACCACTCAGCTCCCCACGCTGTTCTACGTAGTGCAAGGAAAGATCGTCAATCTGAATGTCGCCATCGAGCTCAGTCGCCAAGCCCTCGATGCCGCCAAGAGTGGCGACTCCAAAGACCTCATCGCCGCGTACCAAGCCGAACTCACACTGCTGCGTCAGCTCGATCGAAAGCGAAAACCACTGCTGGCCAGCTTCGACCAGCGGCAGACCGTGATTCGCACGGCATTCAACCAAACGCTGAGGGCCTTCGACTTCAAGAACCGACCCCTGTCCTTGGTGACGGCTTGGTATCTTGCCGATATCGCACGAGACCCCCTGTTTTCCGACCTTGTGGCCGATTCCGTGGCTCGCCAAGCGAACACCGACAACATCGCCAGTCGCTTGGTGTTTACGTGGTCCTTGGGTCGCATGAACCTATCCCGCAGCTCGCGAACCATGCTGCGCGACCGAGTGAGCACAGAGACCAATCCATTGGTGCTCCGCGCGCTGCACGAGAGCGTGCCCGAGCGGCGACGCATTGACGCCCTGCAATCCATTTACGGAATCCGACCTTCACCGGAATCGTCGCCATGAAGGCCGTGGTCGCCGGTGCATTGCTTGTGGGGGGCTGCGCCCCGCCCAAGGTCATCCACCCTGCTCAGAAGGTGTTCGCCATCGAGGTGCCCTGCGAGTCTCGCAAGACGGCAAAGCCCGAGAACATCCGCAGCCTGTACGTCTTTCCAAAGCCAACCACCATTGGATTTGAGGAAAGCAATGTCCCCATGGTCGAGCTGATCGCCGCCTCAATGCGCAATGGAACCATGCTGTACAA
>DEBL01000359.1 GCA_002348535.1 Deltaproteobacteria bacterium UBA2957 | reverse complement strand
TCAGGTGGGTGCCATTCCGCCGTCCATGCGTGATTCGATGGACTTCGCAGGACGCATGGATGTCGTGATGGATGCATTGCTTCACCATCCCGAGTTGAAGGTGCTCATCAACTCGGAGGGGTCCTTCCGTTCGCTCCCTAAAACCATGGAGAGATTGGCTGAGGGTGCCCCCGAGGTGCTATGCCACCGTGTCTGCTACGAGGAGAATGACCCATGTATCGATTGACTGTCCGCGACCGCGTAATGATTGCTCACAGCTTTACGGGTGAAATTTTTGGACCCGCTCAGGGGGTACACGGTGCGACCTTCGTGGTTGAGGCCGAGTTTCGGGCTGCTTCATTGGATGAATACAATTTGGTCGTTGACATTGGCCTTGCTCACAAAGCACTTGCGGCCATCTTGGCAACCATCAACTACAAACAGCTCGATGACTTGGCGATATTCAGCGGTGAGAACACCACCACAGAGTTTCTTGCATCATGGATTTGGGGCCAACTCGCGACCGAAATTCGAGAAGGTCGCATGGGTCCCCACGCCCTGACGGAACTGGCCGTTTGCTTACGGGAGTCGGATGTCGCTTGGGCAAGCTACGAAGCCCCGCTGGGCTGACCGCGCCCGATCGTGGGGCGCGCTGATTGTTACCCTCGCCTTGCTCGCTTGGGTGGTGCGACAAATTGACCCGGCCGAGGTCATCGCGATGGTTGCCGGCGGTTCGATTGGCTGGTTGGGTATCGCCGCCGGCCTGATGCTGTTGCAGATCGTGCTGGGGGCCTTGCGTTGGCACCGAGTCTCGATGCAACTGGAACTGCCGATGACTCGGCGGCATGCCCTTGAAGAGTACGGGTTTGGCGTCCTGCTCAATCAGGTCTTGCCTGGAGGCATGGCGGGAGACGGTGTGCGTGTTTGGCGCCACAAGCGCGGCCATGGAACCCTCGGTGCACCGCTTCGGGCAGCGCTGGTAGACCGGGTTGTGGGGCACTGGGCTCATCTGCTGCTCACCGTCCTTGGTTTGGCGCTGTGGCCAGTGATTCATGCGACGGCGCCGCCTCCGGGCTCTGTGCCGATTGTAGCGCTGTGGTGCGGCATCTTTGCGTTAGTGTGGTGGAAACCGTTGCCCGGTTTTCGGTCCTTGGTCGAGGATACTCGCACGGCACTTCGGCGTGGAACGGATTGGGTGTTCCACGGATTCATGTCGGTCGCGTTGGTGCTGGCGCTCCTGTTGAGCGTGGCATGCTGCGCCCTTGCACTGGGTTTGCCGCTCGGATTGGGAATGTTCACCGCTGTACCGCTTGTGTTGTTGGTGATGGTGGTTCCCGTCTCTGTTGGGGGGTGGGGGCTGCGCGAAATCTCGGCAGTTGTAATCTTGACGACCCTCGGTTGGTCCACTACCGAGTCCATCGCGCTGTCGGCTTCCATTGGGTTGACCAGTCTTGTCGGGGCGCTGCCCTTCATAGGGGTTCTCGGAAGGTCACCATGAAATCGGTCCGCATCCTGCTGCTTATCGCCGGTACGATGGTGTTGCTCTCGGCGTTAGTGAACGCCCCTCGGGAGTACAACCCGGAACTCGCGGTCCGCTACAGTCGCGACTTGGCCGTGCTCTTGTGCGCTGTGATTGCGACCGCCCGATTCCGATTGGCACCGGTGGTTGCCGGGCTCGCGACCGTGCTGTGGACCGCTGCGATGGCGTTCGAGTGGGTCCGCAGCGTCGGCGTAACGGCCATGAGCCAAGAGCCACTCTTGTACGATGCCTTCTTTTTAGTCGGTCACCTGTTCAATCTCATGAACGACCTCATGGGCACTAAAGCAAAGGTGATAGTTGGTGGCGTGGTCTTGTCGCTTGTGGTCACTGTGGCCGTGACCGGTTGGTTGTTTCGCCGCATTCAACTTCAGGGGCGAGTTGTCCACTTGGGAACTCGGTTGTTTGCCGCCGTACTGGTGATTGGCACAGGAGTGGGCGTCGAGCGGTTTGAGATTGCCGAGGGCAAGAACAGCCTCATTGATGCATCGAACAACATCGTGGAATCGATGGCGATCCGTGAAGAAATTCAAAGAGGAATTTCCCCCAAAGCCTACAAAGACATTCGCGATCTGCGGTTGAACCGGCAACCGAGTGTCCACATCTACATTGTGGAAAGCTACGGGAATGGGATTCGGCGGCGTTCGATTCGCGATGAGTACTATGCTGTAGTCGATCGACTCGAAGAGCAGTTGGTGGAGGCGGGTTGGTCAGCCCGTACTGGATTGTCAGAGGCCCCCGTAATGGGAGGGCGTTCATGGCTTGCGGATGCCACACTTCTCAGCGGACGCATGGTGAAATACGAATCCGTATATCGGCACCTGATGCCACATCTTTCTTCGATCACCACGCTTCCAGGGTTCTTTAAAGCCAATGGGTACGAAACGATCCTCATGCGACACAACGACCGCGAGCGTCCGGGTCTACCGATCCGAAACTTCTTTGGCTTTGAGCACACCATTCATCAGTTGGATGTGAACTACAAAGGTCCGGCATTTGGGTGGGCGGGAATTCCAGACCAATTTGCTTTGGGCCATTTGCGCGATGAGGTGCTGCCGGCGCACTGGGATTCGCCTCATTTCGTGTTTGCCCATCTCGCAAGTTCACACATTCCGTGGGACGACGTTCCGCCCTTATTGGACGACTGGCGTGCGCTGAACGATGAACGCGGATCAAAAACCGGCGTCCAAGATGCACCGCTGACCGAGAAGCAAATCAAGTATCAACTCAAGCGGTTCAAGCGAAAAGAGACCGTGAGATTGCGACGACTGAAGCCGAGTGCTGAAAACATCAAGGATTACCTCCGGAGTGTGAGCTACTCGATCGAAGCGGTTGTGCAGCATCTTCTTTTGTTGAAGGTGCCGCCAGATATCGTGGTCATCATGGGCGACCATCAGCCCCCACTGTACCGCTCCAATACCGACTTCTCGGTACCCATTCATGTGTTGTCCCGTGATTCCGACTGGCTGCGTGAGTTTCGGAAGCGAGGCTTTCGATGGGGAATGCGTCCGCCGAACACGGCCAAGCGCATTCGGCACGAGGGCTTCTTCAGCATCATGACTCGGGCGCTTGCCCGCGCCCAAGATCTGCCGATGCCTCGGTACCGGAGCAACGGAATCAAGGCGCGCAGTGGCGGATCTGAGCGCGGTGAATCCCAATGAACACCGTGAACTGGCTGAGTCCCGGTGATCCGAAGCAGCGCACGGGGGGCTATCTGTACAACGCGCGCATTGGGCGTGCCCTTCGCGACTTGGGGGTGCGGGCGCATGTGCATGTTCTGGACGATGATTGGCCCGCCGCAAGAAATAGCCATGCGGATCGGTTGAATCGGATTCCTGATGGCGCAGTTGTGATTGCAGATGGCCTGCTCTGGCCGGGCATCAGCGATGAGGAGCGAGAGGGCCTCGCTAGACGAACCCGTGTGTGGGTTCTGATGCACAGTCTACTGGACAAGGAGGGGGACGCCGCGTTGGCGGCCTTGGAAATACACGCGCTCAGACAGGCTCACGGATGCATTGCGACAAGCACCAGAACAGCGCGCCTTCTGGCCAAACGGCTGGGTGTGTCTTCGGTCTCGGTGGTGATTCCCGGAACGGAATCCGTGCATCGAACCCAACGCCCCGGAATCAATCGCTTGTTGGCGGTGGGGCATGTAATTCCGCGCAAAGGATATGAACGGTTGTTTCGCAGCCTCAACGGTCTTCTCGATGTCGACTGGACACTGGACATTGTTGGGTCACTGCAACGCAACGCAACGCATGCATCACGAATGCAGAAACACTGCGAGGCAATGGGGTTGTCAGACCGGGTGCGTTGGCTGGGTGAACTCGGACACGATGAACTGGATCGGGTCTATGCGGGCGCCGATATCTTGGTGCACGCTGCTCACTTTGAAGCATACGGAATGGTGCTCACGGAGGCCCTGATGAGGGGACTCCCAGTCGTGAGCACACCTGCAGGCGCGTTGGATGAACTGAACTCGGCTGCAGTCATGGTTGTCGAGCCGGAAGCCTTTGCAGGAGCGGTTTCGATGTGGCTTACCGACCGATCGGCGCAAGCGAAAGCGGCCGATGCGGCGCAGTCGATCCGGTTTCCAACATGGGAAGAACAGGCGCAACAGCTGATGGGGGTGCTTGAGCTCGAGGTGCATGGGTTCTCGCGTGAGTGGCTGGAAATGAGAGAGCCCTACGACCATGCAGCAAGAGATGCCGCATTGGTGGCAGGCTTTGCTGATGCTGTGGGGGATGGGCCAGCGCGTATTATAGAGCTTGGCGCCGGGCTTGGTTCGGGCGCCCGATTCGTCGCCAATCACAGTCCGAAGAGTTGGTCGTGGACGTTGGTGGATCGAGATCCTGCACTGCTGCGGGCCGCTTCCCAGCGCTTGTCCTGCGAGACGGTGCAGGTGGACCTGCACGCGCTCGATGAACTCCCCACCGACGCTTCCGGCGTGACGCTACAAGCGGTGCTGGATTTGGTGTCAGGTTCGTGGCTCGATGCCTTCGCCGCGTGGCTGACCCAGCAAAGGCTACCGCTGTTGGCTGCCTTGACCGTCGATGGACGGGTCGATTGGATGCCGCCTCATGAACACGATGCGGAGGTACAGGCTGCCTTCCGGCATCACCAAACATGGGACCGAGGTTTTGGTCCATCGGTGGGTGTTGCGGCAGCAGCGTACCTCGCAGAGATTTTGCTCAGCAGTGGGTATTCTGTTCAACTCAGCGAAGCGGACTGGGAGATTCCTGCCCACGATGCAGCAATGGTTTCGGCTCTGGTAGACGGCACAGCCCACGCAGCGCTCGAGGCGGCAGCGTCCGCGGGGGTGGACCCCGTCGCGGTCGAGGCGTGGCGCCACGCGCGAGCCGGCCAAGTGGGTGATTTGGCGGTTACCGTAGGGCACCTTGACCTTCTGGCCGTGCCCAACACTTAGGCGCGAAGGCGAACCCCTTGAGGGCCAAGGGCCCGGTCCACGGCTTCAATTAGGGACTCTGAGGCTTGATTGACTGCTTCTGCCGAACGGTCACCGGAGGTGTTTCCGTATTGGAGTGAAAACGTCACCGCCCGCATGGGAGTTCCGTCTTCTTCATGCTCGAACAAGTCGACCATAGCGATTGTCTCGAGCCAATCTGGTCCGCATTCTCGGAGCACGTCGGCCACTGCCCCTGCGGTGACCTTTGGGGGGAGTGAGAAGGCCAACGATCGAAGAATTGGTTGGTGCACCGACCGTTCCTTGAACCGCTTTGGATGGGGTGGGGTCAGAAGCACATTCCGGTCGATATCCATGTAAACCGGTCGGTTGCGCTTGAGCTTGAAAGCCTTTGTGATTCGCGGATGGACTTCGCCAATTATGCCTACGGTTTCACCATTGAGCTGGACGGCTGCCTGCCTTCCCGGGTGGAGACATTCGGCGAGCGGGTGGTCGGTCAAACTCGCTACAACGGACAACGGTAGGCCGAGCGCAACTCCGATTTCCTCGACCAGTCCCTTGAACCGCCACGCTGTGGTCTGACGGGCTTTTCCCGCCCATCGGGTGGGCTCGTGACTGCCGCATGCAATGGCCCACAAGTGGTGTCGTTCACGGCATACGCCGTTATCGGCGGTGGGATCAGGGTGAAAGGTTCGCGTCCACTCGTACATCTGAATGGGCTGGGTGCCGACGCGAATGTTTCCGGCGAGCGCCTCGACGGCTTGTGCAAGGCAGTTGTTTTTGACCAAGCCGTACCCGCGATCGAGGGCGTTGGTGGTCTGGACATGCCGTTGGAGTGGGTGGTCATCGGGCAGACCAAGGCGATCGCGCAGAGCGACTCCATGGAATCCGTTCGTGAACACCTCGTAGAATCCTGCCCCAAGAAGCACTTCTTCAACCGTTGCTTTCATGGTGTCGTTTGCCGAGGGCAAGGCTCCCATGTCGACCGCGGGAAGCGTGGTAGCTGTGTCGTTGTATCCGATCGACTTGGCGAGTTCTTCGTACAAGTCGGCGGCATGCTCAACATCCCACGCTCGATGGGGTGGAATCGTCACGCTCAGCGCACCAGCATCGCCCGAAACACCGAAGCCGTAACGGCTGAGCCGCTCGATGATGTCGTCATCGGTGAGCGGATGATCGAGAAAAGCTGACGCCGCAGACGTCTGCAACGAAATGGAGCGTGCTTCGTCGGTCCATTGGCCGACGAGTCCGGTGTCTCCAGAGCGAGACCACCCGTGGGCTTCGAGCAGATGAACCACGCGTCCAGCACCAATCAGAACCTGACTCGGGTCAGACCCACGCTCGAACCGTGCCGAAGAATCGGTGTGAATGGACAAGGATCTGCTTGCTTTGCGAACCGCGACGGGGTCAAAGGCGGCGCTTTCCAAGAGGATTCGTTGGGTGGACTCCGTTGTCTTGGATTCCTCGCATCCGATCACCCCGGCAATCGCCAGAATTTTCTCATCGTCTGCAATCACGATGCTGCCTTCGGGGACGGTTACCCGTTCTTCGGAAAACAAGGGCCAAGCCTGTTCACCGGCTCGTGACAGGCGAATCGTTACGGCGCCCACGATGGTATCGGCGTCAAAACAGTGAGTGGGCTGGCCAAACTCGAGGTTGGCGAGGTTGGTTGCATCGATGGCGGGCGTGATCGAGTGAATCTCGGCGGCGTCGAGCGGAGCCTGTTCGTCAGCAGTCAGCGGACTTTCGGTTCCGGATCGTTCGAGGATCGTCGCGGAATAAAGACCACAGAGGTCGGTCTCGATCTGCAGAGGGTGCGGCGCAGGCCCGACTGTAAGCTCCGCGAACGATGGACCGCACACGCCGGAACCGGTGCGCCCGGCAATTTCGCGTGCAATGCCGGTGTAGCAATGGTGGTCACCGCGGTTCGCGAGAAGTTCAAGTGTCAGAGCGCCCGATTCAGGGTCTTGGCGCTTCACTTCAATGCCGATGTCATCCAGAAGCATCCGAATGGCTCTGGGGTCGGCGGGAAGGTCAATGTACTGCTTCAATACGGATGTGTTGATCTTCATTGGGCACCTCCGCCTTGTGGGCGATGAAGATCATGAAGGACCGCCAACTCTTGGTCATAGAGGCTCTTCACCTTG
>DEBL01000343.1:6142-12743 GCA_002348535.1 Deltaproteobacteria bacterium UBA2957 | reverse complement strand
GATGCGGATTCGGACGCCGATTCGGATGACACGGGAATCCCAGACCCATCGACGGGAGACGGAACACTCGACCCGGATCAGGTATTCGTTCTGTGGAACGGTGCCTTCCGTGACGGCGTTGCTGCAGAGGCGACCTACATCGATGACGATGGCGAAATCGTAGAGTTCATCCCTCAGTTCACCTTCGCCTTCATCGATAGCACGGACTACAGCGACGGAGACCTCGATTATGTCTGCTACGTTCGGTACGACATGGTCGGTGATGGCGTCGAGGCCGCAGACTTCAGCGGATACCCTGAATGGTCGGGCTATGATGGATATTCATTTCGGGTCCGGACGGACCTTGCCGACGCCCGATACGAGGGGGCCTGCGATGATGTGGCCTTTGCCTTCGGCGTCACCAAGGTGGATGAGTGGATTGACCTGTTGACATGGGGCTACGGGTACGGACCGATGACCGACGAGTGGTCCTCCGAACTCACCTCGCTTGGTGTTGACCTAGATGAGTTTGGGGACACCATTGGCACAACCTACTTGGAGTGGACCGCAGGCGATGAACTGACGCTGAACCGGTGGGGGCTTTTCCAAGTGCTCGGGTTTGAGGAAGGCACGTTGATCGACACCGAATCTGAGCCGCTCATTGGGATCTCCGACAGCGCATCTCCGTTTGATGGTTTTTACCTGAACACGGTGGTGTACGTCTTGTCCTTGGCCTGAGGCCGCCATGCACCGGCAGCGTGCCATGAGACCCGTTTTTGGGTAGGTTGAATGCATGTGGGTGCCCCTGTTCATTACAGCCTTGGCGACTGCAGGGGCCAGCCCTCCTTTGGCCGTGCAGCGGACGGTTACGCCGTGGCGCACGGGGCGAGTGATTCGGGAACGGCCAGCGATGGATGGCGTTCCCTATGATGGTCCACCCGCTGTACGACTGGAGGCGGTCGATGGCACAGTGTGGATGAAATCCAATCCGCTACCGGCCTCCTTTCCCGACTCGACGGTGCCGTCTCTATCGGAACAAGACTCGGTGCGAATCATTGAGGCGGGCTGGGGCCGGTCCCGCGTGGGCCGTGGAACACTCGTGGTGTTCCCCGCCGAGGGGGCTGCGAAGTTGGCGTGGCGTCACACGGTCCGAGCCATCGGTGGTCTGTGGTCGGTCTACGTGGATGCGGTAGATGGAGAGGTCATCGCCGCGGAAGCCGATAGCTGGTCGGCGCGGGCATGGATCTACGATACAAGTCCATCGGTTTCCGATCTGATCACCGTCGAGCTCGCAGGGCTGTACACCGGTTCGATGCTTCGCGGTGAGTACGTGTTCTCCACCAAATGTACGGACTGGCGCATCGACCCCGCGCCGTTCGGAGAGCGAGTCTGTCGCGATTGGTCCTTCGCAGCAAAGCCAACGCTGACGGGCGATTTCTTTTCATGGCCTGCTGAAGGCGAGTTGGACGACCCCTTTGTTCAGCCAAACGCCTACCATCACGTGGATGCCATCGCGCGGTGGGCCGATGAACGGTACGGATTGCGGCTGGACGCACCCATTCAAGTGTTCACGAACTTCCCCCTTACCAATGCGTTCTTCGGTGATTTCGACGACGATGGGGATCGGGATTTGAGCTTCGGTATCAGCGATGCAGGGTTCAACTTTGGCTACGATGCGGATGTTGTCCACCATGAGTATGGCCATGCATTGGTCCGTTTGATGGCGGGAAGCATGTGGATGCAGGCCGATGCCTTGGGCGTCGACATGACTCCCGGAGCCCTCAACGAGGGCGTCGCGGATGCCTTTGCAATGGTCCTGAATCCCGACCCGCTATTGGCTGAAGGCCTCGGTCGGTCAGACCGCTGGGATGAGGCGATTCGGGACTTGGAACGCGATCGGCGCTGTCCCGATGACCTGAGGGGACAGGTGCACCGCAGCGGCGAGATTTGGGGATCCACAATGTGGAATATGGTGGAAGACCCCGCGATTGGGCCCGATCTCGTAGGTGACATTGTGGTCGCAGCCGTATCGGTCTGGGATAACGACACCGACTGGCCCGATGCGGCTGCGTCGGTCATGACGGTCGCGCAGCATCTGTTGGAAACAGACGCGATCAGTCCCGAGACGCACTCCGCCATTGACGGGCACATCGAAGCCAGTGGCATGGTTGACTGCGCTCGAATTATCGACCTTGCCCGCGTCCACAGTACGCGTCAGGTCCTCCTCAACTTGGGTCTCAGTGCACCGTACGACCGACTCGCTGGTGGTGTGCAGTTCATGCACCGAATTCCAGCAGAATCCGACGGCATCCTGCTGGATATTCGGGATTTTGACGGCGCCTCTCAAGGGTCGGGCCTCGCGATTTACCTCCGACTCGACGCACCCGTCGAGCATGAACCGTCGCGCATCGAGGGGATCGGGCTTCATCACGCGACCCCTGTGACCTACGACGCCCTCTTGGAACTCGACGAGGAGACTGGGCAGTTTTTCGTGACCGAAGATACGGTGCCCGGATTGCTGGATGCCGGAGTGCTGTACGGTTCCCTCGCTTCGATCAACCGAAGCCGATTGCCCCTCGACGCCGATTACATGAACGTGACGATCGCGGCGACGGCGTTGCAGCGGACCGATACGGTTGCGGATCGCCCAGTCGCATCGGGGTGCAGTGCAGTCCCCCGGAGACCCAACTTCGGTCTGTTTATTGGATTGCTTGGCTGGCTAATCGTGCGGAAAAAGCGGCCTGCTCTTCGGTTGCCTCCGGGCTGAGAACTGGCTTAAAACGCGCCATTGTCTTTCATTAAACGCCCAGACCCTGCTTTATTAAACGGCTTCGTTTCGGTACATTGAGGGGGAAGATGGATTCGAAACACCAGCTAATGTTCGCCTTGCAGAGCCCTGTCGGCTTGCGGTTCGGTGCGACGGTTGCCGTAAAGTCGAACCGCATCAGCTTTGAAATGGACATAAAGTTGTCCAGCGGCACGGAGTGTCCATTCCGGATGGAGTTGTCTGGAACCGGTGGAACCGTCATGGGAACGATTCGAATCGATCGGATCATGAAGGCTCGCACGGACCGACTGCCCCAGTACGTGGGAGAGATCACCGCTATGGGGCCGGCCGATCGGGAACGTTTCGATGGGTGGCGAAGTGATTTTGCCGAGGGCGGCGTCTCACGGCACCTCGAACGCGACCCGAGTTTGCTCAATCAGCAAGCGCCCAATCAAATGATGAGCGGCCTTACGGAAACAGAGGCCAAGGCGGTCTTGGAGCGCATGAATCGGCGGCGCGCGCGATTGCAGCAAAAGGCGTCTCAGCCGGCCGTGGATTTTGGCCTGAGCGAGGAAGCGGAAGGGAGTTCGGTGCAGGCCGGAGCGAACATTCGAGAGAAGCTGCGCCGCGAAGCCCGTTCGCAGCGCGATGCACCCACCACGGCAACGCGAACGCCGGTTTCCCTCACGCCGACGCCGACACGGTCGGCCGCCACGCCTCAACCGGCCTCGACGGTCCCGCCGGTTGCGCCGAAGACCGCCCGGGAGCTCAAGGTGCCGGAACCCCAGCGGCCCGCACCCAAGCAACCCACACCCGCAGTCAAGGTGCCGGAACCCAAGCGCCCGGCACCGACCACCGAACGCGCTGCACCGGTTGTCGCCGAGCGCGCGCCTCCAGTTGAGCCGGTGGGCTCGGCTTTGACGAAGACCGCACCGGCCGATCGGCCAACTGCATCAGTCACATCGACGCCAGTCGGGATGGGTTCGGCGCCGCCTTCCCTGCAGTCGCCTCCGGTCATCATGGTGAATGCTGACGCGCGACCCATTGAGATCATCGTCATGTACCTCTCGTTTGAGTCGTACCTTGAAGACTTCGACCGCACGCTCCATACGTCCGCCATCACAATCGACCACCCGCAACTGGTGGAACTCTACCAACCCGTCGACATTCGATTTCAGTTCCACGACGGCCAAGTCCTCGATGCCGCTGGGCAGATGGTGGCGTTGACGGAGGAAGGCATGGCGATTGCGTTGGCGCTCAATACGATCCAGCAGGCTCAGCTGGCGCTGCTCGCCGGCATCTAACGAACACCGTAGATGTGCAGCAGACGCCTCAAATCGGGTTGAGGTCCGATCGGGTTGCTGGATGGATCCGCTTGTGGGTGACCCGTGGATCGAAGCACGGCTCGCAATTCGATGGGGTTCCATGGCTCACCTCGGGTTTCGATGGCCACCGAGTTCATGACCGCAGCGATGGCTGCGACCAGCGGCGCCGCTCCAGAGGTACCCCCGAAGCGCGCCGTGTAGGCTTGGCGGCCATCGCGTTGCGGGAAAAACAGGTCGGTGTACGAGGGGGCTCCATCGCCCGCTGACAACGAGATGATGCTATCGAACCATCCCTGTACGTCGACACGCTCGCCGAAACAGCTTCCGAGAGGGTGGTAGCTGCGCGGCGCAAAGCCGCTGTAGGGGGACGCCCCACCACCGACCATGATGGCGCCGCTGTCGCGTGTTTGTGGATTGAACGCGCCGTCCCACTCGGCAGCATCAAGATCACAGGCGCCGTTGCCTGCCGGCTCGATCACGACGATGCCCGAATCAACCGCGGAAGCAATGGCATCAAACACGGCGGGATCGACCTCCACAGGCGTATAGGTGTCGTTGACCCAGCCTTGCTGTTCGATCAGCAAGATGTCTCCCGGAGTGAGCATTGAGGCTGCGATGTCGATGGCATCGGCCACGTTGTACACGTCGACATCGACAAAGGGAGAGACCACCAAAAATCCAGCGGCTGGAATGAGTCCGCTGACGCCGTATCCGTTGTCCGGCGCAGCCATGATTCCCATCACACCGTTTCCATGGAACTGGTAGAGGTCGAAAGAGGGCCCGATGGCATCGATATCCACATCAACGAGATCTTCGTGTGTGGGATCGAATCCATACTCTAGGTTGGCCACTCGAATGTTTCGCCCATCGCCACCCGGCCACGTCGCGGCGTCATCGAAGCCAAACCCGTGAGGTCCCGCAAGGTCGTAGCCTTGGTCAAAGGAGTAGTCGCTTGTGGTTGGTGGAATGTCGAAAGGGGGAGGGACGGGGAGCGAGGCGAGGTATGCTGTCTCGACTTCTCCGCGTGCGAGAAGTTGATTTCCGATTTCAACGGCGTTGGGCGCCTCAATCACCCGGTACAGGCTCAGGTCGGCGAGGTGAGGGTTTCGGGCTGCATTCCGAGTCTCAGTGTGCCGGCTAAACAGGGGCGTGGATTGGCGCAGAAGTGCATTCAGGGTGGGCAGTGCACGCGGCCCCAGCACGCCCGAAGCCGTCATGGATAGACCCTGTTCCTCGGCCAGTTTGACCACCAGTCGGTGCGGGTCACGGCCCGCCGCGGGTGTGATCCGTTCAGGTTTGTGCGGGATGCCGCGAACCGGACCCGCCACGGCGGTCTGGCTGAGGAGCATGGCCATCACGATCGGTGCCATCGTCCGTCCTTGTACTCGGCTCGAGTCGCTGTGGTGAGGGCCCGATCAGCGGGGTGCTCCGGATCGCCCGGTAGGACGACAGTCCACTGGCCGTCATGAACATCCAACTTTGGCATGATGGGCTCGATGGTGCGCTTCGAGGCCAACGCCACGATGGCCTCTCCAGACGGGCAGTCCGTCATCTCGGCGAGCGTCAAGTAGGTTGGAGGGGCCATAAAAAACGCACCCCCCTCGGCTTGGTCGACGGCATCCGATGGCCGAATCCAGCAATGGTCGACGGTCTCTGCCTGGTCAGCGGAGGCTCGCTTGGATTCGTGACCGCTCAACACAGTGACGAAGAATCGCGTGTCGTATCGCTTCGGTTCGTTCTCCGGGGTCACCCACCGGCTCCAGTACGTCAGTCGGCCTAGGTCTGCACACAACTCGGGGGCATCGCGCAACGTTGCGGTGCGGGCATTCAGTTCGCGGCGAAAGGCTTCAGAGGCTGCCCCCGTACCCATCCAGACCCCGGACTCTTCGAAGGTCTCGCGGATCGCAGCAACGGCAAACGCTCGGTCGGCATCGGGGAGTCCATGGGCACGCCCGACGGTCGGTGCCGTGTGATCGGCCGAGTCGACTCGGCCGCCAGGAAACACCCATGCATTGGGAAAAAACCCCAATCGACCCGAGCGTTTGAGCATCAACACTTCCGGGCCCGCGGTTGCATTCCGCAAAATAATCACGGTGGATGCGGGTCGTGCAGTGGCGTTCATCGGATCTCCTCCATGCACTGTATCGTCACCGTCGGCGGTAGACGACGATGTCGGTGGTGTCATTGACCGACCATCGTCCCTGCTCGCTGAACGCACTTTGCTGAGACTCGACCACTCGCGGAGCCGGTGGCATGCTGGCTGGGTCGACATGATCGGCTGTCATCGCCGCTTCAATTTCTGTCGATGTGGGCCAGTCTCGTCCCGTGGGAGCGACCCACAAGAAGGCGTCCATTTCGTGGAACATTTCAAACGTTCCATGGGGGTCCATCACGACGCCACGCGCGGGAGTATCTGGCCACGCTTCGCGGACGGCGAGCAACAAAAAGCCTTCGAACAGTCTGTGGTCATCGCTCAGGACTGAGATGTGGGCAGGCGGGGTGTCCGGGTTTGCGGCCAACGCGTCGAGCG
>DEBL01000343.1:0-5754 GCA_002348535.1 Deltaproteobacteria bacterium UBA2957 | reverse complement strand
GGACTGACCCACGACTCAGGCATCCATGGTCCCCCGGGCACGGCCCCCACACCAACGGCAAGGTATCCCCAGATCCCGCCAGCAATGCCCACCCAAGCGACTCGCCCGCGCGCGGATGCCAGTGCAGCCAGTGGGGCAAGGATGGGCAGCGTGTAGAAAACTTGGTTTTTGCTCACGAGGGAAAAGAAGCCAACTCCACCGATGACGGCTGCAAGCATGATGGATCGGCTTCGATTGGATGGTCCGAACAGGCCCAACAGGAGCACGACTCCGAGCACGAGTCCCGCTTGCGAGTCGAGCAGGGTGAGGGGGTAATAGGCCCACTCGATCGCAGCAGGGGCTTCGGTCAATGCACCCGTGCTGTCGATTTCACCGGTGCCGGCTTGGCTGAGGAGCTCATAGCTGTGGCGATTGAAAAATTCTCGGTAGTAGGCGGCCGTCAAGAGTGCTGCGATCCCTAGCCCTTGGAGCAGGTGAATGACGCCTTGTCGCGTGATTCGCCACAGAAGTGGGACGAGTGCTGGACCCAAAAAGAAGGCGACGCTGAGTCGGTCCATCATCAGACCGATGCCGAGGGCGGCGCCGTACATCCACACTGCGCGTCGTCGCGCTAGACCGTTGCTGTGCACCAACGCCGCCAGTCCAGCAGCCGTCCATGCGATCGATGCGAGATTGGGCTCGAAACGAACCAGTGTGCCGAAGACCCCCGGGCACAGCAGCACCAGTGCCGGCGCCAAGCGCCCGCCGACCGACCGCCCAAGGTGATTGACTGCCGCCAAGAGCACAGCGAGGTGGATGAGGTTTCCCAGAACAAAAGCCAAGCGTGTTGGTCCGAGGAACGCCGCGATCGGCCACGGAGCGGCGTACAGCCCCCAAGGCCAGTATCCGGTGTACATGTACCAGCGGATGTGCCAGATGTCTCCATCGACGATCGCCCCCCAGAGATCCATCGCATTTCCGACCAGCAGGTACTCATTTTGGTAGCCGTCGGGGAGCGGATTTGATCCCACCCACCACACGGTGTGGACGGCTGCGAGAAGCCAGAGGATGAACAGGTATCGCCACTTCACCATGGAAGGGTACACGGTTTGGAGCCCACTGGGACGTTTTCGGGCTACACTGTGTCTACGGAGAAGTCATGCCCGCCACGGATGGTGTCAAAGTCGCGCTCGTCTACCCGCCCTATGGGCCGGTTCGAAACGAGCCTGGAATCAAGACAGTAAAGGAAAACTACGGGATTTTTCCATCGCTTTCGCTGTTGTATGTCGCCGGAATTCTGGAGAAGGCGGGGTGCGAGGTTCTCTTCATTGATGCCCACGCGGAAGAACTCACGATCGATGAAACCGTGGCGCGTTTGAAACGATTCTCGCCCGATTATGTGGGCTACACAATCACGACATATCTGTTCTTTCAAACCATGGACTGGATCAAGGCGATCAAGGACTTGGTTCCCGTTCCAACCATCGTCGGTGGCGTGCACCTCTCCATCTATCCCCGAGAGACTCTTGGATACGACGCGGTGGACTATGCGGTCACGGGAGAAGCCGAGCACGCGCTTCCCGAGCTTCTTGCGGCGCTCACAAGCGGAAACGACCTGTCGGCAGTCCGGGGCGTCGCCTTTCGAAAGCCCAACGGCGAAATCATCGTCACGCCAAAAGCGCCGGACTGCGATGTGAACGAAGCGCCGTTCCCGGCTCGACAGCTGATCGACAACAGCCTGTATTACTCGTTTATCTCAAAGTACAAAAACTTCAGCTGCTTCATCACCAGCCGCGGGTGTCCGTACAAGTGCATCTTCTGTGAGCAAGGTTCCAAACCGTTTCGGGCTCGCTCTCCAAACAATGTTGTGGATGAACTTGAACTCTGCCACCACGAATACGGCATCCGAGAGTTCGATTTCTTCGACTCAAGCTTCACCATCCGGAAAGACCGAGTCATCGCAATTTGCGATGAAATTAAGCGCCGAAAGCTCGACATCGTCTGGGCTGCGCGCACACGGGTGGACTGCATCACAGAAGATGTGCTGAAGGCCATGCGCAGCGCAGGGTGCTCTCGCATTTACTACGGCATTGAGAGCGGGAACCGAGAGATTCTCGCCACCCTCAAGAAAAGCACAAGCCTCGATATGTACCGCGACGTGATCTCGCGGACCCGGGCCAACGGCATCCACACGTTTGGCTACTTCATGGTCGGCAATCCGTATGAGACGGAGGCGACCGTGCGGCAGACCATTCGACTCGCGCTGAGCTTAGACCTCGACTACGCTCAGTTCTCGAAGGTCACGCCGATGCCAGCGACCGAAATGTACACGCTGCTGCTCAAGGAGACCGGCCGGGATTACTGGCGAGAACACATCGTGGCCGGAATCGACGATGACATTCCCCGTCCGCTGTGCGACATGAGCGATGAAGAGATTCAGCGGTGGACTCGGCTTGCCTACCTGCGGTTCTACTACCGGCCGACCTACATGGCGCGGGCAGCGGCCCGATTGAAGTCATACGACGAGCTCAAGCGAAGTGCGGAGACCGCCATCCAGATGTTGACGCAATCCACCGCCCGCGATGATGCCGGTATGGAGGTACTGGCTTAGCCGCGAATGTTCGCGCTGACGCCATATCCTTGTTGGATTCCAAACACCGTCACGCGGCGGGAATAGCCGACGCTGAGCGACATGTCATCGATGCCAACCGCACCGCCGACGAACGTCGAGAACTCGTGGCCAAAACCAAACTCGTCTGTCTCCGACCAGTCCACGACGCGGGCTTCGTTGTTGACCCAACTCGGCTGGAGGCCTGCATACACGCTCAGGCCTTTGACTCCTGCGGATGCGATGACTGGAATGCCGGCACCGATGGTGGGATCCATGCGCACATCGCCCCACTCGTAGCGGTCCCAAGAAAGGTCCAGTCCGCTCTCGAGTGCGAAGTTTTTCCACGCGGGACCCAGAAACGACCCGGCCTTGATTCCCATGCCGGTGGTTCCCACGGACATCATGTACTCGACAGTTGCCCGCGTGCGGCCGCGCAGCCGGGGAAAGGGTTTGTTGACCTCCCAGTATCGAACGCCGCCCTCTCCTCCGATGCCGAGGGCCGTACTCGTTTCCCCATCCGGGGTGGTAAACGTGCTTCCAGCCAACATGGGGCGCGCATAGAACCGCTGTTTCCACGATTCTTTCTTTCCCTTGCGTCGGCCATTGCGCGCACCGGGTCGGGGTTTGGCGGCCGGCCGGTACGCGTCAGCCGAAGCGCCGGGCTGGTGAAGGGGGTCATCTGCGACGGCCAGACCCGTCAGCAACAAGGGAATGAGCATGAATACCTCTCTGCAAGAAGCCTATCACCTGACGGAGAGGTGTCGGAAACATTCAACCCTTCAGTTGGTCATCCATGAATCGTTCGAGGCTCTCGTTGACCTTCTCCAAATTTGGCGTGATCAGCTTCACGATGAAGGCCTCGATTTTTGGAGCAATCCGACTCGCCATGATGCGAGGGACACCGGGAATGCTCTTTACGTTGATTTCAAGGTCTCCAGTTAGAACGACCCGGGTTCGACTCGGTCCGTCGGCGAAGAAAGCATTTCGCCCTGAGCATTTGACTTGGTCCGGGAAGGCCGGAATGTTCAAGACCCAGTCGACATGCTGGGCAGCATCATTCCAGTCCGCAAAGTCATCCCAGCGGAGCATGTCTGGCTTGACGATTCCAGTGGCGATTTTGGGTATCTCGCGGTCGGCGACCCAGATGTTGTGAATCTTTGGCCCCTCGGGCCGGTCTTCCCGGGCATGAACGATGATTTCTTTGATGTCGGTTGTATAGGGCGCCACATGACTTAGGTGATCGCGGTAGCTGGTATACACACGGTCGATGGGATGGTGGATGTGGCTTTCGGACTGAATCTTCATGGGCGACCTCGCGGGTCATGGGTATCACTGGACCGACCATGACCGCCACCCGACTCGACGCTCGTTACACGCGTGAGGTGCGAGATTTTTTGCTCAAGGATCCCGTAGGAAACGTCTTTCCGATTGGCGTGTTCGAGCAATGGGGGCTGGCCGCTGTCCATGGTGGAACGTGGTTGGGATGCGTACGCGGCGACGGCGCGTTGGCCGCCGTGGTGTACGCGGGCCCCAAGGATACGCTGGGGCGCGCAAGCATCGCGGTCGCCATGGGTGAACCCAGCGACTGCATTGCGCTCGGCGAGGCGGTTGCGCGTCAAGGCGGCGCAGCGTGGGTGATCGGAGAAGATGTTCAAAGCGATGCCCTCTGGCGCGGCCTTGGAAACCCGGCCGCCCGAGTCAACTCCTCCCAAGTTCTGATGCACATCGAGGCCACCACGGAGGGGGACACGATTGCATGCCGAGTTGCTGAGCGTGGAGATTTACCGTGGGTTTTGTCGGTGGCTCATGCGCAGTTGAAGGAAGATCTTGGCGTCGACGAGTCGCGAATCTTAGCCCCCGAGGTGGCCCTCGCCGGGGAGTTTGTTGGAGAGCATGAACAGCGACGTGTCTATCGAGCAAAACTCGCCACGCAATGCTCCGCTGGCGTGCAGGTGGGTGGCGTTTGGGTTGACCCGCTATACCGCAACCGCGGATTCGGTCAGGCCGGTACGCGGGGATTGATTCGCCCGCTTCTGGACCGTTTTCCGCGCGTGACACTCCATGTTCGCACCGACAATGCGGCTGCGATTCAATGCTACGAACGAGTGGGATTTAAGCGAGAACGGGCCTTTCGGGTCTTGGTGCGATAGGGCGCCGGCATGGGACGACGCCAAGCCGGACCGCCCATTGCTTCGTCGGTGCGCCGGTCGGGCGATGAGGCGCTGAGTACTCTTCTCGCCGATTCACTGATCATGGATGGGGGCGTCGACCGTGCGACTCACGGCTTCCACACCTATCCAGCTCGCATGCATCCTGATGCGGCTGCAGCGCTCATTGCGGCGTGTCCGGGGGCAGTGCACGATCCGTTTTGCGGTGGCGGCACCGTCTTGGTGGAGGCGATGCTTGCCGGTCGCCCTTCGAGCGGTACGGACGCGAGCCCCGTGGCGGTGTTGGTGGCCAATGCACGGACCGCAGATAAACGATTGACGACACCCATGCGGAGCGCCGCAAGGAAAATCACGGAGGCGGCTCGTCTGCGGATTGATGTGGATGTCCCGGAGGTAGCAGAGCGTTGGTACCAGCCGCACGTTGCGCAAGAGTTGGGTCGCATTCGAGATGGCATCGCGGCGGCTGATCCGAGTGTACAGCCCTTGCTGCGCGCCCTGTTGTCCAGCATTGTGGTCAAGACAAGCTTCCGAAAAAGCGACACGCAAAATCGTCGCGAAACGCACCATCGCGCGCCCGGTACGACCGCGATTCTCTTTCACAAGAAGGCTCGGGAACTCGGACGGTGGCTCGATGCGATGGATGAAGGCCCGCGTCCCGAAATTATCCTCGGTGACGCTCGTCGAGATGCGCCGAGCGGAGAGTGTGGGCTGGTGCTGACCTCGCCTCCGTATCCCGGCGTATACGACTACGTGCCGATGCAGCAGTTGCGGGCTGCATGGCTTGATCTCGACCTCGGAATGGGTGCGGGTGTTGAGATGGGCGCCCGGCGGGCCTTCCGAGCGAAGGGTCGAAAAGATGCCCTGCGGCAGTGGCGCACCGACACCCATGAATGGATCGGGCGACAGGCCCAGTGCCTCGCGTCCGGCGGTCGGATGGTCATTGTGGTTGGCGATGGGTTGGTGGGCGATCGCATGGTGGATGCCCTTGGCCCAACC
>DEBL01000368.1 GCA_002348535.1 Deltaproteobacteria bacterium UBA2957 | reverse complement strand
GAGAAAGGCATCTACCCTGCGGTGGACCCCCTTGACTCGACCAGCCGGATCTTGGAGCCGAGCGTCGTGGGTGATGAGCATTACGCCGTTGCCCGGAACGTACAGCAGGTGCTTCAGCGGTACAAGGACCTCCAAGACATCATCGCCATCCTCGGTATGGATGAGCTTTCTGATGAGGACAAGGCCATCGTGGCCCGGGCTCGCAAGATCGAGAAGTTCCTCAGCCAACCGTTCTTCGTGGCCGAGCAGTTCACGGGGTTCGAAGGCAAGTACGTCTCGAAGGCCGACACGGTCCGCGGATTCAAGGAAATTTTGGAAGGCAAGCACGACGACATGCCGGAACAGGCGTTCTACCTCGTGGGCACCATCGAGGAAGCCATCGAGAAGGCCAAGAAGATGGCTGAGAGCGCAGCATGAGCATCCACGTTGAAATCGTGACGCCGTCAGCCGTTGCCTACGAAGGCGACTGCGAAATGGCGGTGGCGCCTGGCTTTATGGGTGAGTTCGGTGTGCTCGACAACCACGCGCAGACCTTGGCGGTGACCGACTCAGGTGTGGTGACCCTCACGGCTGGCGCTGACAAGACGGTCTTTGTGGTGGGCCCTGGTTTTGCTGAGGTCGGTCCCAATCGCATCACCTTGTTGGTCGATCACTGTGAGGTTGCCGGCACCGTCGATAAGTCGGAAGCCAGCCAGCAACTGGAACAGGCCTTTGCAGCGTTGAAGTTAGTGGATGCAGAGAGCGAAGAAGGACTGCAGGCCCGCAAGGCCGCAGGATTGGCTCAGGCCCGTCTTCGTTCCTGACGCAGAATCAGATCGAATGTTGAATGCGGCCCCGCCTTTGGTTGGGGCCGTTTCGCGTTGGAGGCGTTAGCTGACGGCCATGCCCAGTTCTTTGGCCATCGACGGATCGAGCCTCACGCTGCATGATGTAGTCGATGTGGCTCGGTCTCATCGAGAAGTGAACCTCGCCGATTCGGCTCGGGCCGCCATGCAACGGAGCTATGCGTGGGTGCAGAAAGCTGCGCAAGACGATCAGCCCGTCTACGGGGTGAACACGGGGTTTGGGTCGCTCGCTCGCGTCCGGATCGATCCGGCTCACTCCAGTCTGCTGTCGCTCAATCTGATTCGGTCGCACGCTGCCGGAGTGGGGGCCGTTCTTCCCGTACCCGAGACGCGTGCGATGATGCTGCTGCGCGCAAATGCCCTCGCCAAAGGCGTGAGCGGATGTCGACCGCTCATCGTGGACACGATCCTCGCGATGCTGAACGCGGGCGTCACACCAATGGTGCCCAGTCAGGGGAGTTGCGGCTCATCGGGAGATCTCGCCCCGCTGGCTCACTTGGGTCTGGTTCTCGCTGAGGGCGATCACGGGCGCGTTCGGGTTGGTGACCAAGAGTTGTCGGCTGCAGAGGGAATGAGGCGCGCCAGAATTCCGCGCCTGCACCTCGAGGCCAAGGACGGTCTTGCGATCACCAACGGCGCGCAGCTGACGACGGCCATTGGCGCCCTCGCATTGCACGACGCCGTTTGTCTGGTGGAGGCGGCTGAGCTGGCGGCGGCCATGAGCATCGAGGCACTCCGGGGTGCATCGAGAGCGTTCAATGCATCCGTTCATCAACTCCGTCCATACCCGGGGGCGATCGCCACGGCGGCCAATCTGCGCCGGTTGATGGCGGGCAGCGCACTGATTGACTCGCTTCCAGAGAAACTTCAAGACGCCTATTCGCTTCGGTGCACGCCACAGGTGCTCGGCGCCTGTCGGGACGCCATCCGGTATGCGGTTCAGCAGATTGCGGTTGAACTCAATGCAGCGACCGATAATCCGCTCATTATTCTTGGTGAAGATGACGAAAATAAAGCCTACAGCGCCGGCATGTTCCATGGGGAACCGGTCGGAATTCCCCTCGACGTACTGAAAATCGCGATCGCGGAGGTGGCCAACCTTTCGGAGCGTCGGCTGTACCGACTGACCACAGGGAGCCTCAGTCAACGACTCCCGCCAGGGCTCGCATCCAAGGATCGTCCGCAGATGGGGATGATGGTCCCCCAGACCACAGCGGCAGCCCTCGTGAGCGAAAACAAAGCGCTCGGGTGGCCAGCATCGATGGACTCAATTCCAACATGTGAAGACCAAGAAGATCACGTGGCCATGAGCACAACCGCGGCCCGCCGGGCTGCAACGGTCGTGGCGAATTCCCGCCGGGTCATCGCAATCGAGTTGTTGGGGGCCGTGCGCGCACTCCAATATCGACTGCAACATGAGCCCGGTATTCGGCTCGGTCAAGGCACCCAAGAAGGCGTAAAACGGGCCTCATCCGTCCTTCAGAATTTGGGCCCTGATCGCACGCCGAGTGAAGAAATAGAGGCGCTGGCGGATTGGGTCGAATCGGGGGGACACTGCGAAGCCATTTCCGGTTTGGAGCGACTGGCATGACGGTCGAGATTACCGGTAGCGATCTGACCTGCGAAGACCTGCACAGCGTCGCGCATGGATCATCCGTCGCTTTGTCGGAGTGTGCGCGGTCTCGAATGCAGAGCAATGTGGACTCGATGCCAGAGGGCCCCAGCATCTTGGAGGAGAAGCGCCACTGGTTGGTGGGAGGCTTTGCGGCAGAAATGAGTCCCGAAGAACTCTGCCGAACCTTCATCATCGGACACTGTGCAGGCGTCGGTCCGAGGCTTCCAGACGCCCTCGTACGCGCCACCATGGTCGCTCGTGCCAATGTGTTGGCGACGGGAACAACGGGGTGCCGTCCGGTTGCCGCCGAGGTGCTGCTTGATATGCTCAATGCAGAGGTCACACCCGTTGTACCCAGTCAGGGCAGCGTGGGAGCCGCGGGCGATCTTGCTCCCCTCGCCCACATTGCACGGGTGGCGTGTGGATACACTGAGCGGCCTGCTGGCGTTCGGGATTACACACCCAACTCAAAAGAAGCGCTGGCTCTCATCAACGGGGTCAGCATGACTGCGGCCCTCGGTGCCGTCGCAGTCGTCCGGGTTCGCCGGGTGTTGGACGCTGCGATTGCCGCGGCGGCGATGACCATGGAGGCCGTCGGTGCAGGGGCAGGCTGCATAGATGCGCGGGTTCTCGAAGCGCGCAACCACCCGGGAGGGATCGAGGTTGCCCATCGGCTTCGTGACTGGCTTCATGGCAGCACGCAAGTGACCCCTGATCGGGGTGCAAATGCATTTTCGATCCGCGCTACGCCCGCGGTAATGGGCACCTTGGTTGAGGAATTGTGCTGCACTGAGACAATCTTGGAGCGCGAACTCAATGGTGCAGGCGATAATCCACTCCTGATCGACGGTGAGTGGCTGGAGGGAGGAAACTTTCACGGGGCACCGATCGCGCAGGCCATCGATGCCGTCAAGGTGGCGCTCACACAGCTTGCGACGGTGTCTGAGCGGCGAACCTTCCGCCTGACCTACGGCCAGCTCTCCAAGGGGCTCCCCTCATTCTTGGTGCGAGGAACCGGTCTGAACAGCGGATTCATGTTGACTCAATACACTGCGGCGTCGTTGGCCAGCGAATGCAAAGGGTTGGCCCACCCGGCCTCTGTGGACACGATTCCAACGGTGCAGCATCACGAAGACCATGTAAGCATGGGTCCGATCGCCGCCCGGATGTTGTTGGAGATGGTGGAGTGTGTGGCCGACATCGTGGGAATCGAGTTGCTCCTCGCGGCCCAAGCCCTCGATCTGCGAAGCCGAGGAATCGCCTTTGACGCCGACGGCAATCCTGTTCATGCAGAACCGGTTCCTCTGGCACCCAAGATTGCATACCTCCATCGAAGAATCCGTGCCGTTATTCCCTACTGGGAAGACGACGAGGTGCTTCACCCGTGCCTCAAACAAGCGGGGGCGTTGGTGCGAACAGGGCGAATCTTGGGTGTGGAGCGCCCTTGGTGAGGACGTTTTCTTTGCTAGGGCGATGCGTGGGTTTCAGGTTCTTCTTCTGCGGCCGCTTGCTCGAGTGCGCTGGCTGAATCGTCTGCGTCGAGCACTTCGCTCGCGAGTGGAAGTCGGATGGTGAATGTCGTGCCTTGTCCAGGGGTTGAGTCAACCTCTAAGGTGCCGCCATGTTGCTTGATCACTTGGCGGGTAATGGTAAGGCCTAAACCCATTCCCTTTCCCACCTCCTTGGTTGTGAAGAACGGAGTGAAGATTCGCGCCAAGGCTTCTCGCGGGATTCCAGGTCCGTCGTCGGCAATTTCGATCCGGACATTGCGTGCTTCGGGACGGGTACGAACCCATACGTGACCGCCTTTTCCCACTGCGTCCACTGCGTTTTGCGTGATGTTAGTGATTGCTTGTTGGAGTTCTTCAGGAACCCCCTTGATGACGGCCTCAGGGGCATTCAGTTCGGGTTCGATGGACACTTCTTTGTTGTCCTTGGGCGCAATCATAGCGAGCACATCCGTGATGCTCTGATCGATCGGCATCTCCACAGCATCGGAACTGTAGCCCTCCCGAGCATAGCGTCTCATTAGGGCGACCAATTGCTCCACTTTCTTGATTCCCCGGTCGGCCACGGGAAGCATTTTGTCGATCTTGTCTTTTGACTTTTCGAAAATTGCGGTCCGCTTTTCGGGGTCCAGATTCGGGTCTTGCGACGCCTCAATGACCTTGCGGGCATTCTCACCGATCACAAAATAGGCATTCTTGATGTATGCGAGCGGGTTGTGCATTTCATGGGCCAGCCCTGCCGATATGATCTCGAAACTGCGGGCCTGTTCGTTCATGAATGTGGATGCTTGGCGATGCTGCTTCGCGAACAATTCGGCGATGGCGGATCGCAGTTCCCGCGGGTTGAACGGCTTATCCATCACCATGTCCGCGCCACTCTCTCTGGCGGCTTCTCGGTCAGCGACCTGATTGCGCGCGGTCAAAATGATGGTCGGTACGGTGGCCAAGCGGGGCTCGGCCCGAAGCGCACGGATCAATCCGGTGCCGTCCAGTTTGGGCATTCGGGTGTCGGTGATGATCACATCGGGTTGCTCTTCCATGGCAACCGCGAGTCCATCCTCACCGTTGTTCGCTACAAACACGGCGTGTTCTTGGCTCAGGAGGCTCTTGGTAAACTGGAGGATTTCAGGGTTGTCATCGACCACCAATACTTTGGTGGCTTTGCTCTCCGACGGAGCATGGTCCACAGGCGCAGGGGCTGCGACATCCGCCAAGCCGCCGTATCGGTACGCAGCACCGGATCGGATGCGTTCGGTCTGGGGGTCAGCGTGGGGTCGAGTAGTGGGACCACTTGGGGTCCCAACAGGAAGCCAGATATCGAAGCTCGTTCCGGTCTCGAGGCGCGATGTGACCGTGAAGGATCCGTCGTGCATCGAGACAATTTCACGGGCAAGGACGAGACCGACCCCCTCAGCCGAACGAGGCGGCAGCCACTTACGCTCGCCTTCAGACTCGGCGAGTGCGGCGATCCAGTCGGGAGGCAGTCCCGCGCCATTGTCCCGGACCACGATAGCCACCCCGCCGTCGCGGCTTTTTACTTCCAAGTGGATGGCTCCGCCTTGACTTGTGTAGTGAATCGCGGTTGAGACCAAGTGAATCAGGGCGCGCTCGAGCTTTTCGACATCAATGGCGATCGCGTCGACTTCACCTTCAGATCTCAACTCCATCTCGATGCCCTTACTGGCGGCAGAGACGGTCGCATGGTCGAGAATGCCTTCTAAAAGCCCCACCACATTTGTGTGCTCGGTCTGCAAGCGCAAAAGTCCGCTTTCGAGATGACTCAGATCGACCAAGTCATCGCTGAGGCGAAGCACTTTTAGCGCATTTCTTCGTACAGTCTGAAGGTATTCAACCTGGTTGGCTCGGAAGCTCCCTACGTCTCCCGAAAGCATGCTGTCGAGGGGCGACAACATCAGCGTTAGCGGCCCACGCAAACCCTCTACGATGCTGGCGTAGAAGCCGGTTTTTAAGCGGTCGAGATTCTTTAGCTCCCCTGCACTGGCTCGTTCAGCTTCGGCCACATCGACGACGCTTGCCACCACTTGCTGAGCGTTTTCTGCGGCAGCGGAACGGTTTTGGACGGATTGAAGTGCAAGCCACGTCACAATGCCGAACAGCGACACCCCAGGAACCCACTTGATGGGTTCTGAGCTTGCCGCTGG
>DEBL01000265.1 GCA_002348535.1 Deltaproteobacteria bacterium UBA2957 | reverse complement strand
GGCTGTTCGTCGGGCAAGGACGCGATCACCGCGGACGACTTGGCCCAAGACCATACGGTTGGTTCAGAAGGCAGCGATGACGATGAAGGCGAAGTGACACCGCCGCCGTGGGTCGACAACCCGACCGACAGCGGCAATCCCATCGACACGGGTGGCCCAGTCTGGGTGGACTCCGATGGCGACACCATCGCGGACGAAGACGAATCGGATGGGGACTCCGACGGGGACGGAATCCCGGACTATTTGGACGATGACTCCGACAACGATGGCATTCCCGATGCTCTCGAAGCGGGTGACCCGTACGTGGGCAGCGACCCCATCGATACGGACGGCGACGGCATTCCAGACTACCTCGATCTCGATTCGGACGGCGACGGCATCCCCGACTCCGCCGAAGTGGGTTCGGACCCCGATTCACCGCGCGATACCGATGGCGATGGCATACCGGACTTCTTGGACCTCGACACCGATGGCGACGGCATTTCCGATGCCATCGAATGGGGCGATGGAATGCTCCCAGTCGACTCCGATGAAGACGGTGTCCCCGACTACATCGATGACGACTCTGATGGTGACGGCGTGGGCGACATGTGGGAATCGGGAACCGATGACCCCATCATCCCCGCTGCGGATACGGACGGCGACGGCATTCCCGACTACCTCGACGATGACTCGGACGGTGACGGCGTCCCTGACGCTGCTGAGGGTGACGTGGACGGCCCCTCGGACGAGCCCCGTGACACCGACGGCGACGGCATCTACGACTTCGCCGACTCCGACTCCGATGGAGATGGCCTGTCAGACGGCGACGAACTGGCGTCCGGCACAGACCCTTTCGATGACGATACCGACGGCGATGGCGCCACCGACGGAATCGAGGTCGCCGGAGGGACCAGCCCGACAGACCCAACGTCCACAACCACCGAATACATCGTCCTCGATACCCGCGGCTTATCCGTCGACCTGACTCGGACCTTCACCCTGCAGGTCAGCCAAGTCGATGTGGCCTTCCTGATTGATACAACGTGTTCGATGGGAAGCACCATCAGTGCCGTATCCAGCGAATTTTCGAACATCGTGTCCGAGGTTTCTGCGGAGATTCCCGACGCCCAGTATGGGTCGGCCACCTTCGACGATTACAACTATGGCAGCTACGGCAGCGGCGCAGATCTGCCCTTCTACCTGCGACGGCAAATTACCGACGACATTGGGGCCGTGCAGTCGACCTTGCTGAGCACTCCGCGGCACTCCGGTGCCGACGGTCCGGAATCGGGAATGGAGGCGCTGTACCAAGCCGCCTCGGGTGCTGGGTACGACCAAAACTGCGATGGAAGCTACTCCAGCAGCACCGATGTGCCTCCGTTTGTGGCCGATCCCAGTGATCCGTTTAGCGGCGCGGTTGAAGCGCACGACCCTGCCCTGCCGGGCGGTGGTACCATCGGAGGCTTCGGCTTCCGCGATTTTGCTCTGCCGGTCATCATTTACGCCATCGACAACTACCTTCGCGACCCTGAGGCCGGCTACGGGACGCCGGGTGGCTGCCCCGATGATGCTGGAAAATCCGATGTTGTGGCAGCCGTCGGCGACATCGGCGCGCGATTGATCGGCATGGCCGTCAACTGGGGCGGTGGGTACTCCCAGATGGTTGAAGTCGCCAACCTCACCAGTTCCTATGCCGACACCGATGGCGATGGCTCGGCCGATGACCCGCTGGTCTTCACGTGGTCCAGTTCATCATCCGCCTTCCGCAACACGGTGGTCAATGCCATCGAAGACCTTGTCCATAGCGTGGAATTCTCCAGCGTTGAGATGATATCGGTCGATGATCCGTACGGATTTGTTCGGTCCATCGACCCCTCCAGCTACACGGGGATCGTCGTGTCGTCAGGCACCGAACTCACCCTTGATTTCACGGTGGAACTGCAAGCGATGATTCCTCCCGCTTGGGATGACCGCGTGTTCAATCTCCAGCTACTTGTGCTCGGCGACGGCGCGGTCAGCCTCGGCGTGGTTGACCTGTTGATTCTCGTTCCCGGTGTTGGCTCTTAGTTCGAACCGACGACGTCCAATATCACCCCCCAGACGGCGTCTTGGCCCACCTTTTCCGTGCTGCTAAACGGAATGATTTGCGATGGCGAGATTCGGAGCCCCTGCGCGAGGGCCTTGAAATGCGCCGCCCGCTTGCTGCGCTTCACCCGATCGATCTTTGTGGCCACCACAATGAACGGAACTTCAGCCTCAGTGAGTAGATCCAACATCTCGATGTCGACCTTCTGAGCGGCGTGGCGTGCATCCACAAGGCATACCACCAACGCCAACGCCTCCCGATTGAGGAGATACCTCCGAACGAGCCGACCCCACGCCCGACGTGCCCCCTCGGGCGCCTTTGCAAACCCGTAGCCGGGCAGATCTGCAAGACACAACACCGACGAAACACGAAACAGATTGACCGCTTGAGTCCGCCCGGGCGTCCCACTCACGCGCGCCGCCTTTTTACGGTTGAGGAGTGCGTTGATCGCGCTGGATTTTCCAACATTCGACCGACCAACGAACGCCACCTCAGGCAACTCAGCATCCGGAAGCCGTCCCGGGAAGGTCCCCAAAAATTGAACATCGGAAGTGTGTCGTTTCCAATCCACAGGTGACCTCCTCACCCCACTCTACTAAGCTCACCCTATGACCACACGCATCCACAAAACCATTCGGGCCGATCAGGAGATCTTTTTCATCTCCGACCTGCACCTTGGTGACGGGAGCCCCTCCGATGCGTTTGAGGACAAAGATAAGGCACTCGTCTCCTTTTTGAAGCATGTCGCCGACCGCGATGCGCATCTCGTCATCGTGGGAGACGCCATTGACTTTCACCAAGCGTGGTTTTTCAGTCGCGTTCTCAAGGCCCACGGTGCTCTGTTTGGCGCGTTGTCCTCTTTGGCGGATGCAAAGGGTGTGACCTACATCTGGGGAAACCACGACGCGGACATGTCGTTTTTCAAGGATATTCTTCGATTCGATGTTTGCTCCAGCCTGACGATAGGGACCGACATCTTTGTCCAGCACGGATACGAGTACGACCCATTCATCGGCCCCCATCTCGAAGCGACACACCGTGCAACGCAAGTTCACCACCTCATTGAACGCCTCCTTCGCACGCGGATTCGGGTGCCGCTGGAGCAGTTCTATACACGAACGAATCGGTTCATGTTTTGGTTGGTTCACAAGCTCATATGGCTGAAGAATCAACTCGGAACCATTGGGCTCGCCTCGCTGCAAAAACGACTCGATGCCCAAGAGTTGTACTGGGTCCACGCACAGCTCGGAGACCCGCAGGGGATCTGGGAAAATGTACGACACGAACTCGATTCCGGGCCCTACGCGTACATCGTCACTGGCCATTCGCATTTGCCGGGACGGGTGGAAGTGGCACCGGGGCGTACATACATCAACACCGGCTCATGGACATTTCAATCTTCGAATTATGCTCGCTGGGATGGGCGGGAGTTCGAAGTCTGCGATTGGATCAGGCAGAAAACCTATTCTGACCGCTGGTACCAACCATTGATGGACCGCAGATGGCGACACATGGATATGATGGCGTGGTGGCGTGCGAACTACAT
>DEBL01000253.1 GCA_002348535.1 Deltaproteobacteria bacterium UBA2957 | reverse complement strand
CTTTCCGCCGAGGAACTTGACCGTGGGGTGCCGGGGCACAGTGTCGACTATGACCGGACGAGCCCTCGGTACAAATACTACGGGCAGTTCGCTTCGGATGCGGCCGGCCGGTATGCGCTGCGAACCAAGAAGCCAGGATGGTATTTGAACGGGGCAAAATTCAGGCCATCGCACATTCACGTGAAGGTATACGTCGACGGTGTCGAGCGGCTGACAAGTCAACTCTACTTTGCCGGCGACCCGTATATTCCCGATGACCCGTGGGCGTCAGTGGCTCCAGAACGTGCGGTCGCACTGACGGCGTCGGGGGTTGGAGAAGTCTCGGGAGTCGTTGACATCATTATCGACTGACCGAAGTCACAACGAAAATCCCGCACCGAATACGCTGTACATGCCCGAGACTCGTGACTCGCTATTGTTGTGAGGCAGGAGGGCCCGCGACACGCGTGCCTTGGTGACGACAAGGTTCACCTGCCGACCAGTCGGCCAACTCGCCCACGCCGATGCTGGCACTGTAAACGAGCCCGAGTCGCTTACTATGCAGATAATTCCCTCTTCGATGGCGGTTCCGAGGCTGTTAATGCGAGCCATTTCGATCCAGACCACATCAGCCCCGCCTGCGTCCCAAGTCACGGTTTGACTGCGTGTGATGTTGGGCACATAGAGCGAATCAATGTTGGGATTCGAAACGCGAAAGGTGGCTGGGGTCTCGACAAAGTTGGCGATCGCATCGGGAGGCGCATCGAGGCTGGTAAAGGGCTGAGATGCGTAGCTGTGCGAGGCAATGAAGTTGCCCGCCGTGAAGGCTTCATTACTAAATCCCTTGGATGCATCATCAAAGGTGAGAAGAGTGGTCGACCCGTATTCGTTCTCTACGCGCAGGTTCGGCTCGCCAAAGTCATACAGGAATAGTTCGCCGTCGTAGCCTGTGGAATCCGAAGCTGTGCAGGTGCCCAGTGTACCCGTCACGAGCTCCCACCAGTAAAAGTCCTCTGGGACGAGGTAGACGATGTTTGCACCGCCCCAAGGGTCTGGCGGCACTCCATCAACCCAGTACTCGCCGACTGGCTGAACCCACTGGTAATAGCCGGCGGCCCCTGCGAGCCCTGTTCCGTCCTGCCAAAAATGGAACCCTTCCGACCACGAATGGCGACTCCCGTCGGGGTGCACAGTGGCCAACTCTGCCCAGCCTTCCCCGCTGTATGGGGGGGTCTCAAACCTCAGTTCGTCGCCCACATTGTCCGTAATGGAAACGACGACTCCACCGATTTCAATTTCCGTGCCTTCGGGAAATGGGCCGCCGCGTACGGCCACGCGGGTGCCACCCAAGGTGGACCCATGCTGAGGTGAAATTGCGGTAATGAGGTCGGAATCACCGACAGGTTCGTCCGCGTCTTCGTCGGCCTCATCATCCGAATCCGAGTCATCGGGCCCATCGTCATTGGAAGGAGGTTCATCACCAGTACCCGGGTCGCCTGAAGGGCTGTCGTCTACGTCTCCGGCTTCGCCATCGGAACCTTGTTCACCTTCGCCGTTTTCGTCGTCTCCCCAACCTTGAAATCCCGGTGCCTCTGCCGCACCCGTTTCGCCGAGCTTGTCGAGTCCGAGGCTGCATCCAGATACGATGGCAATCAGCATGGGTGAGTGTGGCATTGGGGGCATAGCCCTATGGTAGGGCTGACGCCGATGACTCTCAAGGTAAAAACCGTGCATTCACGGTTTTTCAGTCTTGATGCACCGTATAGCGATGGGTTTTTGTCTCTCGACGAGTCCCGAAAACGCATCGCTGTTCGTGACGTTTGATGCCGGAGGTCGACTTTGGCGCCCTGATCCGATACGGGGCCGCCGAATTCAGAGAGGTATCACATGATGAAGCACATCGGACTAGGCGCTGGAAGCGGCATGATTGCGGGGGCGTTGGTTGGTCTGTGCGAGGCGATGTACATTCTCGGGGGCGCCAGCACGGGCGAATACGGCGCACTGCTGTACGCAACCATTCTCTATGGCATTCTTGGGCTCTGCGGCGGCATGGGTATTGGTGGCGGCCTTTGGGTGCTGTCGCTCCTGAAGCTGAAGCTGGCCGATGACCGCATTTTTGCGCTCGGTTTTCTTGGAATCTTCTGCGGTTTGGGGCTGGTGATCACTCGTTACGTGGTCAATAAGGTTGTTTATTTGGAACAAGGTGTGCCGACCAATGGCATGTTGGTCATCCTTGCCGTTTACGGTGGTTTGGGGCTGATTGGGCTGTGGTTGGGCCGCATCATGCTCACGCAAACGCCGTTCAAGATCCTTCAGACGGTCCGCGGTTCTGTTGCCGCATATGGCGGTCTTGTCCTGCTTACGGCGGTGTTTTCGTTCAGCCCTGAAGGCAGCAGTCGCGCCGGTGAACTGGCGCCGGAACGCGACCAGAGCGAAGCGTTGATGAAGCGGTCAAACATGCTGCTCATCATGGTGGATACCCTCCGGGCTGACCACCTCGGCATTTACGGTTTTCCCGAACCCATCTCGCCCGTCATGGATGACATGGCGGCAGACGGCGTTGTTTTCGAGCGCGCATACGCCTCGTCGTCATGGACACGCCCGAGCACGGCTTCTCTGTTCACCTCGATGGCCCCCAGCGGGCACACCGCGGACGTCAAGGTTGCGATGCTCCCAGATGACGTCACAACCATCGCCGAGCTGCTGCAGGATCAGGGGTACATCACGGCTGGACTGCCCAACAACATTAACGTCACGCGGAGCTTTAATTTTCATCAAGGTTTCGACTACTTTGAGTACCAAGCCCCCGAGTACATTGCAGGTGCGACCGAGTCTTCAAGCCAACTTTCGATGTACAACGTTGTGCGGAAACTTCGGGATCGACTGACGGGTGGCAAAAAGCGGGTTGAAGACTACTACCAGCCTGCCGATGTCGTTTTGGGGAACGCGAAAGAGTTCATTACCGCAAACAAAGATCGTCGATGGTTCAACTTCGTGCACCTAATGGAACCGCACGACCCCTATTTCGAGCGGCCGTTTACCGGCGAAGGGGTAGGCCGTGCAGAGATGGAGTTCCCGCCACCCGAACTGGAAGGCGCCATTCGCAAGGCCTACCAGCAGGAAATCACGTGGATGGATACCGAGATTGGCAAGTTTCTCGATTGGCTGAAGTCCGAGGGTCTGTACGATAACACCACCATCATCTTGACCTCGGATCACGGCGAAGAGTTCTTGGAACACGGAGGCTGGTGGCATGGAACGACGCTCTATGACGAGCAACTCCATGTGCCCCTGATCGTTAAGCTTCCCAACTCCAAGTGGGCGGGCACGCGCGTGCCTTGGCAAGTACGACAACTGGATGCTCCGGCAACCATGGCGGTGCTTGGGGGTTCGGTGGTCCCGATGGAGTGGCAAGGCGATGACTTGTTCGAGGAAGATTTTCAGGACACGCTGGCTGTGTTGAATGGCACGGCAAAAAACACGGTCGATTCTGCGGACGACGCTTCGGCTTCGACCGAAGAGGGCGCTGCATCCGGTATCGATGAAGCACCGCCGTTACCCACACGGGCTGAACTCATTGACCACCGGGAGCGTGTAGTCCTCTCGGAAGAGAACTTTGAGGGGAATGTGCTGTCGAGCGTTCGAGCCGATGGTTTCAAGTACATCCGAGCCAACACATCCTGCTTTGATCAAGCAAAAAACGAACAGGAAAGGAACCGTTGCAGCCCCCGCGGTCTGCAACCTGAGGAATTGTACAATGTCGCCGCGGATCCGGGAGAACAGGACAACCTCGCAGGCAAGAGTGGAAAAGTCCAAGCCGATTTATCTGCGATGCTCCGCGCTGAACTGACTGCAGCCATGTCTGTCAAGGTCGAGTCGCAGACGGCGGAAATCAGCGCAGATGATTGCGAGCGCATGCGAGCACTCGGCTACATAGATGGTGATTGCGATGAACTCACGGGCGGCGGACCGGTGTCCACGGGCGCAAGCCCCGATGGCAATTGACTCGCACCGGTGCCCGGACCCTCATCGTCGCGCTTGATGGGGCAACGTGGGACCTCGCCGATCGGTACATGGCCGATGGCTTGATGCCGAACCTATCGCGACTCTGTGAGGAGGGGGCTCGTGCGTCGCTAAACAGCACCATGCCACCGATGACCTTACCGGCCTGGTCGACCATGCTGACCGGGTGCAATCCGGGACGTCACGGCATCTTTGATTTTGTACGCAAGGCGCAAGAAGGTTGGTCCCTCGAGTTCACCAACGCGACTCACCGTGCGGTCCCTACATGGATGCGCCTGCTCAGCGATCGGGGAATGCGGACGGCCAGCGTTGCGGTGCCCACCACGTGGCCACCGGAGCCCATTAATGGGGTCATGGTGAGCGGCTTTGATGGTCCGGTTTCGACCGGGATTGATGCCAGTTTTTGCCACCCAAAATCGATATACAAAGAAATCAAAGATCGGTTTGGGGGGATGAAGTTTGCGGACTTTCAGGAGTCTCGAATTGAAGCCGGCTGGCACGATGCGGCGCTCGAAGCCCTTCTGCGCGAAATTCCAAGAAAGCAGGGGATTTCGGAGTGGCTGTTGGCGTCTGAGCGCTGGGATTGCTTCATGATGTTGTTTGGTGAGTCTGACACCGTGTCGCACCACTTTTGGATGTTTCACGATGAACGTAGTCCACGGTACCAACGCGAAGCTCCGCAGCGGCTGCGCAAGGCGATAGAGACCGTTTATCGGCGCCTTGATGAGTCGCTGGGAGCCCTGATATCGGCGGCGGGTGCTGAACACATTGCGGTGGTCTCGGACCACGGTTTCGGCGGAGCCGGTGTTCATGCCCTGTATTTAAACCGGTTCTTAGAGCTGAATGGCTGGCTGAAGTACAAGCGTGATGTCACCGTAAACGGGCTGTCCTCCGGCTCGGGTTTTGCCAGCAAGATTCGGGCTGCGGCAGCGACCCGAATCCCATCGTCGCTTCAGGGCAAAGTGTATCGAGCGGTGCCCGATTCAGTCTTGGGTGGTCTCGAGAGTCAATCACGATACGGCGATCTCGACCTCGGCAGGACGCGGGCCGTATCAGATGAGATGAACTACGCTGCCACCATTCGTTTGAACCTTCCAGAGGCCGCAGCGGCGGATCGCGATGCGGCCTTCTCCGAACTGCGCAATCTGTTGCTTTCGTGGGAGGTTGACGGCCATCGAGTGGTGAAAGAAGTGCACCGACGAGAAGATATTTACGTCGGCAAACGCGTGTGCGATTCGCCGGAGATCATTCTCGAGTTGAACGAGCGAGATGGCTACACATACACCCTTCTCCCATCGGCCCGCGTGCCGAAAGAAACAACATGGAGGCGCCTTGAACCCGCCGAATACCTAGGGGGTAAGGGGCTCGGAATGAACGGGACACACCGCCAACATGGAATCTTAGCGTTGTGGGGTGAGGGGGTACGAGCGGGTGCCTCGATCGAAGCGGGCTTGGCGGACATAGTGCCAACCCTCCTCCACCTCATGGGCGAAGCAATCCCGTCGCATATGGATGGAGAGGTCCTAAGCGATGCGCTCGTAATGGCAGCGGACCCGCTACAGACGGACGTCGCCATCGAGGCGCATCAACCCCAATCCGCAACGGATGAGGAAGCCGATGCGCTTCGCGCACGCCTTGAACGTCTGGGGTACTTGTGAGTCGTCCGTTGCGGATCACCCAAGCAGCCGCATTCCCGTTCCCCAGCCCTCAGGGGTCACAGGTTTTTGTGCGGGGTATGGCGCGTGCGCTGGCTCGGCGGGGGCACGAGGTGACATTGGTTTGCTACGCCCATGGCGACGGTCGAGAAGACCCCGAATACCGCGTGGTGCGCACGCCAACCATTCCCGGCTACCGAAACATGCGAGCCGGTCCGGATTGGGTCAAGCCTGTGCTGGACCTCGCCCTCGCTGCTCGAATTGCCGGTATTCCGGCTGACGTTGTGCATGCGCACAACTATGAAGCGCCACTCGCCGCGTACTTGGTGCGCCGGCGTACCGGGGTGCCGGTGGTCTACAACGCCCACAACACCATGGGTGAAGAACTGCCCACATATTTCGACCATCCGCTGGCGCGGAGTGGGGCGAGGGCAGTCGGACGGTGGCTCGATTTTACGGTCCCAAGGCGGGCGGAACACGCGGTGGTGCTGAACCAAGGCGCTGTCCAGACGTTGGAGCGACTCGGCTGTGAATCGGTGAGTTGCATACCGCCGGGTGTGGACATCGATGAACTCAACAATGTGCGTCCCAAGACACTCGATCCGGGGC
>DEBL01000409.1 GCA_002348535.1 Deltaproteobacteria bacterium UBA2957 | reverse complement strand
CATCGACTCAATATCGGTAGGGTAATACACCCTCTGGGTGTACCAAACACCGCCTGAATGCTCGAACTGCTCGGTCGCCAAGGGGCCCGGGTCATGCAGGTTCCCCATGACCGTAAAATCAGCCGAATCTGTGCCGAGCATGATGTCACCGGGGTCGAGTTGCCCATTCAGGTCGAAATCGAGGACCAAGTCAAACTCGCCGATTCCATAAGCGTCCAGCGGAAGCGGTACGCCCGTCGACACATTTGTCCTGTTTTCTAAGGATCCACCGGATGCAAGGCGCGCTTGATGGGGCCCTCCAAAGCTGACGTCAACGAGCGTCGGATCTTCGACCCATTCTTCGGGTGTCTTTGCTTCGACCAGATAGGCGTCGTACCGAAGACCAATGCGATCGGCGTGTCGATCAGAATTGACTCCAGTGGTAATCGTTTCCCGTGCACTGAACGAAGTGACTCGCTCGACGTACGGGGTGGTGATGCGCCACCGCGAGGACAAAGGCGGCTGCGGTCCGCTTCGAAACTCGACGTTCACTGATTGGTCGGGGCACTCTGTATGACGAACAGCCAGTGATGCAGATCCTGCAGCGCTTGCATGGACGTAAACGGTTGCTGTTTCAGTGGCATCGATCCGACCCTCGAAGTCGTCCAGCAAATCAAATCCATCGCCGCTCAACGACCATTCAATTGCACCGCGAACGACATCCGGGTTTGTCGTCTGGATGGTCACCGGTCGCGAGTGGTACCGCTCCCAGTCTCGATTCTCCGCAGACAAAGGGGGGCGCACCGCAACGAACGCCGGTGATTCATCACGTTCCACGTGTGCCACCTCGACGGACACTCCGCAGGTGGCACAACCCGTGCCTTCCACACACACTTGGGCAGCCTCCGCGCATTCTACGCTGGCCACCACGTCACCGGCGCCGTCGCACTCAACAGCGGACCCGTCGAGGCAAATTACCTGTGCGGGAAAATCGTCGCACTCGTCTGGAACCGATGAAGTTGTTGGCGCAGCGGTGTCGGTGTCGGTGTTGGTCTCGGGCTTGCTTTGGCAGGCCCCGAGCATCACCGCAAAAACAAAGGCAGATTGATTTTTTCGCATGCGCACAGTGTACTCGACTCGCGCCCGAGAAATGTTTCTTTACAGCAAGGTTTCCTGAATCTGAAGAGTCAACTCCGACAGGGCCTCGCGTGCTCCGGGTGGCAAGTAGTCAAACGAGACGGCTACGCTGCTGGGCCGGTCACCCGCCGCGGCGAAAATGCGCACAACACGGGCCGTGGCGCGCCAGAGTGCCGACCCGTCGCCGATTGAGAGCTCGATGGCAATGAGTGATCCCTCATCGAGGTCATCCTCACAGTCAAAGCGAAGACCCCCGACAGAGAAGTTCATGTACGGGTCCGGTTCGGCCCAGTGGCCTCCGATGGGTTCTCCTTCTGCCCAAGCGGACGCCTCGTCTTCCGAAACGGACCGAAACCGAATCGGAAGGCCAGCAAACAGGCGAGGGTAGTCCCGTTTATCGGCTGCATGGGTGGCCTCGCTGCGCAATACGATTTCCGTTCCGGTCGCGGAGACAGCGTCGACCACGCACCGACGACTGCCTGACTCGTTGTCGATGTCCACCACCACCTTCAAGCCTGCGGCAAGGGTGTCCGCACCGCCACCGCAGTGGACAGTCATTCGGTCATCGGTGTGGCTCACGAGGTCGCCGTTGACCATGATGGGCCGCTCTCCCTGAGCGCTCAAGATTCGGACTGAAGGCATGGCTACTCCCTGTAGACGACGGATTGTAGCCGATTTGCCCCCGATGCAGGCAAGGCTTTATTCGGCGGTTGCATCAGAAACCTCGTGAGGGTTCACCGCTTGGTTGAGAATGCTCGAGAGCGCAAGAATGCCCATCAAGGCCCACACCATCGTGCGAAGCCAGTAGGGTCGCCGTGCTCCGGGCGGATCGTCATCGTCGACAAGGTTTACGGGCGAAAGCGAACCCGAAACTGGCTCGGGTTCGAAGCGTTGGTCCAGACGGAATGGGTCGAATGACGGCGCCATGCCTTCAATGTACCGCACGCCTGCTGGATTGCGTACCTGAAGCCGGTTTAAAAGACGCAATCAGCGGTCCGTTGCCCGGCCCTGTTGCGCTTGAGTCATTGACTCGATCCAGATGACACGACCATGCTCCGCGGCATCTCCCGGGGCGCCGACCAAGAGCCCATCTGGAACGCATGCCAAGGCGGCGCCCAGCAACTGGATGCCCGACGGCCAATCCACAATCAGTTCCGCCTCGACCGGGGAGAGGTCTGGAAACCAAGTGATCGTTCCATTGTCACCATCCACAGGTGAGCCAACAACCAAGTCTGGTGTGCCATTTTTGTTCAGGTCGCAAACCACAACGGATGACCCGAACCGTCCACGCCCGGACCATTCACGCAAGCGTGATGCGTTGCTGTACGAATAGGCGACGACGGTATTTGTACCCGGGGAACCGGTGATCCAGTCCTCAAAACCGTCACCATCCACGTCTGCGACGGCCAGCGCGAACCCCAGTTCATCTCCAACCGTTGGTCGTCGAATCTGCTGCGATGCCCACGATAGAGCGATTTCACCCAGGGGCATTCCCGCGCCGATGACACCGTTGGCCTCGGCAAGAGCTGCCGGCCGGCCCGCAGTTGTACCTGCTCGTCCATCCTTGGCCACCCATCCTGTGGCGTGTCCGTAGGTGCCTCCTCCGGCGCCGGAAAGTGCGATACCCGTGCCGTCATAATCGGCCGCTTGTACGGTCCCGTCGATGTCAAGAACCGCGCCCGCACCGGAGTTCACCAATGGGGCTCCGACCCAGAGTCCGCTGGGCGTTGTGGTGAGATGTGCCCCCGCCCGTCCTGAGTGCTCAAGCGCGAGATTGATCGACGATCGGTCCCATCGATAAATGCGGCCAATGGGCCCATGTGGAGCACCGATCCATGCCTCGTCAGCGTCGGCTGCGATGGCACTTCCAAATCCATCATCAGCCTCTCCACTCACTTCACCCCCGATACGAAACTGGATGAGTGGGGGATCGTCGGGGGGCGGGGCATCGGATAAAAACGACAACGGCCCTGGTTTCGATACGGGATTGTCGCAGGCGCTCAGGCTTACGATTAAGGCGGGAAGAACAGCTGAACAGGCGTGCATAGGTGGTCAGCATAGCCTCACTTGGCTACTGAGCGAGCGAGGAAACGCAATGTCAGCCATACGAAGGCACGTTTACATCGCTACTGGCGCACGCGCAGTGTGGCGAGCAATCACGACCGCAGAAGGCTTGGAAAAGTGGCTTGCTGAAGAGGCACGAATCGACGCCCGTGCGGGTGGTCGAGTGGTTCTTACGGGCACGGATCTCGATGCAGAGCACGAGGTGGTGGGCCTCATCCATACCTGGCGCCCAACGTCCAAGTTGGAGATATCGTGGGACAACATCGGTGCTGCCGAGACGAAAGGCAGTTCAGTGTTGTTTCAGGTGGCTCGAGATGGGGACGAGACGCGCGTAAGCATCGTCCACAGCGGCGGTTCGGCGCTCGATGACGAAGGCCGGCGCGCGAAGCTCGACAATGCATGGAAGGTCGCGCTTGAGACCCTCCAAGCCCTGCTCGACGAATAGGACCGCCGAAGTCCACTCCCGATGGTATGCTGCGGGTCGACGAGGAGTCTGAGTATGAAAGCGGCCTTGATAGTGGCCTTGGCGTGGTCTAGCCCCGCTTGGTCCTTCTGCGGAACCTACGTCGGCGGTGCCGGCGCAAACATTTACAACTCGGCAAGTCAGGTCATCATCGCCCGACAGGGTACGAGCACAACCCTGACAATGGCCAACAATGTTCAGGGTGATACCGCCGACTTTGCCATGGTAGTGCCTGTTCCAGAGGTGCTGACCGCCGAGGACGTGACCACGGTCGACCCTGTGTTGTTTGATGTGATGGATGGATATTCCGCGCCTCGGCTTGTCTCATACACCTGCGACGACTTCTACTGGGACGACATCGACGCCTCGACTGAAGATGCGGGAGGGTCATCAGGAGAGTCGGCTACCGGTGTTACGGTGGAAAGTTCATTTGTGGTCGGCAGCTACGATATTGTTGTGCTTTCAGCCACGGAGTCGGTTGGCTTGATCGAATGGTTGACCTCCAACGGCTACACAGGCTTGGATGAGACTGCGGCGGCGTTGCTCGGGGAATACATCGATGCGGGCAGCTACTTTTTTGCGGCTAAAGTGAATCTCGATTCAGCACCGACCGAGACGGCGTATCTGGACCCCATTCAGATGAAATACACCAGCGACGTGTTTTCGCTGCCCATTCGGCTGGGCACGTTGAATGCACCCGCTGGTGAGGCGCAGGACCTCTACCTCTACGTGTTGACTGACGCGGCTGACGGGTCAGTCGGAATCGCCAACTACGACCAGATTACGGTCGAAGACGAGTGCATGTGGAGAGAAGATGAGTGGGGCAACTTTGGCGAGTATTGGTCGGCGCAAATCCGAAACGCGCGAGAAACGCTCGGCGATGCGGGATGGGTGCAGGAGTATGCGTGGCCCACCAGTTGGTGCGATCCCTGCAGCAGCGCGCCACCCAACACCGACCAAGTCAACCAACTTGGATTTGTGGGTTCGGCGGGAGAGTCCTACGTCACGCGCCTGCACATGCAGTTCACTGCGTCGGAGGCCGATCAAGACCTGACGCTCTACGCTTCTGGGATCTCGGATACCGAACAGATTCGGTACATCATTTATCAACGCGAACTCGAAGACCGGTTTCCCATTTGCGATGAAGAAACCCCGGATGTGCCGGGAAGTTGCGACGAATCAACCGGAGATGCCGATTCGGACGCCGATGCGGATGCGGATGCGGATGCGGATGCGGATGCGGATGCGGATGCGGATTCTGACACTGACACCGACGCAGACGCTGATGTTTCGGCCGAGGGCGAAGTCGGTGCGCGAGAGCTTGGGACCGTATCGAGTGACGAAAAGGCTGGATGTGCGTCCATGCCGATGCGGAATCATCCTTGGTATTTAAGCCTGTTTTTGGCCGGTATCGTCTTGCTTAGGCGGCCAAGATAATGGTGTTTTTGCTGGCGTTGAGTGTTCTGGGCTGCAATGGTCCGAGTTCGGATTCAAAACGAGATACAGGCAAGCCTTCGGTCTCCGATGCCGACGTCGATGTCGACACTGATGCAGACTCCGATGATACGGGCGTTGCCGGATGCTTCGACCAAGAGCCACGTTTAGAGGTTGGGACAGGCGAAACAACCTTTGAGGGGCTTGACGAAAACGATCCAGTGGTGATGGTGCATGGGCCGCAGGGCGGCTGGCATATGCTGGGGTCAGTGCGCACCCACAACATGGAAACCATCATTGAGGTGCATTACACAATTACGGAAGAAGCGACTGGAGTCCTCGTATCGGACAATACCTATCGCGTGGCAGTGGTTTCAGACGGTGATTGCACCGGCTATTATCCCGGGATGTACGGATATTTAACCGTTTCAGAGTTGGCGACTGCCGACGCAACGCGTCCCCCCGAGTTGCTCGGGTACAACACGGTCGTAATGACCATGGATGTGACCGATTACGGTGGTCGGACGGCATCGACGAGCCTCCGTGTATTGGCCGAGCCGGACCCGATCGATATTCCAGATGGTGAGGACGGCGCCGATTAAGGGCCTAGTTGCGACGGTTCTGCTCGCGGGGTGTGCTGCTCGGACCCCACGAACGGCGGACATCCGTGTTCCGGTCGTGGCGTCTCCCACCGCAGATGGCGTTGTTGTGGCCGGCTCGCTTCCGATCTTGGTTCGATTGCCACACGGGTATCGGTTTCATCGCGCAGTACTCAACTTCGATGGTGAAACGGTGGGTTCGCCTGTAGTGCGTCGGCGCTGGTGGGCAGGCAAGGGCGTCGATTTAATTGCTCGACTGCCGACCGATGGGCTCAGCCCAGGTCAGTACTCACTGAATGTCACCCTCCTTCCTCCAACGAGGGAGCATCACCAAACTGCCGAAGGAGTGGTTCTCGAACCCCACAGAATCCCAATTAACTTTGTTGTACAACCGCGCGGCCCGCGGGTCGTGATGCGGGCCGTCGACGAGAATGGTCGAGCAAGAAGCGCACGGTTTCAGGTTTTTTCCACCGCGGGTGAGCCCGTTGACCTGGGCAACGCATTTGATGCTGCGGCAGACCCCAGCGCCCGCGACCTTCCGCGAAACAGCCTGTTTGGCGGGCCCGATGGAGTAGGGGAGTTTCTGGCCGAAGGCGAGTATGAAGTATGGGCTTCAGGTGGCATTCGGGACGGCTTCGAGCGCCGAGATATCACAGTGAACGGGCCCGCCGAGGTCACATTTGTTGTGCCCCACGTTGTCAAAACCGTGGGCGAAGTCGCCGCAGATTTCCATGTTCACACAGCCATGAGTTCTGATTCATTCATTCCCGATCGGGACAGGTTCTTGGCGCTTGATGCCGCAGGGGTCGATGTGGCGGTAATTACCGATCACAATCGCGTTCGCAGTCCGCATGAAGCGATTCATCATTTCGGCCTCGCAGACTCGGTCACGGGGATTGCAGGATCAGAGATTCGACTGGGGCCAGTGGGCCACAGTTATGGGCACGCCAATGCGTTTCCACTGAACGTTGAACGACAAGCGCCCGTCGCAGGCGACCGTTCGGCCGCGGAATCGTTTGCGCATTGGCGTCAACACCATCACGACCATCCACCTGCCGGTTTAGACGTGCCTCTGGTGATACAGATCAATCATCCGCGCGGCATTCAGTTTAGTCCGGAAAAAGCCCATCGGGTTGATGTACATGCCTTGTTTGAGGACACTAACTTCGACCCAACTCGCCCGATCGATGAACAAGATGATGGTCGAATCAGCGCGCGCGACTCGCAGGGGCGAAGTGCTCTCGACATTGATGCCCTTGAGCTTGTGAATCGCTTCTCGGTTGAAGGGTGGTTGCGGGTGCGCGAAGACTGGTTTGCATTGCTGAATCGGGGCCATCAAATCACGGCAACGGGAAACTCAGACAGTCACACGAGCCAGCTTGAACCCGTTGGGTTTCCGGTCAATCTGGTATCCACCGGAACGAATGCAGGGGCCACCGACGTGCTGGAAGGGCTGAGGAACGGAAAGGTGAGGGTGTCGAATGGTCCAATGGTCAGGGTTGAAATCCAAGGGTCGAGTGCAGTCGTACAGCCGAGCAAAGAAGTCCATTCTTTGGGAACAGCGGTTACCGCGAAGGTGACTGTTGAACAGGCAGGATGGGTCGAGGCCGATGAAGTACGCCTCGTCGTGAATGGAACGATTGTCGCCCGGGAGCCGCTTCCTTCGGAGGGCCGTCATGATTGGTCCGTACCGTTAGAGTTGACGGGGGATTCATGGGTCATCGCGGAGGCTGGGGTGCCAGTCGACCGGCCAGCTACTCCCGTGAAGCCAGACTCCCCCTATGGCCGGATCGCTGCCGGGCATCAGCCGCTTGGATTTACCAATCCGATCTATCTGGATGCCGATGCCGACAATCGATGGGTGCCTATTGAGGCGCTGGGAGGTCCAGTGCGTCAATGACGGCTCGCAATAGAACGTCGACCGGCGCTGGCTTCGGAACTCTTGCGTGCACACAGGTTCCAAGAATTTCAATGAGGGCCATATCCGTACAGGCAGTGTGAGCGAGTACTCTCGGCTGAGGCACGACCCGGTCGAGTTCGTCGAGGAGGACAAGGCCGCCGAGATGTTGCACTGTGTCGACGTAACGGCGTGACCGCGGACCCATCGTGTCTCGGGGTTGCTGACCCAATGGGATAAAGATGTCAGTGACCACAAGGTCGTAGGCATCCCGATGAAGCGCTTCTACAGCGTCTTCGACGGTTGCAACGACATCCACATGAGCAGCAAGGGCTTCGGCCACGGTGCGTTGGACTACATCCACATGCTGCGGGTCATCATCGACAAATAAAATGCGCATAGACGGGGGTTAACCAACGTGGTTGAATGGAGCCCGGTCTCATGCGTCAGAGGGCTACTCATCGCAACCAGTGGAGGTCTCATGGCTCGGCAACACTCAACACGCATCGCACGCTACGTCCTGCCTTTACTCGCGGTGATTGGGCTCGGCACGGTTGGGGCGCCCGCAGAGGCCAAGCGAAAGAGGACTCAAGCCATTCAAATGACCGGGGTGCAGTCGTTCGACAAAGTGTTCAAAAAGGCGAAGACCGCGAACAAGCGGCTTCGGAGTGCCGAGCGGAATCTCCGTGATTCAAAGGTGGCCCTCCGGCAGACGCTCAAGTTGAAAAAACGTACGACCTACGTCGAGGGCCTTCGAGAGTTGAAACGCCGTGCAAATGGCAAGCTTCGGGTCGTCATGGTCGGTGGCACGCCCAGACTCAAGGCCACAGATGCAGTGCCCACTGAAATTTTAAAGAGTATTCAGGCGATCAACCGTCTCACCGTCAGCATGCCGCAAAGCGTCAACGACCTGAAGGCGGTCTCGAAAGCTTCAAAGAAGATGTACAATCAAGGCCGGCGTTTTCCCGCGAACATTCAGCGGGAACTCAGCCGCAAAGGGATCGATGGCATTTGGTCGATTGTCGTTCGCTCTCCGCGTATCGCAAAGCGTACCCATGAAAATCTCAAGGTCATTGGTGGAATGCCAAAGCGGGCGGCCAGAGTATCCAGTGAGTTGGCACAAATTTCGACCACATTGGTTCAATCATTCAAGTGATGCCTTGAATATTTCATGGCTGATTCCCGTGCGGGATGGTCGCCGGTGGTTGCGGGAAGCGATCCAGTCAATTCTCGACCAAAGTGAACCTCATGACGAAATTGTTGTCGTGGATGACGGCAGCGTTGATCGCCCCGTCGAGGTGATTCCTTCGGACGCGCGGGTGAGAGTGGTTCATCAGTCAGCGGACGGAATTGTTGCCGCCTTGGAGCGCGGTCGTTCGCTATGCAGAAATCCACTGATCGGGCGGATTGATGCTGATGATGTCGCTCTTCCGGGCCGGGTTGAGGTGCAGCGGCGATACATGGCGGATCATCCGGCTGTTGCCGTTGTCGGTGGGCGGGCCATCATGGTTCCGGAACACGGACCTTTAAGTGAAGGGATGCGGCGGTATGTCGACTGGGTCAATGGCATTGAGGACCACCACGCTGAACTTCTCGTCGAGAGTCCTCTTTTTCATCCATCCGTGCTCATGCGGGCCCAGTCAATACAACGCGCTGGTGGTTATCGCCAGAATGGACTTCCCGAAGACTATGACCTGTGGCTCCGGGTGGTTGGTGCTGGCTATCGCATATCGGCCGTTCCCGATGTGGTCGTCCGTTTGCGTGATCATCCTGATCGATTGACACGGACTCATCCACGATACCGTCGGGAAGCATTCGATGCGGCCAAGAAGGAGTGGCTGCGCCTCGGTCCGTTGCAACATCCAACGAAGATTGCGCTGTGGGGGGCCGGGCGGTCTGCGCGTCCCTGGCTCCGCTGGCTTCAGTCAGAGGGGCACACAGTGGTTGCCGTCATCGACCCGTACCAAGGAACCAGCAGGCGCGGCGTGCCGGTTGTTCAGCCTGACGAGCTCACATCTCTCCCGGTCGACAAACTGTTCGTTGCTGTTGGTTTGGCTGAGGCCCGGCCAATCATCCGGACTGCTCTCAATCGGTTGCGTCCAACTTGGGTCGAGGGCGTCGATTGGTGGGCTGTGTGTTGACCCAGCGAATCGAGCCCGATTCGAGGTCAATGACCAATCCCGAAATTGAAGAGCCGGTCGCTTCAATCGGTTCGGTGATAAATTCGTGCACCGGATCGCCTCTGCTCGGGCCATCTCCCTCTCGATCGATGTAGAGTCGCAGGCCGAACAAACCCGTCTGTGGTGCCGGCATTTCAAAACTGTCCACATGGTCAAACCGGGCTGAACCCAACATCGGGTTGTCGGCATTTGTGCGGCCCGGCGTCAGGTTGATGAGGTCGATTTGAATCGGCATTCCAGTTGGCGCGCCAATGACTTGGCCAGACAAGGTGACAGGCGCCGATCCGGGCGCATTTGGCGGCGGACCCTCCCCACGGGAAAACGGGTCATCCCAGACGGTTGATCCCTGCGGTTGCGCAACAAGCCCAAACGATCCACTCTGCACCCACTGTGTCAGTTCTTTTTCCAGTGCGTCCGCAATGAGCTTGTGTCCTTTCTGGCTGGGGTGCAGTTCGTCGATGAAGAGGTCGGTCCAGTCGGCGCCTGAGGCTTCAAAGACGGGGACGACGTCAAAAAACGGTGAGCCCGTGTGGGTCGCCACGCTTTCCATCACCTCGCGGTACAGCGTCCAAGCAATTGCGCCATCGGTGGGGGCCCCAAGGTCCACAGAGTTTGCGAGACTCATGTACATGACGGCTGAGTTTTGAAGTGCAGCTTCATCAGCGAATCGAAGCAGGTTGTCGGCATAGTCGTTCACCTCGACCCTTCGAAGCCCACCCGTCGGGGTCTGCCCGAGAATCCAACCTACGGTTGTCACAGTTTCGGCCCTGCGCGCGAGTCGCAATTTCCAATCCAACCAGCGATACAGTGCAGAGTGGGTGAGCACTCTGGAGACTGACCCCACCCATCCCCCGCTGAAGGCCAGTTGCTCACTAAGCAGTTCTTTGTCGACGAACGCATCGAAGTTGTTGTCGGACCATAGGCTCGCCACGACGATCAGGTCCGGATCCAGTTCCCAACCCCGGAGTTCAAGCAAATTCAACGACTGCGCAGATGAATATCCGGGCACGCCGAGATTGATCACCTCAATGGAGGGGCCGAGTGCGTTGTTCAGGTGATGAGCGAATGTGTATTGTTGGCCCACGCCATGGCCATATACCGATGAATCTCCAAGCAAGAGAATCCGTCGGACGCCCTCGGCTTTTTGGGTTTGTATGGGCGGCCCCCGAAACCCATGCGTGTTGACCGACACGTCTACGCCCAACTCCTTCCGATCTCCCGCCACCATTTCCCACAGGAGAAATGGATTCCCCGGCAGGTAAGGGGCTCCAGTGTGTGTCACTGGCACGGGCGCCTCCCACTGCACCAATGTCGCACGTCCGAACACGGACACGGCCGCTTCAGCCATGAACATCAAACCTGCGAAGGTCAGCACCGCAAAGCCGATGCGTCGACCATGGCGTCGGCGGATCATGGCGTCCCTTTTGCGGCGCTAAGCCGGCGGAGATTCTCCCGAGCCGCTGAGTTGTCGGGGTCTCGTTGGAGAACGTCTCGAAACACATTGGTGGCCGATTCGGTATCGCCCAGAATGGCGCGGACAAGTCCGATTCCGCTTCGAGCCTCGATTAAGCCGGCGTCCAGCAATACAGCCTCTCGAAAGTCAGCCTCTGCCTCTTGCCAGCGTCCGAGTTCGTAGTGCGCGCGGCCACGCAGGAACCAAGCGAGACCGTTCTTCGGCGCTTCGGTTACACACTGTTCAGCGCGCAGAAGGGCGGCGCCCGGCTCACTCTGTGCGAGCAATACAGTGACCAAGACCAGCAGCGACGTCACATTATCGTCACCGGCCAGAGGAATCGCGATTTCGATGGACTCCCGAGCCTCTTTGGGGTCACCCTGTTCCAAGAAAAACACGGCCAAGTTGTGCCATGTTCGCCAATCCCGAGGCGAGTGGCGGGTTGCGTCGCGCAAGGCCTGTTCCGCTTGAGCGGATTCATTTGTGAGGCGTGCACAGCGCGCCAGCCCCTCGAGCGCAGGCACGTGCTTCGGGTCGATTCCGAGAGCGGATTCAAATTTCTTTCGTGCTTTGGGGACGTCGCCGCGCGCCAACGCGATGTCACCCTCGGCCGTCAGCGGGAGCGCACTCTTCGGGGCCAACATCCGTGCGGTGGTGACGAACCGAAGGGCGTCGTTCCATCGTTCGCTGTCTGGCCCCTCCGCGCGGGCTCGCCGTAGGGCTTGGCGGGCATCTCGAAGGTAGGGTGCGATGAGGTCGTCGAGCGATTGCTGTCCTGCATCCCCAAACTCAGAGGACAGTTGCGCAGCGGCCTCGAACGTTCCATCGATTTGCCCGGATGCTGCAGCTTGAATCATCGACAGCAAAGCGCGCCGGGCCGACCGGACTTGACGTGCCTCGGTCGATGAAGCGGATGCCCATGGTTCAGGGAACTTCTCCATCCACATCGGCAGGGCCCCAGCGTGCAGGGTCGGCTTATCGAAAATGGATTCGTTGAGCCGATGGGAAACAGATCCGGTTTTTGAACTTTCAGCCCAAGCCTGAACGCCCTCTGTGCCGAGGAGTACTGACCCGAGAATGGCCTCCGCAGTTCGAAAGCCCAAAGCCTCCAAGGCCGTTGTGGTATTCGAAAACCGCGATCGGAGTCGATTCGCCTCGAATGGCAGGGCGCTTGCCAGCAAAATTATGCTCTCGACACCTTCGGGAGGAGCCCAGAATTGGACGTGCTCGAACTGGGCTGCAAGGGCACGCGCAACGGCGGCGGGGGCGCCATCGGGCCACCATCGTGTGTGGAGGCAAAGGGCATATACGCCGTCTTCGGCAAGGCGATCTCGCACAGTCCGAAAATGAGCCGGGCTCATCGCAGAGTTGGTGGAGTCTGCCCACGGGGCTCGAGCCACTTCAATGATGGTGCTGGGCTGAGGAGACATGGCCAGAAGGCGGGCGCCATGGGCGGGGTGCAGGATGTGGTTGGTCTGCAGCCAAAGCCGTTCTCGCACCGGATCAACGGATGCGATGGCTCGGATAGGCCCAGGCACCGATGCGGCAACATGGGTGACTCGTGGGGGGTGAGCAGCGAGCCCTCGCAGTACGTTGCCCGCGGGGTCGTTCAGCACGAGTGTCGGTTCTTTGCGAGGGGACAGCATTGCCGCGAGGTGAGCGGCGAACTCCTCGGCATCGGCGGCATTGCCCTGCGTGGTCGCGAAGAGCCCGTCGATGGCGACCGTGACCGCCGCGTCTTCACCGCCCGATGGGCGCCACGCCACAAAAGTCCCGTCGGGTGTTGAGCCGTGTTGAAACCGGTCATCGAGGTTGATGCCATCTCGCCACTCAGCAAAGGCCTTTGGAGATGCGGAGTTTGCCCAAATGCCGAGCCTTGTTTGTGCGCTGTCTGGGGCCTTCAACCAACCATGAAAGCCGACAAGCGCTGCGAGGCTTGCCATCGCAATTCCGCGTCGGGCCCCCGTCGACGCCAGAAGCGCGGCCACGCCAAGTAGCGTGCCGGCAACATATGCAGTGTACCCGTAGGTGATCAAGCGCGGGCCCACAAGCAAAGCGATGGAAAACAGTGCGATGCGCCCAAACGAGGGCAGCCCTTTACGGCCAACGATGGAACCGCAGACCAACCCCCATGCGGCGAGCGGGAGGGAGAGCCACAGCAATCGCGGCAGCCCCCCAGTGGCGTTGAAGCCAAAGCTGCCGAGGCTCGGACCGAGTTGGGGCAATGCATGATGGTAAGCGACGAGCGCGGCCGCAACGGTACCTGTCCACGTCAAACTCCGGGCGAGGCCGCGGGGCATCCAAGCCATACCAAGCGTGAATCCTATCGATGTGACAATTAGTCCCGAGACGGTGGGATCGAATGTCGTCCGCAGTTGCACCCAGCCTCCAGACACCAGCAAACCTGCAGCAATGAGCGACCAGTCCAGAAGCGGCACACTCGGCGAGGGTCGGTGATGCCGTTCATACGGGTGAGCGCTATCGGCGAGTAAGAGGGCCATGGCCCCAGCAGCCAACGCTGTGGTGGCCTGGGTTATCCCCAACACCATGCCCAGCGCGAGAGCAACGGACGCGCTTCGGCTGAGCGGGCGGCGGAGACTTGGGGCGGCGGTCCGTAGGGTTGGCCAAAGGCCGATCAAACAAATGAACGCCCAGAGCGTAGCGGTCGCCTGTGCATGCACACCCATTTGCCAACCGAGGTCGACCACAGCTCCACGGACAACATCGATGTTCAGGGCGAGAACAATCGGTATCGCAAGGAGTGGGCGAAACCATTGCGGGTGAGGGGGACGGGTCATCGCCATGCCTGTCGCGAGGAGCAGCGTGGTCACGACAGCGGTCAGCGATGCGGGTGCAGCGCCGTTTTGGTCGGCCGAAAGACTGAGCACCGCCGAGAGGACGGCACCGCTCGCAGCGGCAGTCAGCCATTGCGCAACCGTGGGGGAAAAGCGAATCATCATTTGCAAAAAGCATAGCCGAGCCTTCGCTTGGATGCCCCCGCCAAATGGTAGCGGCGTAAAGTTTAGGGATCGGGATTCCATCGCCCTCATTTTTGATGGATAAAAATATAGGTTAAAACTGATCTTTATTCTTATTTTTATGCGGGTTTTCAGGTGGGCCGTGGCCGCTATTGAGGGGACTGGCTAAGACTCGAAAGGTTCGCCTACCCCTGCGATCCTTTGACCGTGCGCTT
>DEBL01000105.1:9937-10517 GCA_002348535.1 Deltaproteobacteria bacterium UBA2957 | reverse complement strand
GGTGTCGAAACGGAGATCGCACTGACCAACACCCTCGGAATCCGCGCGGATATTCCAGCCGGCGACATCACTGTGGATGCGTTGTTCAATGCCATGCCCTTCGACAACACCATCACCACGATGTTCCTCTCAGGGCGAGAAGTGCAGGAACTGCTCGACTATGTGTCGTCGCGATCGACCGAACGTGGATGCTCGAGTCAGGCTCAGATTGCGGGCATCGAATTCACGATGGTCTGCAACCCCGACAATCCCTACGCCGCCGATGTCAAAATAAACGGCCTCGCGCTGGACCCGGATGGAACCTACGAACTGGCAACAAACAACTACATCGCGCATGGGGGTTCAGGCTTCGAGGTCCTCGAGCGAAACACCACACAAGTCGATACCGGCATCTCCATCCGGGACGTCGTCATGAGTGCATTCATCCAGTATCACACCCTCCCCCAACCCAGCGCAGGCATCTGCGTCGAGGATGGGCGGATCACCACGCGGGACGAATCATGATCGCGCTCTTCCTGTTTGCTTGCACAACCGTAACCAACGAACCGGACGTGGCGGGCGGGGTTCGATTCATCGATGT
>DEBL01000105.1:0-9624 GCA_002348535.1 Deltaproteobacteria bacterium UBA2957 | reverse complement strand
GGTTCGATTCATCGATGTGGATCTCGACGGACTCACAACAAGCGATGAGGTGCTGCCATTCAGCAACTCCACGCGCACTGTGGGTGTAAGCGGGCAAACCTTAGATGGGCAGTCCGAGCCATTTGCGTACAACGGGTGGACCGAACTCATTGTCCGACCCGGCCGAATTGAGAGCGTCACCGGTGCGACGATGGTGACCGATCAATGGGGCGAGGACCGGTACTATCTTGAGGCGGTCGACGGATACGTCAGCGCCGAGGTTGCCTTTGCATCCAGCTTCGGTGACACCCGAGTCTGGTTGTCAGCAACCGGCTCACCGGATGGCAGTGGCGACGGCGGCACCTACGCCACCGGCGTAAGTGACTCGATCCATATTGCGCTCCCCACGATTGCAGAGACGCAAGACATTTCTGAGTTGGAAATGGATGACCCGTTTACATCAAGCCCGTTGTTTGGAGAGTTCGCGACGATTCGGACCGACGACCGCGATGTGGTGGTGACCGCCATGACGACCAAAGGCTTCTGGGCCAGCGACTTGGGTGACGCGCCCGGAAATTACAGCGGCATGTTTGTGTACACATTCAACAAACCCGATGGTGTGCGGGTGGGCGATCGTCTTCAGCTGCTGGGCGGTGGTGTACAGGAATACGTAGGCGCCACACAGCTTTCATTTCCCCTGTACGAACCCACACCAAATGAGACCCTCACACCACCCGATGCGGCTGTACTCAACGATGACGATTTGTGTGCAGATGGGCGCCCAAACAACGTGGGCCTTGAACCCTATGAGTCGAGCCTTGTCACGGTCATCGAGGGCACAATTCCAGAAAACTTCAAGGAAACGCCACCCGGAATCGACTCGGACAAGGACTACGCGCAGTATCTTGAATACGGCCAGTGGCCCATCGAGCTACCAAGCGGTTGCCGGATTTATGTGGTCTCCACCGCGACTGCGCCTGAATTTGATCCGGTTCAACGAGCCGGAGAGACCATCGGACCGATTTCCGGCATGCTTTCCTATGTGCGCGCCGGAGGCCACAAATGGATGCTCTTGGCCCGCGGGCCTGAAGACCTCGGCATCGCAGAGAGCGACCACGACGATGGCCTTGCAGGCCCTCCATGGCCGCTTCCGATCCATAAACAACACAGCACGCCCATGTGCGAACACGACCACATCGGAGATCACCTGTCTCCGAGAAAGGACTGACCCATGCTTCCAATCCTGCTGATGTCAACCGCTGCCTTTGGCGGCGACTTCATGGACATTTGGGTGACTTCAGCTTTTGAGGACACCAATGTCAATGCCGGACCCGAGGCATACAGTCCGAGTGCAAACTTTGTGCAGCGTGGAAACCGGGCATTCTTTGAAGACTATGAAAGTCGGTCAAGCGATGACATCTCTCGGGCCCAGCTTGTCCTGTATCGTGCCGACGACGGAAACTGGCCCAACTGGAAGACTGAAGCCGCCTTTGTGTTGCGATACACGCCATTTCTGAACCCAGACCAAACCGACCCGGGAACTGGAATCGAGGACGATGGCTCGTATGTGCGCATCATTCGTGAACTTGATGGTGGCGATCACTCCATTAGCTTGACGGGCTACGCAGTTGATTCGGGTCGATTTCGACTGGGCTACTCATACGACCTTACTTGGGGCGGCCGGGAGATGTACGCGTTCACGACCGGCGCAGCGCCGGGGGTTCGCTTGCAATGGCAAAACGGCGGCACCTACGCCTTTGGTGGCGTGAAAAGCGCTGTGGGAGACTACGTAGACCCCGATACGCGACTCAAGCGAAACCAGGCGTTCTATGGATATCTTGCGGGCGCGGGCACCCAGATGGGCGACCAGTTGAAGCTCGAAGTCGGTGTCGGAAGTTTCCAGCAGGGCCAAATTCAAAACGTCGACTACACAACGTCGACGCTGTACGGTGAGACGATCAATGCCCTTGGATATGCCGGGCAGATCGCGTGGCGAAGCACCGCCGAACTAAACTGGATTGAGTCGGCAGACCTCAAGCTGTATCGAAACAGCCCGGAATTTATACGAGACACCTACATTAGCCATCGACAACTCGACGGTTTTGGGGTGTTGGTTCAAGGTGAGATCAATCGACTGAGCCACAACTTGCTCGACCCGGTGTCTGGCAATACCACCGCCGTTGAGACCGGTACGGCCGGCGATCTCCAGACGCTGTTTGTGAACAACAACACGAGCGTCGGCATTGATATGGTGTACAAGGACCTTGCTTACATCTTGTTCAATGTGCCGGGCCTCACTTCTGGTGTCGCCATGAATCCGGACATGAATCAAACGGCCCAGCTATACGGCCGCATCAAGGCCAGTCATTACTTCGCCGATGCTCATGTATCGCCCACGGTGGGCTTTGGTTGGATGCAACCGGCGACCTATGAAACCAGCGGCGGAACCTTCGTGCAGTACACGGAACGAGACAAGGAGCAGGTCCCGCAGGGCCAAGACCCCTCACCCATCATGTCCGGCATTGCTGGTGTTCAGGTCGATATGAGCAAGTCGGTTGTGGTGGTTGGGGAAGTCCTCTACACCGTCGACCCGAACCAGTCAGAGTTCGTAAAGACCGATGAAAACCCGAATGGAATCCGGGTGCCTGCACCGGAAAACGAACAAAACGTCCTCGGGGTGAACGTCATGATGCGAGCCCGGTTCTAGCGCCGGGGCGGGGCCATGGCCTCAGCGGCGGATCCCGGTGGCTCTAAACGTCTCATTGTTGCGCACTCGCCGAGTGACCAACACGTCTGCGTAACCGTCGTCCGTGAACATCCGCTCAAGGTCTTCCCCCTTGAACCACTGGTACACCGGAAACCGAAGGCGATCGTAGACGTCCGCTAAGACCACTTCGAATGGCCACTGATGGTGGTCGTGAACAGGCAAATGGGTGACGACCTCTCGAGCAACTGGAATGTGACGCAGCATGCGGTAAGGCGTATGCGAAAAGACACGCAGCCCTCGGGCGATTCCGGCCGACACCATCTCTAAGTGTTCGGGCTTCATCTCTGTTGTGAATCCCCGAACAACCTCACTGGCGGTCAAGGTCATACCTTGGCGCGGCCCATAGACCCAAACGGACAATCGGCCACCGGGTTTCACCAGTTCACCCAAGGTTCGAAAGGCATCCATCGGGCGCTCCAAATGATGAAGCACACCAAATGAGTAGGCGATATCGAAGCAGTCCTCACGGAAAGGCGGCCGATAAACATCGGCTTGTATGATGTGAATCCGTGCCATAGCCTCGGTGTTTTTAAATGCTGCAGCCACCCCGTCCGCGCTCGAGTCAATCGCGACCACTTCGGCGCCATACCGGGCTGCAAAAAACGCATGTCGACCAAACCCGCACCCTGCGTCAAGCACCAACTTGCCCAGAAAGTCCGCCGGATTCAGCGGAGACGCCAAATCGCGGAAGTTTTGCTCCCATTCCTGCCGGTCGGCCTCGATCCGGGTCGCCCGATGTCGCGATGGAGGTCCTGTCTCACTCTCGGCAGTCATCAGCCGCGGCACACCTTCCCGGATCGGATAAATCGAACCACACGGGCCGCAATGAAGGCTGCCCTCCATAATTTCCTGTTCCTCTCCTCGGTCGAGATCAACGCCGGGAGGAACTGCATCCTCCCGGAAGTTGCCCGTCAACGCCGACACAGTCCGTGTCGAAACCGTTTCCAAGCGGAAGTCAGGCGACCGACACGCCGGGCAGGCCAACCACTCCAGAAGTCTGTATTTCATGTCGCACCGATTCCTTAAGGACCATTCATTACCTTACCCCAACACCATTGGCATCGCACACGGGGGAACATCTGACAGAACACCATCGAAGGGCTACACCGTGAAATGGCAGCGGTTCGTTACACACGTTTCGCCGTCGCATCCCACCGCACCCGAGGCTGAACCATGCCTGCACCGATCGAAACGTTCCAGCCGCCCTCGAACCTTGTTGGCATTTGTTGCGACATCGATGACACCCTAACCATCAATGGCCGGTTGACTCCGGGTGTGTTGGACATCATGCATGCGGCTCAACGCTCCGGTTTGGCGGTCGTCCCAGTGACTGGACGCCCCGCTGGGTGGGTAGACCACATCGCACGCGCTTGGCCCGTAGATGGCGTGGTCGGCGAAAACGGTGGGCTCTGGTTCTGGACCGACTCGGATGGCATGCATCGTCGCTTCGCTCAAAGTCAAGAAGTGCGAGATCAAAATCGGCAGACGCTCAAACACCTCGCAGACAAAATCCTCAACGCCGTCCCCGGAACCGCACTCGCATCCGACCAGCCCTACCGTGAACTCGATATCGCAATCGATTTCTGTGAAGATGTGGAGCCGTTAGGAGCCGATGGAGTGGATGCAATTGTCGACCAGTTCCGCCGTGCACATGCGACCTGCAAAGTCAGCAGCATTCACGTCAATGGGTGGTTTGGCGCCTTCGACAAGCTCGAGGGAATTTCACGGTTTCATCTTGATCGATTTGGGTGCACGATCGACCGGTCTCGGTGGGTGTTCTTCGGCGATTCCGCCAACGATGAACCGATGTTTGGGTCGTTCCCTCACAGCATCGGTGTCGCCAACGTTGCCGCTTTTCTTGACCGGATGCAGTCCCACCCAGAGTACATCACCGCCGGCGAGGGGGGGCATGGGTTCGTGGAGGGCATGCGACACATCTTGGGATCGCATTCACCGTCAGCCTGAATCGCGGCCTGCATCGAGACGATGCGGAATCGGCTCGTCCGACACAAAAGCCTCTACGGCAGCAAGGAGTCCAGAACGCACGCAGGCGGCGAGGTTGCGGTGATACCCCGCGGCATGGGGCATCAGAAGCACCCGCGGCGAATCCACCGCCATTGATTGCCACGGTTCCGTCGGAAACACATCGAGGATGAGGCCACCGAGGCGCTCATGCACCGCCAGTTCGACTGCCGCATCCACATCAACAATATCGCCTCGTGCGGTGTTGACCAGCACCAGTTCGGGACTCGCCGTTTGGAGCAACTCTCGATTCATTATCCGGCGTGTCGTGGCATTCAGATCGCAGTGCAGCGTGACCGCATCGCACGATGTCATCATGCGATCCGCGGTGCAATCCACCACCCCAACCGGCACACCGCGCGGATCCGACCCGAACACCTCTGCACCCAAGGCAGAGAGCACCTCCGCAACGCGAGAGCCAATCACGCCTAAACCAATGACGCCGATGCGAGCGCCGGCAAGTCCGACGGGACCCATTTCCGGAAGCCGTCCGCGTGCCCAATGGTTGTTAGCCGCGTAGGCCTGCATCGAACCAATACGTCGAAGGCCCCAAATCAATGACCCAATGGTGGTGTCCACCACTGCGTCCCGCCTTGCCTCCGGCAACCGTGCAACCGCAACCCCAGCATCGATAAAGTATTCTCGGTCGATGTGATCGGTTCCACTGGTTGTGGTTACGAGCATGCGCATCGAAGGCGCCTTGGCGTGCTCCGCGTGGCCCATCGGAATCTTACTGTGCACCACTACAATCTCGGCATCCGATTCCCGCGCGCGCACATCAACAAGTCGCCCAAGTGCTTCCCGCTCGAGCGAAATATCGGCGTCGGTTTCGTAGGGACTTTGGCCCCAGCGGCTCAAGCGCATCGAAGTGCTCCTCAGTCGAGGTAACCCGTACGCAAGATGTGATCCTGACTCCTGTCACTCAGCTGCACCCCGGGCCCCACTGTGCCGCTGTCACGGATCAGGTATTTCCCCTGCTTGGTTCGGCCGGCAAAGGCATTACCGTCATGGCGGACACCGCCAACTTCCACCGGCGCCGCACGATTGACCAACAGGTTTTGCCCCGGAAAGCGCCGAGCAGCTCCCGCACTGGCCAGCAGGGTATGCCCGAGGTCGGCGGTTGCGACTTGCCTATCCACCACTCCCCCTTGCGTACCCGGCCTCCGAATGGCCATTGGTACGCGGAGTTCCTCATCCGTGAGGCCGTGACCAAACCCCCACCGACCGTCCTCGCCGATGGACAACCCGTGGGTTCCCACGACGGCCACAACCCAGCCGGGCACCGCGCGAGCGAGGCGAGAGACTTGACGCCGCCGCCGCTCAATTCCCCGTGCGTAGGCTTCCGAAGCATCCATGCCCGACATGATGTCGTGAACGGCCTCAGGTGCCGAAAGGTGCACCCACACCATCCGCGGCGCCTTCGAGGGCTGCCCCATAATGCGTTTGGCTTGCTTTACGATCCGATCGTGCTTTGTTCGCTCGATCTCTCGCTCCTCGTTGAACAGTGCAGCCCGAATTTTTCCGTACAGATGGAGCCACATGATGGGCTCAACCGCATCATCCGTGTGCATCCACTCATCAAACCCATCCGCAAACCCATGTTCCGGCCCAAGGGTGCCGTTGGATACGATGGCTGCCGTCTCGTAGCCCTGTCGCTGCAACATGTAGGCGAACGGGACTGCATCATTGACGCGACGAGAGTGACCGAGATGGGTCGGCAGTCCGCCGCCATGGTCGCGCACGGGCATCGATGACATCAAACTGTGAACGCTGGGTAGCGACCATGGAGCGGGCGCGACGGCCTCGCTAAAATGGGTCCATCCACGCATCGGTGAGAACGGGCTGTCCGGCTTCCACCGACCACCGTGCAGCAACAAACTGTCTTTTCGAACCCCATCAATCGTGATGAGCAGAATGTTGGGTTCAGCCCCTTCGGAGTCGCCGGTTCGCTCCAGCGATGTGATACCCGCTGCACCACCGGAATCGCGAATTACAGCACCGGCTGCTCCGCCCAGCGTGCCCAGCACGACGGCGGCTTGTGGTGCGATGAAGGAAAGACCCGCCACCACAACAGGCGGACACCAGCCCACGCGATACCATCCGGCATTTTCAGCTTGGTGGGGCCCCCAAGCCGCTGCCCAGACAGCGAGAGCAAGACCGGCTGCCGACCGCACTGAAACAAACGAAAACAGAACACCCATCGCCCCGACCACAGCCCCGGTCGCAAGCACCGATACCAGCGATGCAAACACAGTCGGCACCGGGTCAAGCGGGGCTGGAAACGTGTACGCAGCCCAAACCTCAAGCGCAGCAAACGCCATTCCGGCTCCGGTTGCAACAGCGATGGATTTAGCAGCGGAACTCACGAGTGGCCTCTCCTTTGGAGATAACGGAAAAACGCCACCAAATGATGAGTCAGTACATCAAAAATTGGTCCCTGACCTCGGACCAGTCGGACAACTGCGGCTTCCAGGCATCGATAAGATCCCGCGGGCGGATTCGTGTCTCAAGCCCGACACGAGCTTCTTCACTGCCGCAAAGCAGGTCGATTGCGATGGGGTCATCCACAAACTCGTAGGTCTCAGTACGCCAAGCAAAATCGTCTGGATTGGACCGTAGCGCGGCCTCCAAAACCACCAAGCCGAGCAACAATGGCTCCATCACACGGCGGTCGTCCACAACGATCTCGGTCCCATGACAAGGCAGTCCAGCGTGCTTCTGGAACCGAGGCTCGAAACTCGCGGCGCGGAATGAAATCCCGCCCAGTCCCGCGTCTGCAGCACCTTTGCGGCACAAATCGGTAAACCGCTCCCGGTCAACAAAGGGGGCACCAACCAAATGAAAAGGCCGGGTGGTTCCGCGACCCTCGGACAGGTTTGTACCCTCGATCAAGCACATGCCCGGGTAGATCCCGGCACACTCCAGCGTGGGCATGTTCGGCGACGGAAAGACCCAAGGAAGGTCGGTCTCGTCCAGCCATTGATGTCGGGCCCACCCCTCCACAGGTACGACCTCAAGGTCGCAGTCAATTCCAATGTGATCCCGGAAGTAGAGGCCCAACTCCCCCATGGTCATCCCGTGGCGATTGGCAAGCGGGTATGCGGAGACAAAACTTTCGAATCCAGGCTCGACGACATTGCCCTCGATTGAAACCCCATCAATCGGGTTTGGTCGGTCCAGCACGACAACTTTCGTACCGGTTGTGGCCGCAACCTCCATGATGAACCCGAGGGTGGCTTGATACGTGTAGTACCGGGCGCCGATGTCTTGGATGTCGAATAAAATGACGTCAAGGTCGCGTAGGTGGGCAGGGTCGGGCTTCAGCGAAGCCTCCGTGTCTCCGTACAACGATACAATTTTCAGCCGGTCGCCTTCATCGTCGACAGTGATCATGTCTTGTGCGAGTGCATCAACCCCGTGCTCTGGAGCGAACACACGCACGGGGTCGATTCCCCGATGGGTGATCGTCGTCAGGATATGATCGAGGGAGCGCGTGACTGCCGTGTGGTTGCAGGCGACACCGACACGGGCCCCTTGAAATCGACTGACATCATCCAACAAGACTTCAAGACCCGATCGTGCCACGTTCACCTCTGAGTTAGGACACGCTTATTGCGGGAGCGGGACTGCGCCCACGGGTTAAGGGCAAAGTCGGAGAAGTCAGATGGCACAGGACAAGGCGATTGTAGCGGCGGTACGAACTACCCCACAGACTATTCTCGAGGACTATGCGCGCGTAATGGAGTTGGCGGGGTTCGCCGAAGCATTGGACCCCAGCAAACAAACGATCCTGAAGAACAACATTTCGTGGCACCTGCTGTACCCAAGCGCCAACACCACTCCTTGGCAGATCGAGGGCGTCACGAAAACCTTACAAGGGGCTGGGTACGACGACCTCGTCGTGGTTGAGAACCGTACCGTGGTGACCAAAGCCAAAAAAGGTGAACACCTCAACAACTTCACGACGGTCCATGAGAAGTACGGACTGCCCGTCAAGTACAACTTCAACCCCCACGACATGCGCTGGGTCACCTATGAGCCAAAGGGTGAGATGCTGGTGCTCGACAAGGTATTCCCCAAGGGAATTCGAATCCCAGACTACTTCTTCGACCGCAACGTGGTTCATCTTCCGACGGTGAAAACCCACATCTACACCGATTACACCTGTGCACTCAAGAATGCATTTGGAGCGCTCCTCGACAAGACGCGGCATTACTGCCACTCACGCATCCACGAAACCTTGGTCGACCTTCTGAGGATTCAGCAAGAGATTCAAGCGGGAACCTTTGCCGTCGCCGATGGAACGACTTGCGGGTCGGGCCCCGGGCCTCGCACCATGACGCCAGTGGTGAAAAACCTGCTCTTCGCATCGAAGGACCAAACGGCGATCGATGCAGTGTGCGCGAAGATGATTGGGTTCGACACCATGGAGGTGCCATGCATCCGATTGGCTCACGAACACGGACTCGGTAAGGGTCACCTTGATGAAATTGAAGTCATCGGCGACATGGATACCGCTGAGGTTAAGCGGACCAACTGGGACTTCGTTGTGGGGGACAACGCCGCCAGCAAGATCGGAGACCTGTTCTGGTTTGGCCCGTTCAAGCCCCTCGCGAAGTTGATGTTTCAGACCCCGATGGTCAATGCATTCATCATGGGAAGCTTCGTCTACCACGATTATATTTGGTACCCCATGGAAGGCCGCAAGGTCGTCGACGACTGGCTTGACAACACGGAATGGGGTCAACTGTTTTTGCAGTACGGGAACCCGTTCGCGAAAGACGGGATGCCGGCCGCACCGCCCAAGAAAGGTCGTTAGCCGACACGCGCCCGAAACGCGGCCCCGAGAGCCCTCC
>DEBL01000332.1 GCA_002348535.1 Deltaproteobacteria bacterium UBA2957 | reverse complement strand
AACGGTTAGACCCGGAATTGCGACGGTTAGCTTCACTGGCCCGCGGACGGTCTTGGGTGTGTTTTGGGTAAACCACTTCTCGATGGCCATCAGGGAATTTTTTTGGCTCGGCTCATCGAGTGCGTCGATGACCGCCAACAACATGGCGCCGAGGTGTTCGAGGTTATCGACCCGTTTCACATCGCGTTGCAGCATCCGGTCGATCGGCGACCGCCGCCGTAGACGGAGGGGGCCCATTTCGCTGTTCCATCGGCGGGCCAATCGGACGACGGTTCGCCACGCCAATGAATGGCGTTCAGAGCCGGGCTGACTAAAGAGGGCCTCGCGAATGGTCGTCACAGTGAAGAGCCCCATTCAGATGGCCTTCGATGGCTGCCTTCGGGGTTTTGCGCCATCAATGCGTTGGCTCTGCGGCCATCCTGCGCAACAGTTCCACAAGCCGAAGGAGAGTGAGCGTGTCCCGCCTGCAGTAGGCCAGAAGGTCATCGAGAAGCGCCGCGCGCGCAGGGGCATCCGTTGGCTGCCCGTGGAGAATGTATTCCTCCAGCAAAAGCCCAGCGATGTCACCACGATTGACCGCTAGGTCATCGTAAGCGAGGTCGGGCAAGAGCGCAGACACGACCGTTTTTAGATTAAAACGACCCCGAAACTCTGGATGATAGACGTGGTCTCGAATCATCGGTAACAAATCTACAAAGCGCTCATTGGCAGCGATTAGAGCGTCTCGATTGGTCCCGTCAGCGTGGGCGGCGAGGGCCTTCAGCATGCTGTTTTCGAACTGAGCGTAGTAGGCCACTAAGGTTGTCGCACGGCTAACCACGGGGGCAACAAGGCGCGCTAGCTCAGTCCGCGGGTCTTCGGGGCCAGACACAATCCATTCATGATGCTCGACTGTTCCATCGCAATCGACGAGGTGGATGGAAACTTGAACCGGTATCGCCTCGAAAGGCCGGCACCCCTCCCACGCGGGGATCGCAGGCTGAATCGCCTCAAAATCAATAAAAGCCACCGGCGCTTCAACCCGATCGAGGGCATCGGAAAGCCTTGAGTCGACCACTGCATGCCCGGCCTGAATCGCATTTCGCTGTCGTTTAGCCACTGCCGGTAGTGGGAAATCTTCCGGAATGTCTTGGATTCGTGTCACACCCGTTGACCGCAAGCGACGCAAAAGACGTTCCTTCACCCGATAAAGGTCAGACAAGGGGTCGGTGGATGCACCGGTGTGGCAGTCGTCGAAGTAGGGGCACACGAAGGGACGGTTGCAGTGTGACCCCGGCTCCGGTTCGGGCCGCCCCCCCGTCACGATCGACTGCAGCGCCTGAACTTCGCTGGCGAGCTCCGCGGCCGCGGTCCGGACGGCACGAGTTACATCATGTTTAACGAAGAGAGGTTCAGGTCCCGGAGCACGGTGCTGGGGATTCACGTGCAGCACGAGGCACGTGTCGATGTCGAAGCCGGCCGTCCGAAGTGTCCACCATTGAATGGCCAGCAGGTCGATGTGGTGTGTCTTGATGCTTGCTCCGCTGCGGACCGCGAACAACGTTCGTCCGGCTTCGACTGCATCGGCGGTGACGCTCACGAGGCCATTGCTGGCCTCGACGTTTCGATCGGCATGAGGGGCATGCAAGTGCAGGGCTGCATCAATGAGGCGACGCCGACTTTCCACACGCAGTTCACGCTGCATGCTTGACGCTGAACCGGTGGTCCGTGTCAAGCCCCAAGCACGGCGTTTGCACTCCAGTCCGGACAGCGCCTGCGATTGGGTCAAAACGGGTGGGAGAACACTCATAAACTTGCCCAACTCATAATGACCTTCGCTGCATGCGCACAGAAGACAACGCTTACAATCACCCAATACCCGACCACCAGCCGACGCGGAAGCCGAAGAAGAGCGACTTTCCCCGAACCCGCCCGCAGCAGGGTGACAACGATCCGCCACACCATGGCCCCGTAGAGGAAAGGACCCACTGGATGCAGCGCAAGGGAGCGCACAATCTGACCATCGCTAACGGCCATGAATGAGCGGGTGAGGCCACATCCGAAACAGTTGAGGCCAACAAACTGCCGCCAAACGCACCATACGGTATCGTTCAGGGGGGTCCCATCGTAGACGAAAGACCCAATCCATACGACCACCATGACCACCCATAGAATCCAGTCGCCGTTCGAAAGTATCCGGTTACGCATGGAATGTAGCTATCAAGTCCATGGCGCCGCCGCGCAGGAGGATCCGATGAATGGTCGCCACGATGCACCTGCAGCCCCTCGAGTCCAGCCGCTCTACGATACAAATGTGCCAACCCCAAGCCACTCCGAGTACGCCCAAACACTCGTGGCCGGTGTCACGAATGGCACCCTTTGCACCGTGGCACGTAAGCCTGCTGGACACCCCTACGGTTCGTTCGTCACGTTTGCGATGGACGGGGCCAGTCCGATTTTTCTTATCAGTCATTTGGCCGAACACACACGCAACCTGCTTCGGGATCCGCGCGCAAGTTTTTTGGTCACGGAAGGCGGAGAGGGGGATCCTCTTGCCCGTGGGCGAGTCACATTGGTTGGGGAGTGCGCGAAGCTTGAGGGGCCTGCAGAGCAACAGGCCCGCGGCGCATACCTCGCCACGCACCCATCGGCCGAAGCGTACATTGACTGGAGGGATTTCTCGCTATGGGCGCTCGGCGTCCAGTCTGCGAGGTACATCGGTGGGTTTGGAAGAATGTCGTGGGTGGATGAAGCCCAGTGGGGATCCGCATCTCCCAACCCCCTCATGGGCGTTCGGGCAGGCATCATTGCTCACATGAATGATGACCACGCTGACGCGATGGAATGCATGTGTCGAGCGTTCACTCGAGCCGATGACTTTAGTCAGGTTACAATGACGGACATCGACCAGTACGGGTTCGACATGGAAGTGCTCACCGCTGACGGTCCTCGGCCAATTCGGATCGGGTTTGACCGCCACGCAACCAATGCCAACGAGGCACGTGTCCAGTTGGTCGCACTGACCCGCAAAGCCCGCCGGGCGATTGGCGACTAAACCTTATTCAACACCGTCATTGAGCAACCGTTCGAACACCTCTCGTGCCGTCGGATAGTGGCCACCCAGCAGGAGGGATTGATAGCCAACGGTTGGCGCGGCCGCCGCGTCCGTGTCGAGTCGATCACCGATGTGAAGTAACTGTTGTGGCTCAATGCCGAGGTCGTCGATGATGTGGTCGAAGGTTTCTCGTGCGGGTTTGAGGTGGCCGATTGTCTCTCCCGCGTACACGCCACTGAAGAAACCAGAGAAGCCGAGCGCGGTGAGTTTGGTGGACGCCAAGTAGTCGGAAAAGACGACCTGCTTGACTCCCTTCGCCTCGAACCACAACAACAGTTCCTTCACGCCGTCGATTGCTCCCAATTCCGGCAGAATGCGACCGTACATTTCGTCTTGCGTCTCCGCGATGCGGTCCCGATGTGGAACGGGTTCTACGCGGTAATCGCCGCGGCGTTTTCGCACGCGGTCCATGAAGCGCTTGAATCGAAGCAGCCGAAAAAAATCCCGCCACGCTTGGAGCCAGTTTCTGCTGAGCATTCGCCGGAACAGGTCTCGTTTAAATGCTGACATCAGGCGATGCAGATCGTACATCGTTCCATCAATGTCCCAACTCACAACCTTGACCGACTTCAAGTCAATTTCTCGCATCACCAACCCCCATGAATCGCGGCCACCTTGTCAATGACGGACAGCAGCTTTGTACGCCCCAATACGGAACTCGCTTTTGCATTTTCGAGGACCTGCTCAGGTCGCTTTGCGCCGACAATGGCGGCGGTAACACCGGGTTGAGCAACCGCCCACCCGATGGAAAGGGCGGCCGTCGGCAACTCGACTCGCGCGGATACCCGTTGCAGGTCCATCACCAGTGCGCGCGCATGCCGGTACCGAGGGCCTTGAAATCGCTCATCCCAAGCGCGAAGGTCTGTGTCAGGAAATGACGGCTGAGCACCAAACTTGCCCGTCAGCAGACCGCGACACAGGGGTTCGTAAACGACCACACCAAGGCCATCGCAAGCCGATCGGAGTGACCCTTCGAATTCGCGACGAAGAAGAGAGTACGGAGTTTGAAGGCACACCATTCCCTCGGCTGTCCGCGCGTGGGTGACAGACGTTGCGTCGTAGTTGCACAGCCCGTAATGGCGAAGCTTGCCCGCAGTTCGCAAGGTCTCAAGGGTGTCGAGCGTGTCATCGAACAGAGAGCCCCGATCGCACGGCCAGTGGACCTGAAGCAAATCAATGGTTTCGACGCCCAGACGAAGGAGGCTCGCCTCAGTGTCAGCGCGGACCCACTCGGGCCGGAGGTCGCTGCAGGCGTGACCATCGGGACCGTCGACCCGCACACCAACCTTAGTGGCGATGTGAACGGTATGTTTATCGGGACCAAGTGCATCAACCAGCAACCGGTCAGCATGGCCCTCACCGTACAAGGGTGCGGTGTCGAACCAGTTGATGCCCACATCGAGTGCTGCACGAATCGCTGCCTTGGACGCGCCGTCTTCAACGTCATCGCCCCAATAGGTCTTCCCGATGGCCCAGCACCCGAAACCGACCACAGAGAGGTCAATGTCAGTGTTTGGCAACCTCCGCCGGAGCATCAGAGATCGATCTCAAGGCCCTCATGGGCGATGTACATGTCCGGGTCGTGGGCTCTCGCCTGCCTG
>DEBL01000297.1:8319-15610 GCA_002348535.1 Deltaproteobacteria bacterium UBA2957 | reverse complement strand
GTCACTGCGAGACCCTGGCGCACCTCGGTGGGGCCGACCTGCTCCTGTTTCCAAGCGTCTTTGAACCCCTAGGCCTCGTGCTCATCGAGGCCATGCGTTCCGGGTGCTGCGTGCTCGCATCCAACGCCGCCGGTCCATCCGACGTTTTACGGCGACCTTGGGGACGGGTTGTGGACTTCAGCGATCCAGCCCGACGGGTCAGCAATCTGACCGATGCCCTCGAGTCATTTCTCGAAACCGATGTCTCGATCCTTGCAGACTGGGGTCAAGCAGCGCGCGCGGCTGGCGCCGAATTCACTTGGGACTCATGCGTCTCTGTTCATCTTGGTGCGTTGCGCCCGGCCTGACCTGAAGACTTGCATCAACCAGATCAAGGCCACGAACTGTCCCGTACCGGCCACTGCAATTTTCGATGCAACATCGACAACCGAGAACGCAGAGAGCCCCACAGCGATAGAAACCATAAAACCGATCCCCAACGCTTTGAGTGTCCGGCCTAGGTGCCAGTGGGCAGCGACCGGGACCAAGAACACAAAGGCATACAGAACCGGAGCGATCAGCATGGACGCAACGGTGGTTCGCTCGATGCTTCCGATCGGAACATGATGCCCAATGGCAAGGAAAGGCATGACGACCCACGCGACCCCTGCGACAAGCGCCCCGACTCCAGCCGCTCGCACCGCCCATCGGAGCGGTTGAGGAGACGAACCGCTGTCCCACTGCTGACCGAGTGGCTTGAGCATCAGTGTCGCCGCAACCCAAGGCACCAATGCCAATCCTCGAACGGCCATGGTGCCCACTTGGAGTGAACCAACATCGTCGGGATGGTGGGCCCATCGGGCCAACACGACATCCATGTTGCCCATCCACCACGCGCCGAGTCCGTACACCAAAAAAGGAAACCCCTCCCGGACGACCGAAGCCGGCAACGCGGGCCAGCTGGGATGCAGACCCCTTTGCCGATTGCCCAACACCGAACCCAACAACATAATCGCACCGCTGATCGCCCACGCGGCCCCCAATGAGCCGCCGAGCCAAGGCGTCGCGATCAACACCAGAGCGGACACAAACATTGATCCGATCTCCGCCTCCGGTCGACCCGCACCCCGGAGCCAGCCGAGTCCAACTGCGCTGGCGCAATGCAGACCCGCACCCACCACAAGTCCCCGGGCGAAACTGACGAGAGACGGGTCATCAATTCCACCCATCCAACCCGCAACTCCGACCATCGGACCGTGCGAGAGGACGACCATGACCAGAAACGATCCGTACAGACGCCGGTTGTGCACGTCTCGGGCTTCTTCAGCACCCCGAAACACCGACCGGTCGGGCAGCCCCATGCCCGCCACGGTTCCGACCATCCATGCCAAGGCTAAAACCGAGGCCATCACCCCCACACCTTCGCTGCCATGGGTTCGCCCCACAAGGAAGGAAAACACCAGTATGGCGGCCTTTTGAGTCAACTGAGCAGCCCAGAGCCCACCCGCACGACTCCATGAATCACGATCCACAGAGTCCCCTCATTGCCCCCATGTCTGCTTGGTCCCCGCCAGACTGCTCATCCCCAGACCAGTCCGATCGATCATGCGGCACGTTTCGAATGTCTTCCAACGGGTAAAATCCGTCGACACGGACCGCTGCGCGCGCCGTGACCGCCGCTATGAACGAGTCAAAGCCATCCTCGGGCTGACAATGCAGGTTGGTGGCGAGCCAGTCCGCTTGCTGATCGGTAGGAGGCCACGGTTTGGCTCCCCCATCCAGAAAAACGAAGGTCCCAAAGTCGCTGGGATGGAGGCTGCGGTAGCGCGACTCGCGCAGACGAGGGTCCGAAAGGTTGATGGCCTCAATCCCACGGCGATTCATCTGGAGGTAATACCGCGCGGCGTAGTCGTGCTGAGTACCCATCGTCATCAACGCGACAGGACGAAACTCGTCTCGTTTTTTCATCCATACCAAGAGCCGGTCCAAATCCCGTACAACCGTTGAGTTGGCTGGAGAAACACTGGGCTGTAGGTACTCGACTCGCCGAAGGCGCCAATCATGGAGGGGCAACGGGTCGCGAAACCATTTGACCGCAGCCGGGACCTGCTCCACGGGCACCATCGAGAACATCACCATCTGAGCGATTGCGAGACCGGCCACACTCCATCGCATCTTGAACGAGCAAATCCGATCCAAGCCGACTGCAGCCAGCATCACCACCGGGGGCAGCAATGCGATCCCGTACCAACTCGCTTTGCGTTGCATCCAACTGAGTGCCAACCATGGCACCGCACACCACAACACCAACACCAATCGGTTCTTTACCGTTGAACGCACTGCACACACTACGCCGGTCAACACCACCCCTGCGAGGAGCGGTCGAAAGTAGTCGGTAAAGGCAAGTATTCCGTACGCCAACACCCACACAGACCGATTCGCCAACGCGCCGCCCTTCTCCACTACGTCGGTCTGGACCACCGGGTCTGCAAATGCACGCGTCACGCGTTCCATAGCGGCCAGCATCCACGACCAGTCGGCCAGCAGTGCGAAGGGCACAATGAGAGCGCTCAGACCCACAACCCACTGGATGGGCTTCAGCGTTCGATCGGACTGCATAACGGTGCCAAGGACTGGACCGACCACAACCAATCCGGCAATCACAACCTCACCGGACCCTTCTCCGGATCGGCTCAACGACCACAAGCATACCGACGCTGCCAGCGCCCATGACCAACGCCGAAGACCGTCCGACTGCATCAACAATGCCACACAGGCGGTGGACATCGCCGCAACCGCGAGGTGAGGTTCGATGTAGTGAATCGCACCAAATAGCCCGGGTGTGCTCGCTGCCAGCGCGACCGCGAGCAGGCCAACCCGCATCGAGTGAACGCGGGTTCCAATGTGCAGCAAGCTCGCCATCAACACGAGGAAATATCCGCATTGCACCAAGACGGGACCCAGCGTGCCCATCGGAGCAACCCACTGAAGCGCTGCCATCAGCGCAATCGGATGGGGAGCATCGATCCAAGTGTGCTCACGCACATTGCCAAATATTCGCTCCACAAAAGGACCCATGGATCCGCTTAGGAAATCCGCATAGTCCCCTCCACTCGTCGAGAACCAAGTCGCGTTGAACATCCCGAAATGGATGTCGTCGGGCGTGGAACCCGCCAGCAGGTGCACGAGTTGTGGCACCAACAGAAAGGCATCATGAGCACTGTGGGGCGGCAGGGTTCCTCTCGAGTGGACCTCCAGCGATACCGCGACCACCACGGCCCAGATTCCGAGGGCAAACACTGGCCCCCGACGGGGGGAATTCGCCTTTCCTTTCCCCGTGCTGGAGCCCGCGTCCGCTTGCTTATCCATCGCCCAGCACATCCCTAAACTGTCGAACTTCCACATCGGCAGGGGCCAGCTTGCGGGCTTTATCCAGCGCCGAACGCGCCCCTTCCATGTCGTGGAGGTGCTGCAAGACGAGGCCCCGACTGGTCCACAGACCCGCTGACTCGCCACCGCGGGACTCCGCGAGGTCATACCAAGCCAACGCGCCTCGATGCAGGCCGAACAACATCGCCTGATGCCCGGCCGTCGCCGCTCCGGCTGCGGTTCCATCATCTGCCGATCGGATGGCCTCGGTAATTTCCGCCTCCGTCATGGCTCTATTCTCTTGCAGCTGCGCCCTCCGTTGGGTGTAGTGGTCGAGGCGCATGGGGTCTGTGCCCCGCAACGGTGTCGACTGCAGAATGTCATTGACGGACGCCGAACCCCCGTTCAGCAACCCCTGCTCGAGGGTACACCGCACGAGAATCTCCGCGATTCGGCGGTGCCCAAGCGGGTTGGGATGACACGGGTCAAAGAAGAATTCCTCACCGATAATGCCACTGCGCGCCTGGGCCGCAAGCAGTGCGGATACGTCGCAGAGTGGGGTTTCCGTCTCGACCGCCAAACCCCGAATCGCGTCGCGCATGGGCTCACTGGAACGACGCGGACGCGGGTCGAGGTATTCCGCTTGCTCGTAGTGCCCCTTGGCCAAGCTCCAATGTTGGTCCCGATCGAGCAAGCGGGCCACCGCATGATGATCGGCTTGGGTGAGTAGTCGAGGCTCGACAGCCTTGAGAGCCGCTGAGATCGATGCCGATTTACGACTACGTCCCGCGTTGTCGAGCGCCTTTACACCCTCCGCGACCCCCTCGCTCAACGCCGGGGGCTCACCATGAAACGCGTAGGAACGGGTGTGATCTGCGACCGTCGACAACAACAATGGAACACGGCTCTTGGAAGCGGATTCAATCATCGAACGGACATGTTCGGCGTACAGCAGTACGCCCAATTCCCGTTCGTCCTGGTCAATTTCGACATCGAGCGAGTCGACAGGTCGTAGAGGTTGGCTCCCATCCAAAACGGGTGCCACCGGCAACAGCATGCGACGCAGTGTCCGGTACATATGGAGACCCGACAACCGGCGCCGGGCCAACTCTGTGCGGGCATCAAACCCAGGAACAGACTCTTTCAGGGCGCGCAGTTCGTAGTACTCGTTGTTGCCCGAATACACAATGAACAGATCAGCCGTGTGCTGTTCTGAAGTCGCCGCCACCAACTCCGCCACCTGACGCGATGCCTCGCCTCCCGCCCCAAGGTTGATCACCTCCGTGGGAACGTCGGGATCCAACCTCCTCAGAATCCGCTGATACCAGCCGGCGAACGAAGAATAGGGTGACATGTGGTAGCCCTCGGTGGCGCTTCCACCGAAGAAAAAGATCCGCCGGCCCACCGGCTCCGCAGCTGCCACGATGCTTGGGCCCCCGAACACCACGCTATTCGGTGTCGGCCCCCGACCCGTGATGGGCTCATCATGCCGTTGAAATGCCAGCGGTGAGACCAACCGGGGAGTCTCATCGTGCACCGCGAACCGCAACCCCAACTCGAACAATAGCAATGCGCAAGCGGCGACGAGGGCGCTCATCACGATGCGGGGTATTCGCTGTATTCTTGCCACTGTTCAAAGCCTAACAAAACGGAGTCAAGCGACGGGCCATCTGCGATCATTAAGACCTGCATTCAACTTCATTGTTCATTCCATGGATTCCCTGAAATCATCCGCTTACGCAACGCCGTCCCATCGCGTTGAAACGGCAAACCGAAACGATCTGCCGTTGGCAAGGAATGCGGGCGTTTCATTTTCGGTTTACAGTTGAGCATGGCCGTTTCTGCTCTAATCGCCTTCTTCCTTACAGCTGCCCACGCAGACACCATCCGGGTCGGTGTGGAGGGCATGGTGTGTGTGTCGTGCGAGGTGAAGATTAAGGAAGGGTTGAAGAATGTCGACTTCCTTGACAACCTCACCGTGTCGGCATCGGCCAAGATGATGTGTGCAGACGTGACCGGGCCCTTCGACGAGGCTGCGTTCACCGCACTAATTACCGACATTGGGTACACCGTCACCGCGCTGGACCGGGCACCCGAGTGTGCAATGGATGAGCGAAAATACCCCCTCAACTGGGTTGAAAAAGAAGGGCTCAACGCCGAGATTATTTCGAGAGGCGAAGCCGTCGACCTCCCAGCTCATCGTGCCCAAGGGAAGTTCACCGTTTACGATTTCGGCGCTCCATGGTGCGGCCCGTGTCACGTGGCGGAGAAAATGCTCAAAGACTACATGCGCGACAACGCCGATGTCGCTGTGCGGGCCATTGTGCTGGATAGCGACAACGCCAAAAACAGCTTTGCGATGCCGGCAGCGCAGCAGCACCTCGTATCGGCACCCGGACTGCCTTACTTTCTCGTGGTGGCACCCGATGGTCGCACAGTGTATCGCGGTTCTGATGTAGCACGTGCCCTCAAAAAGATGGACGCGAAGCGATGACTGCGTTCTGGGCAATCATGATGAGCCTGCTGATGGGCCTGCCTTCCGCGTTTGGGAGTTGACCGGGCTGAGCCAACCCCAACCTCCAGGCTGGAGGTTTTCAGACCGACCCCTCGGTTCAGCGAGGAAGCTACCGGATTGATACCGTCGCAACTGCTACCCAGATGGCCTTCTCTCACGATGCTCATTGCCCCGAAATCAGCCCAACACTCTGCGCGGACCCCACGGTGGAGATTGTGGAACACGAGCATCATCAGACTGTCGGCCTAAATCGAGCACAAGCAAAAGTGACGGTCGGCTTGGGTTCGGGATGGCAAGGCACCGTGACGATTCCACTGGACATCAAGGTTCTCACCATCAAGTACACCACACCGGATGGCGCACCCTACACACCGCCATACGGCGACATTCACCACCGCAACGAAACCCTCGTCGGACTCGGCGATGGACGCCTTGAACTGCAACGCATCATCCGGACAAACGGTGGGGTCATCGTTGGCGGTGGCATCGGAGCGGTCCTGCCGTTGGGCCGCATCGAGCAGAACCCCTATGCACTGGCCGCCGAAGGGAAGCGTCACCAGCACATCCAAATGGGGGGTGGAACCATCGACCCCGTCGCGAGCGGGACGACCATCCTCACCGGTCACCGATGGGGGATGGTGGCCAACGTCTCGGGGCGGCTTCCGCTGACCCAAAACAAATACGGCTTCACTCCGTCGCCACTGTTTCAATCCTCAGCGGGCCCCACCTATCGGTTTTCCGCCAAGACCATGGTGATTTTGACCGCCGGACTCAAGCATTCGTGGCAGGCGACTTGGGACGACATCCCCGACAAAAAGACCGGACGCACCGCTATCGATGGCGGTGCGTCTGTTGTGTACCGATTAAATCCCACCTACGCCCTGATGGCTCAGGGCCGCACCACGATCGCCCAATGGTCGAAGGAATCGATTCTCGTTCAAGGGTTTGTGGGTACCGTCGGATTGAGCTTCACCCCTGACGGCAAAGCCGACTAAATCCGGTACAGTGAACTATGCGTTGGTTTGTCCTGTTCTCGATCGGCTGCGGAAAACCCTCTGGAGGCATGGGGGTGATGGGGTCCCCCTCCGATACCGCAACGCCGTACGATGCCACCGGACTGCAGTTCATCGAAGGCGGCAACATACCACTCGGGGAAACCGATGAGTCGATCATCGCTCAGTTTGCGGAAGAGGGAGAACACCAAACCATCATCCCAATGACCAACTTTCCAGTTGGCGATTTCTACATCGACGGGTACCCATTTCCCGGTGTTCCCGGCGCCGAATGGTTCACCGACGGGACCCGCCACAACACCATCGAAGCCCTTGAGTTGACCCTCGCGCAGTATGGCCGACGGGTCTGCACAATCACTGAACTGATGTACGCCGCCGCCGGTCCAGACAACCTGCGCTACCCCTACGGAAACGA
>DEBL01000297.1:0-7930 GCA_002348535.1 Deltaproteobacteria bacterium UBA2957 | reverse complement strand
ACCTACACCGACTGCAAGAGTCCGTTCGGAATCCACGATTTCCAAGTTCGCAGCACCTGGGGCAGAATGGGAGACCAACTGATCAACACGATGGCCGCAACCACTCAAGTATCGGGTTTTCCGGGGGATCTGACCTACGCCGTCTGGGGAGGCACCAGCCGCCGTGACACCTTCCATGCACCAAGCAACTTTGGATTCCATACGCACGATCGACTCGCCGAAGACCTTTACCTCGACGACGGTTTTCGCGTGTGCGCCGACGCACCCCCAACCGCCAACCAAAACATCGCCTACGACCGGTGGATTGAAGATGCGCTCACTGCGGGCAGCTACGAAGCCCTGTTCGACTGATGCTGTGGTTCGTGGCTGTTCCTCCGTTGGCATGGTGCATCGTCGCTGCACTGTTGGACTGGACGGGCCATCGAGAACGGCTTCCCACGCAGGCCGACGTACTGGTTGTGCCGGGATGCGCCGTGCGCCACGACGGGTCCCCATCCAGTGCCCTTCGACGCCGTACTCTGCGCGCAGTGGCGTTGTGGAAGGCAGAGCACGCTCCGCTCCTGCTCGTGACCGGTGGCGTGGGCAAGTTCCCCCCCTCCGAAGCCGAAGTCGCAGCGTCCGTGGCCATGGAAGCAGGGGTGCCCAACCGGGCAATCCTCCTCGAGTCCAACTCCACATCCACAGAAGAGAATGCACGGTTCGCCGCGCAACTCCTGCCCAACCCAAGGAACCTTTCCATCGTTGTTGTGACGGATGGCTACCACACTTGGCGCTGTAAGCGCCTGTTTGGACGCCACTTCGGCACGGTCTACGCTGCAGGCTCACGCCCGTCCAAGCAACTCCGGGTTCGTGGGGCCATCCGAGAGGTAGCGTCAATCCTCCTGATGGCGGCCCGAAGCGCGTTGAATGGAATGCGTTGATGGTTCGTTAAGGCTTGTGCACTGACGAGTGAGGGCATACCTTCTCCTCAAACAGCACCACACTCCGAGGAGTCAGACCATGAAAGCCACCCCTTCTATCTCATTCGGCTGCGTGATCGCAGCATCCCTGCTGAGCGGATGTGATGCGGTAAAAAGTGCCCTCGACAGTGGCCTGTTGGATGATCTTGAAGAAACTTTTGGGACTTGTGCAACGGCCTGCACCACCATTCAAGCCTGCGGTGACAGCGTAAACCCACCCGAGATTGCCCTTCCATTGGCCGGCGCCGACCTCGACATCGAGGCGCCTTCATTGGTGGACTGCGCAGCCAACTGTGCCAGCCCGGACCGGGTCAAGCTGGGATATTCGAACTGCCAAATTGAGTGCATTGAAAACTCATCGTGCGGCCAGATCAACGATTGCTGGAACGTCACAAGCGAACGCTACGCGTCATTCTGCGACATCGACACAACCCCAATTGCACCCTCCGCGGACGAAGCAGGCACAATCGACAATGACACCACGACGGGATCGGCTGAAGCGGACACCATCACCGCGAACCCAGCGGTTGAGGAGTCCGTGGGTGAGTCGGGAACCGTGCTCCACTTCGGCGATGATCCGCCGGCGGCCATTGCCAACCTCTGGGCCGCATCGGGGACGATCGACAAGTCGAGCAATGCACGTGCCCCGGGTTCGCCAATTAACACCCAACTCTGCTTCTTCGACATGGTCGAGTCCGATGATGGCTGGGACGTCAGCTACTGCGAAAAAGGCGTGCTCGGAAGCGATGGAATTCCACTGACGGACACGGCGCCCATCACTGGTGAAGGGGACACATGGTCCATCTTCCTTGAGTTCTCGGGCACCGGAAGCATCATCTTCTCAGGAGAGCTGTCCGAAGGTGCCTCGTCCATGACCAATGTGGATGCCTTGGTCACGTATTACCACGGCATGGAAATTTGGGAGCACAGCTACACGGACTGGTCGACCAGCGGTTCCTCGTGCTCAATCGACGACTGCTACTGAGCGTGGGGTTGTTCGGGTAACTGCAGCGACCACCACCGATGAAAGTGATGGACGGCCGCCTCTTGTTCGGGGGCGTACCGCCCGCGGCCGTATAGCCGCGACCGCAATCCCGCCTGCGTGGCCTCGACCACTTCCTCATCCTCTTGTTCCACTCGGTCGAGGTCCGACCCCGCACCCAAATCGAGCAAGTCGGGTTTCCATACATACCGGTCAAATATCACCTCAGTCTTGACCGGCCCCATCGGGTTTACGTAGTTCATGGACACGCCCCACGGGTACACATTGAACAGTGTGTTGGGGAACAGGTGGACATACAACGCCCCTATCGATTCCCCGGCAAGTGGATGAGATGTGGACAAGGGGAGGACCGGCTGACCCTCAGCAGCAACCCCGATCTGCAACGATCCGTGGGGAAGCAACTCCGTCCGATACGAGCCCACATCGAGCACGGCGGCTAAACTCTTGTGGACGGTAGGGATGTGAAACCCCTCAAGGTAGTTGTCGAGGTACAGCTTCCAGTTTGCATTGACTTCAAATCGACGACGGGCTCCCGGATCGTATCGAAGCGCATCCAGCGGAAGGAAGTCGAACAGCACTCGGAGGGGATCCGTCCATTCATCGAAGGCTTGTCCCGTGAGCAGTTGAATGAAGGGCACTGGCCCCCAGTAGCGAACTGGCACGGTCGCCAAGTCATCCGACTGGCGGGGAAAGTTCTCCGCTCCCCGGAACCCTGGCGCGCCATCGAGTTGACCATCGAGTTTGAACCGCCGCCCGTGATACCCGCAGCGGAGTCGATTGGTTGACAAGGGATCGCAGACTAGCTTCATTCCCCGGTGTGTGCAGGCGTTTGAAACAATTCGAAGGGTTCCGTTTTTGTCAGCCGTGAGCACAAGCGGCTCGTCCAAAGCGCCGGGCAACAGGTCGAGCGGGTGAGCCGTATTGGGCTCGAGGCGAGGCGGCGTGAGCCCCAACCATGCCGACGTGAATATGGTCTCCATCTCGGCCTCGAACAAGCCGGGGTCGAAGTACGCCATACCCGGCGGGGTCTCGGCCGAAGCAATCTGTTCTTTGATGTATACCATCGCGTGAAACCTCGGCACCCAATGCCACCGCCTACAAATGTATGGTATTTCTTCGGCTGAGAGGGAGAAAACCATGCGAATGTTCGCGCTGACGGCATGTTTGACACTCGGCTGTGCGAAAGCAGACGATGAGGATTCGGCTCGCCAAGTCATCGTGCTTGATGCCGATGCGGATGCCGACGCAGACACTGACGCTGACGCTGACGCTGACGCCGACGCCGACACTGACACCGATGCGGACGCCGACACCGACGCTGACGCCGACGCCGACGCCGACGCTGACGCCGATGATGCCGATGGCGACGGGTATGCGGCGGATACAGACTGCAACGATGATGACCCGACGATTCACCCCGATGCCGACGACCGAGTCTGCGACGGAATCGACAACAACTGCGATGGATGGGCGGACAGCGATTGGTCGGGCGATGAATACGAGCCGAACGACGTGGTGGGTCACAGCCTCGGCGACATCGATGGAACAGAAATCGAAATCGATGGTGCATTCCTTCATCCATCCTCCGACACCGACATCTTTCGTTTTTATGTGGAGGACTCTTTTTTTGACCTATTCAACATCGATGTCACGCTGACTGAAGTTCCCGGAAATGTCGACCTGCGCATTGAATTGTGGTTTGTCGAAGATGAGGACGGAACTGCAGTCAGCGTTGAAGCGGGGAGCTCCGATGATGCAGGCTTTGGCGGCGATGAGGAAATCCGCGTGGGTGAGGGCTGGTGGCCATCCGGTCAGACCGGGTGGTACGAAGTCATCGTCTCATCCACGGACTCCAGCAGTTGCTCCAGCGACTATTCGCTGATCATCGACGCCAACACGCGATAGAACCGATGCATACGGCGCTGCAGACACTGACCGAGCTGATTCACTCTGGTGGCCGCATTGTCGTGCTGACGGGAGCAGGAATAAGCGCAGAGAGCGGAATCCCGACCTTTCGCGGTCCGGATGGCTACTGGACCGTTGGCAGTACAGTGTACCGACCACAAGACTTAGCGACTTGGCGTACCTTTGCGTCTGATCCGCGCTTGGTGTGGCCGTGGTATATCTGGCGCCGCGAGGTATGCCTCGAATCCGAACCGAATGATGCGCATCTCGCTCTGGTGCAGCTCGAAGAACACCTCGGCAACCGCCTAACATTGGTGACCCAGAATGTAGACGGGCTTCATCATCGAGCTGGCAGCTCACTGAATCGCACGATGGAAATTCATGGAAACATCAACTTCTTCCGCTGCGCGCAAGGATGCGAACCTCGTCGGCCGTGTCCAAATCTTCCCCACGTTCGCGACGACCCCACCTTTCACGAGAGCTGGAAAGACACACTTACCTGTCGTCAATGTTCCGGTTGGATGCGACCCCACGTACTCTGGTTTGATGAGTATTACGACGAGGAACTGTATCGGTTCGAGAGCGCAATACGCGCGACTGAGAACGCCGACGCGCTCATCGTGGTTGGAACCACCGGCACCACCAGTTTACCGGCCCACATGTTGGCCATTGCACAGCACAAGGGGATGGTCCTCGTGGACATTAATCCAGCCCCCAACCCATTTGCGGAGGCCGCCACCCAAACCCAAGGCGGGTGGCTCCGCAGTTCTGCGACTGCTGGCATGACCGCCATCATGAGTGCCGCAAACCTCTAACGCTTACCGATTGGCCTCGAATTGACCGGCAAAGTCGACCGGCACGACAAGACCCGCAACCTCAAACTCCATCGACCCGCTGACAGACCCAACGATCTGCTCGTCGGTCGCCGACCCCACCCATGGCTCGTCAAGCACGCCAAAGATGTCGAGGTCGAGTACGATCTGTCCACCGATATCCCCGGACTCCTCGATGACTCCATCTAGGGTACCGCAGAATTGTTGACTGTTGACCAACCCATCAACCGCGCCCTCAAATTCACACTCGACGGTGCCATCCAGGACCCGATCGTATCGATCGAATGAAACCGTTCCAACACAGTTATCTTCTATTTCCAACGGCCCTGCCTCTGCAGCCACAGCCAGCGCAATGTCGCCCATGTACTCACCGGTAAGCACGCACCCGGCGCCGCTCCCTGTATCCGTCGATTCCACGCACTGTTCTTCGGCATTGCGAGTGTAGCCATCTGCACAATCGGGCAACGGGAATGAGCAACCCACAAGCGCGATCCAAGCCAACATGTCTACCTCTGCAATCGTTACACCCTACGCCAAGAATTGGGGAGAATCAAACATCGAGCGGCGACGCTATACACACAAGTATTGACAAGTCAAGACTAAATGGCTTACTCTGCGATTGTTGTGTGGGAGGAGTGATGCATTGCAACGAAGAGCTCTTGGAAGGCGCGCGCGCGGCGTACCTCGCTGCCCGCGGAGAGTCGGACCTAATTCCCATCAAGGAAGCTGCCGCAATGGTCGACCGAACGGTCCCGACCTTGAAAAAATGGATCAAACATGATGACCTTGCAGGCGTCCGGGAAAACCCCGACAACCCGAGAAGTCGTTTGATGATCAGTCGCCGGGAACTAATGGCTCACATGGCTACAGCGGGGAAATCTGCCAATCCGCCTCGGCCGAAATCCAGCGCAAAATCGGGCCCGTCGAAGGGTGTCCTGAAGGCAGAGCTGGAAGGACAAAAGGCTCTTGTGGCTGCACTCCAAACTCAACTCGAGTTGGTAACGGGACAAATCAGCGCCATCGAAGAGGCCAAGCGGAGCGAACAGCGACGCGCGGACGACTGGAAGGACCGCGCTGCCGGCCTTGAGGCTGAACTCAAGGCCGTGCGCCTGTCGGCTGGAACGCCATGGTGGAAGAAACTGCTGACCACCAGCAAGCCCATCACCTGAACCCGGGTGGTGGAAGAGGGTCTCACTCGCCCGACCTCGAGATCGCGATTCGGTTATTCGTTGCTTATGAGTGAAACCCTCACCATTGACCGCATCCGCGCCGCAGCCGAGCGCATCCGGGGCCACGTCGTTCGGACACCCGTCCTCGAACGCAGGGTGGGCGATGCAACGCTGCTCATCAAACCCGAAGGCCTTCAGCCCATCGGTGCATTCAAGCTCCGAGGCGCCATCAATAAAATGGCTCAACTGCCGCCCAACTGCCCGGGTGTTGTCGCGCACTCTTCCGGCAACCACGCCCAGGCCGTCGCCCGGGCTGCGAAGCTTCTTGGCATTCCCGCTACCGTTGTGATGCCCGACAACGCGCCTCCGCTTAAGCGCCGCCGTACTGAGGAAGATGGAGCCAATGTCATCATCGTCGGCCCAGACTCCGACGAGCGGCGCGATGTCGCACGAAGCATCGCGGCCGCGGAGGGCTACGCCGCAGTCGAACCCTATGACGACCTTGATATTGCGGCGGGACAAGGAACGGCTGCCCTCGAACTCATTGAAGATGCGGGACCGATAGATATCCTGTACGCACCGGTCAGTGGTGGAGGAATCATGACGGGATGCGCCGTCGCAACCCGCGCGCTCGCACCCAAGGCCACCATTGTTGCTGTGGAACCCGAGGCGAAAGACAGCTTGCATCGCTCCATCCGCGCAGGGGAGCGCGTAGCTGTTCCGCCGCCGGACACCATCGCAGACGGGCTCCGCGTGCGGGTGCCCGGTGAGCTCACATGGCCGATACTACGCGACCACGTCGACCACACCATGCTCATCACGGATGAAGAGATGCGGTCAGCAATGGCGTGGGCACTGACGGAGCTTCGAATTGTCCTCGAGCCCTCGGGAGCCGTACCATTGGCTGCTGCACTGAAACACGGCCGTGGACGGTGCGGGGTGATCTGCACAGGGGGCAACATTGACCCGAACCTCTTGGTGGACATCGCAGCGCAGGCGGCATCAGGCAGCTGATCGCCTCCGGCGAAGGATCGCAAAGGGCACGCAGAGAGACAGCCATCCGAAGTAGTCGGAGCGACCATCTGTGTAACTACAGCCTCGCTCACTGCGCGGTGTGCCATCGATTCCCTCCGGAAACTGATAGGCCGGTTCCCACGAACCACCGGTTTCGTCGTCATTCGATGGATCCACCGCACCGCTCTCTTCATCATCACAGGTGCCGGGGTCGTCGACCATACCCACGCCACAAACAGGGAACCGATCTTCCATCGACGCGTTGTAGGCGATGTATCGAATTTGCTCCTGTTCCTTGAGACCCGAGGCGTAGAGGGTCAAGTCTTGTGTCGCGGCCTCCGCGGTGTACCGCATGCGAATCCGCGTCAAATACGAGTCCCAAGATGAACCTTCGAATCCCGCTTCCGACAACTCATCGTTGGATGGAGGCTCTGCAGAACACGGATCACACCAACTGGTTGCCCATGCGTATTCCACCAACCACCCAGCCCCGCTCTCCTGGGCAAACGCATTCTCAAACCGTTCGCCGTAATGAGCCTCCATGTCGCTGGCATTCCATGCGTCCACCATGCATTCATCTTCGATGGTCATTTGCGGATAGTTCGAAACCCCGACCTTGCCCGCATCCTCATCGGTCACGATGTACATGACCACGTCCTGTTCCCCCGGGGAATTCAGCGTTCCCAACCGGATGGGCAAGGAGAACACATCTGACCGGTATCCAAACTGCAGCGGTTCTAAAAATTCACCTTCTCCCGCTTGCTGCAGCCCCACCTTGGCGGCAAAGAAATACGCGCCCGAGTCGATGTATTCGGCGAGTAACGACTCTGCTGAGGCGTCCACACCGTACCCGTTCGCGTCTAACCATGTCAGCAGGGCGCCGGACTCGTCTGCGCTCAGGATGACGATCTCATAGATGCCAACCGAGTACTCTGCTTCCACAATCACGCGAGGGGCACCACCGGCATCTGCATCCACATCCCCATCCGCATCCGCATCCGCATCCCCGGCGACCAATGAAACGAGCACCGGTCTGCAGCGAAACGA
>DEBL01000347.1:2180-18286 GCA_002348535.1 Deltaproteobacteria bacterium UBA2957 | reverse complement strand
GCCGATGCCGATGCCGACGCCGATGCCGATGCCGATGCCGATGCCGATGCCGATGCTGGGGCAGGCGAGGACCTCGAATGGGGCAAGTTCTGCTCACTGGACAGCCAATGTGGTGCACCCACGAACAAGTGCATCAAGCAGCCCGGCGAATCCACCGGGTACTGCAGCATTCAATGCCGCAACAACGGCGTTTGTGCAGACGCTGGCGCTCCAGCAGACACTTGGAGCTGCAACGCAGTGTTCACATGCCTCATTCCGGCGAACACATGGTGCGGACCGGCCAGCGAAATTGAGGAAAGCAGCGGTTTCCTCATCGAGTGCACATAGCACTCCACCAGCTCTGCGCTTTGCACGGCCCCATCTGCACTTCGGTGCAGGTGGGTTTTTTTTGGTGGCCCATTCAGTTTTGGGTCGCAAATGTGTCGATCAAGAGCCTATGATTGACAATGCTCGAGGAAGGCTTTGAACGGGTGGGCGGTGTGAATACATAGAGAGCAGGTCTGCCGTGATGCGGGCAGGGAGTATCTGAAATGTACAATGCGATGAAGGTGAGTCTGCTTCTGTTGGGCTTGGTGGCGTCGGGCTGCTCGAACAAGGTGCCCGTGGATGTTGCAGATGAGTCGGACGCACCTGTGGGCGAGGACACCGCAAGTGGCGCCCAAGGCGATGAATCAGACACCGATGATGCCGAAGGCGATGGTCCGGGGGAATGCGACGATGGCATTGACAATGATGGAGACGGGCTCACCGACTGCGATGATGCCGACTGCTCGAGTGCGCGCGAGTGTTCAGACGCCTCGTCAGATAGCGGTGGGCAGGCGGATTCAGGCTCTGCGAATGACGGAGACGATACCGGGTCTGATGGGGGCGATACCGGAGATGGCGACACGGGAATGTCGACCGACATCGATGGTGATGGATTTACGGTAGAGGCCGGTGATTGCGATGACGCGCGCCCGGACGTATCGCCGAGCGCAATCGAAGTGTGCGATGGCATCGACAACAACTGCGACGGCCGTACCGACGAACCCGGCGCAATCGGCTCCTTTGTGGCGTACGTGGATGCAGACGGCGATGGGTACGGTGCGCCGCTGGAGAGTGCAGCCTTTTGTTCGCTCCCGGATGGGTATTCAGCGGTTGCAGGTGATTGTGACGATGCCCGCAGCGAATCTTACCCGGGTGCTGAAGAAGTCTGCGATGGCTTCGATAACGACTGCGACTCGGAGGTGGACGAAGAGGGCGCTACCGGGGTGGGCACCTATTTCCGTGACGCAGATGGAGATGGGTATGGCGTCGCGCTGGATACAGTGGAGTCCTGCACGCCTCCGAGTGGCTATGCCATCGAGGTTGGGGATTGCGACGATGAGGACGCTGCGGTGAGCCCGGCCGCCGTTGAGGCATGCGACGGCGCAGACAACGACTGCGACGGTTCGATCGACGAGGAAGGGGCGACTGGCAGCGCCACATATTTCATCGATTCCGATGGCGACGGTATGGGCTCGGAAGCATCCTCCGTGTCTTCGTGCACTCCCGTTAGTGGCTTCGTCGCTGCCTCTGGAGATTGCGACGATACTCGGTCCGATGTGTATGCAGGGGCGGAAGAAGTGTGCGATGGGGCCGACAACGATTGCGACGGTGCAGCCGATGAGGCTGGTGCTACGGGGATGGCCACGTATTACCGAGACACCGATGACGATGGATACGGTCTGTCCTCGGATGCGGTCACAACATGCTCGCCGCCCCCGTCGTATGTCCTGTCACCCGGTGATTGCGATGATGCGGACGCTTCGCGCCATCCGGGTGCGACCGAGTCGTGCGATGGCGTCGACAACGACTGTGACGGCGCCACCGACGAGGCGGGAGCCCTTGGAGCGACAACACACTACCGAGATGCCGATAGCGACGGATACGGCGTCGTGTCCGATGTGGTGGTGACGTGCTCGCGGCCCGAGGGTTTTGCCACGATGCATGGGGACTGCAATCCGACGAACCCCGCGATTCATCCGGGTGCTGTTGAGGTGTGCGACGGAGTGGACAACAACTGTGTGGGAGGGGTGGACGAGCCAGGATCCGAGGGCGAAGTGACTCGGTATGTCGATGCCGATGCCGATGGGCGAGGCGCCATTGCGCCAGCGGGCTGCGAGGCGAGGGGAGACTGCCCAACGCGGACCGATTGCCCATCCGACTTTCCCAGCACTGGGTATGCTTCGGTCAGTTCAGACTGTGACGACGAAGATGCGAGCGTCTACCTTGGTGCCCCCGAGGTGTGCGATGGAAAAGACAACGACTGCGATGGTTCGGTAGACGACGGTGCCAGCATGTCTACGTTCTACCGAGACGCGGATGGTGACGGGTATGGCAGTTCGTCTGACTCTCGGACGGAGTGTTCGGCGCCATCTGGCTATGTGGCGGTGGCCGGAGACTGCGACGATGCCTGCTTCTCATGTCGGCCCGCCGGCACTGATGAAGTCGCCTGCGATGGATACGACAATGACTGCGACGGAACGGTCGATGAAACGGATGCGGCCGGCACCCCAATCATTTTCCCCGACGCCGATGCAGACGGGTTTGGAACAAGCAGCGGAGCCATTGCCTCCTGCTCGGTACCGGGTGGCTATGCATCGGTATCCGGAGACTGCGACGATGGGGACGCGGCGATCTACTCGGGTGCAACTGAGGTCTGCGACGGGGTGGACAACGATTGTGATGGTGCTTCTGATGAAGGACTGCCACTGCGCACCTATTACCGGGATGCAGACGGCGATGGGTACGGGGTGTCGACCGATGCCATCACGAGTTGCTCTGCGCCCAGTGGGTATTCGACCAACTCGACCGATTGCTGCGACCTTGATGCACAAGCCCATCCAGGGAGCACTGTTTGGGGCACAGAGGCTACGGTATGCGGAGGGTTCGACTACAACTGCGATGGGTCAATAGCGGAACAGTACACGACTAGTGGCTCGATTTGCTCCTACAGCTATGACGACCACACGTGCTCCCTGACTCCGGGCGTGGGCTGGACCTATGAACCCGAACCACCCTATGAACTGATCGTTCCTGAGTGTGGCGAGACCGGCTTGCTTCAGACCAGCTGTACGGCGGATCCCATTCCCATCGATTGGGAAGACGAGTTTTTCGGTCCCTACGACGGGTACGTTTGTTACGAGTACTGGCTACCCGATGGATTCCTTGCGGGCACGGAGTACACAAAGCAGGGGTGTCGCTAAGGGGCCGTCGGCAGCTGAAGTTCAGTCCAGCGGAAGACGGGTGTGAATGAACGAGCGTGCATTCGCGCCGCTGTACGTGGAAACGGTGTCGCCCGAGCCTCGCAGCAGCCATCGAGTGGTCAGGAGTCCCTCGCTGCCGACAGGGCCCCGGGCGTGGATCCGGCCGGTACTGATGCCAACCTCTGCGCCGAGACCGTACCGGTAGCCGTCCGCAAAGCGTGTGGATGCGTTGTGAAACACGCTCGCGCTGTCCACACGGGCGAGGAACGCCGCAGCTGTGGAGTCACAATCGGTCACGATGCTCTCGGTATGCCCGCTCCCGTGCTGGTGGATTCGATCAATGGCCTCATTGAGGTTCGACACTGCTCGTATCGATAACGTTAGATTCCCGTATTCGACTGCGCCGTCTTCTTCGCCGGCTGGTTCGCACTGGGTGAGGTGCTCGGACGCCTGCGAGCCGGCTCGAAGGGTGACTCCATTTGCCGTCAATGTTTCCCCAATTCGCCGAATATGCGGGAGAAAATCGCGATGCACGAGGAGAGACTCGGCTGCATTGCAAGCGGCCGGGTAGTCGCATTTTGAGTCGACAATGATGCGTTCAGCCATGGCAGGGTCGGCGTGTTTGTCGAAAAACACATGGCAGATTCCATCCGCATGGCCCATCACGGGGATCCGGCTGCTGGATTGAATGGAACGAACCAAGCTTGCCGACCCGCGCGGGATGACGAGATCGATGTCTTCATCGCATTGAAGCAAGGCGTGGACGGCTTCGCGTTGGACGACTCCATTTACGGCATCGGGCGAGAGGCCTGCCTTTTCGAGCGCTGAACGGATGCAGTCGGTCAATATTGCATTGGAGTGGAGGGCTTCTTTTCCGCCTTTAAGAATTAAGCCATTGCCCGTGCGAATGGCCAACCCTCCAATCTGAATGACGGCGTCGGGCCGGCTCTCAAAGATGATGAGTAGAACGCCAAGGGGACTCGTGACTTGGGTGAGCGTCAGACCATCATCCAAAAGCGTCTTCCGCAGCGGACGACCGACGGGGTCTCCTTGCTCGATCAGTTGGCGCAGCCCGTCCCGCAAGCCATCCAGCTTTGCTTGGCTCAGCTTGAGGCGCGCCAACAGCGGCGCATCGAGTCCCGTTCGGGCCGCCTCTGCGACATCCTTTTTGTTGGCTTCAAGGATGCGTTTTTCGTTGGCGGTCAGCAGTCGGATGAGTTCTTCGAGCGCCTGTGTACGCTGACCGCCCTCTGCGGCAGCCAGTGAACGGGCAGACGTGCGGGTGCGGCTTGCGAGATCTTTCATTGATTGTTTCCTAATACGAGCTTGTCCCAGCGCACCAAGACGACCGGGCCTACTGGGAGCGCTTGAAGCGCGTGGGATCCGGTCCATGCCCGTGCGGTGTCTGCGGCACAACTCGCCGTGCCCCGACCAAGGGGGGTCTCATCGAGGGCACGAATTTCGATCACCTCACCGGCTTGAAAGGAACCCGCAATTTTAGCCACACTGTCGGCGAGCAGGGATGTCTGCGGTTTCTGTAAGCACTCAATTTGGTCGGGCTTGAGGTACATGGCTCCGCCTACGCGCGCTGTATGAAGCATCCACTGTTGATTGGGGGATAGGTGGCCTGCAGCCGGGAACCAGGTTCCCGTTGACTGGTCACTGAGGACGCGGTGGATTGCTCCATCCAAGCGACCCGATGCAATCACTGTCGTGCAGCCGGCCTGAGCCGCATGGCATGCGGACCGGATCTTTGACTTCATTCCACCTCTACCGGCTCCCGGGTCCTGTTGGGCGTCCACCTTTGTCGAAACAGCCCACGTCTGAATGCGTTGGGCGTCCGGGTGCTTAAACGGGTTCTTGTCGTAGACGCCGTCGACATCGGTCAACAAGATCAAAAGGTCTGCATCGAGCTTCGCCGCGAGAATGGCCGCAAGTTGGTCGTTGTCACCGAAGCTGACACCGTGTCGTCTGAAGGGTGGACCCTTGGGTGGAGCCGCCGCAACCGAATCGGTGTAGACGAGTTCCTCAGTGGCCACAACATCGTTTTCATTGATGATCGGAATCACCCGGTGCCGCAGCAGCGTATTGAGGGTTGAGCTCAGGTTCGAGTACCGCTGCTCGTCGTCGAAGTCGGACTGCGTCAGCAGGACTTGAGCACACACCAAACCGTGGTGACCGAACTTTTGCTCGTAGATGCCCATCAGTCGTCCTTGGCCAATGGCAGCGCAGGCTTGGCGGGTGGAGAGGTCTGAGGGCCCGGGTGGGAGACCGAGGGTATCGCGGCCGAGGCCCACAGCACCAGAACTGACCAGCAATACTTCGCATCCGCGGCCAGCCCAATCCGCCATTTGGGCGATCAGTGAGGTCAGGCGATCCATCGCGATGCACCCATCATCCGAAGTCAGAACACGGGTGCCGAGTTTCACGATGATTCGGTTCGGGCTAGGTCTCAACATGGGGTGCTCTTTAGCCTGTTTGTGTGGCAGGCTCCCGTGGAAGAAGTGGTCTTTACGCGCTGATATCACTCTGTCGAGCTACTCTTCATTCGGCTCTTCGTAGCGGGGCAGCGGGAGCGGATTGTTGGCCAATCCGGGCTCCTTAGCGACGGCATCTTGCCACCACGGCATGGATTGGAATACCTCATACTGGTCGTCGAACAGCGGGCATTCCGCCCGAATGGGCGGCCCTTCTTGGGGGTCCACCGTCAGGCGCAAGCAATGCAGTCCGAGTCGATTGGCTCGGGTGTTCTCCCGCCACCATCGATTTACTCGCGTGTCTCCGTGGTCCGAGTCGCCAATGCACGGATGATGAAGGTCGCGCACGTGGCGCCGAACTTGATGGAACCGTCCGGTTTTGGGCTCGACCTTGAGCAGCGAGCAACGAGGGTCGTGGGAACGTCCGAGAAGAACGACAGTACTCTCCGCTGCCTTCAAAATCCCATTGTCGTCTTTCATGGGAGTGGTGACGGTGGCGATGGAGTCGTTTGAGTAATGCCCGCGCACGAAGGCCACGTACGTTTTTTGCCCCGCTGCCAACGCTTGCTGGAGAGGGGCAGCCCACGAGCGTGTTTTGGCAAACAGAAGGCATCCCGAGGTTTGAAAGTCGAGTCTATGTATTGGATACACACGGCCACCCACTTGGTCGCGGACCCACTGCAGGCATGCCTCTGCACGAGGGTGATGGGCATTTCGGTGAACGAGCAGTCGCGGTGGTTTGGCCACCACTATCCAGTGGTCCGTCTCGGCGAGTGTGTGAAGCGTGGGTCGGATCGGCATCGGCGGGCTGTACCCCGCCGGGAGCGGGTGTCGGGCTTAGCCTGAGTCCGGACCGGTCGGAGTGGGTTAATGGGTGGAATATGTCCGTACGCCCCTCCGAGATGTGCAGCCTGCTTCGCGGCCTTCAGTCATCCATCTGCACAGCCCTCGAGGACCTCGATGGTCGCGAAACCTTTGTTGAAGACGCCGTGGATGGGCCGCAGGGTGGGCTGAGTGCGCCGCGAGTGCTCGCCGGTGGACATCACATTGAGCGAGCTGGAGTCAACTTTACGCACTCCATCGGTGACCGACTGCCGTCGGCGGCGACCAATCGGAGACCCGAACTTGCCGGTCGGGCTTTCGAGGCGGTTTCGCTTTCACTGATTGTACACCCGCGGAACCCCTATGCGCCCACAACACACGCGAACTTCCGGTGCTTCGTCGCGACCAAAGAAGGCGAGCCTCCAGTATGGTGGTTTGGAGGCGGCTATGATTTGACGCCGTACTATGGGTTCGATGAAGACGCGGTGCACTTCCACCAGACTGCGCGCGCGGCCTGTGACCCCTTCGGTGATCATTTGTATCCAGAGTTTAAGGCGGCCTGCGATGCGTACTTCTTCCTTCCCCATCGACAAGAGGCGAGGGGTATTGGTGGGGTTTTCTTTGATGACTTTCGCCTGAAGACATGGTCGGAGACGCTCGCGTTTATGCGGTCGCTGGGATCCAGCTTCGCGGCAGCCTACATGCCGATCATCACGCGCCGTAAGGACCACCCATACGGTGACCGAGAGCGTCAGTTTCAGTTGATGCGGAGGGGTCGGTACGTCGAATTCAATCTCCTGTACGACCGGGGAACGAAGTACGGTGTACAGTCCGGTCGACGCATTGAGGCCGTGATGTGCTCCATGCCCCCCATGGTGACATGGTCCTACGATGCGCAGCCCGACGATGGCTCTCCGGAGGCTGAACTCCTCGAACGGTACCTCAGACCTCGAGACTGGGCGGACTCGCCATGAACTTGCTGTTGATGCGCCACGCCAAATCATCTTGGGAGCATGGCGACTTGGCCGACCACGACCGCCCATTGAACCATCGGGGTCGTGACGATGCACCTCGAATTGCGAAAGTCATCGTGGAAAATGGTATTCGTCCCCAGCGGATCCTCGTCTCATCAGCCGTGCGCACTCGAGAAACCGTCGAGCGCATGCTGCCATTGCTGGGCGATGTTGCCGTTCAGGTTGTGGACGAGCTGTACCACGCGAGTCCGACCACGATTCTCAATGTCATTCACAAGCATGGAGCCGGCGCTGACCCCCTCCTTGTTGTGGGGCACAATCCTGGGTTGGAGACGACGCTGTCCAACATTGTGGGTCACATTGTCCCCTTCCCAACCGGTGCGTTGGCTCACGCCGTGATTCGGCCCGGACAGTCCAGCGTGATCGAAGGGATTTGGCGTCCACGGGAACTGCCTCCCGAATGAATCGGGTCTCGTTGGGCTTGCTGGTCATGGGGACGATTGTTGTTGCGGCCGAAATGGTGCTGCGAATGCAGTATTCGGACTTGCCCAGCATGAGCGGCGCCATGCGTCCTTTTGTGCCGGCGGAACGACCCGCGGTTTTGGCGATCCAGGACGACATCGAAGGCTGTGTTGAGACCGACTCGAATGGCGAGCCGCCGACCGCTTGGCGGTTGCAGTATGGCGACGCTGACCGTCCATCGCTTCGAATTTTAGTGGTGGGTGATAGCGTCACGTTGGGACAGGGTGTCGAACCATCCGTGACCTACGGTGCCCGTCTCGGTTCCGCCATTGCAGCTTCAACGGGTAGCACCGTCGAGGTGGTCAATGGCGCCGTCAATGCAGCGGGGTACTGTGGGGTGTTTCGTTCCATGCACCATCACCATGCGCACGGTAGTTTTGATTGGACCGTGGTCGCTTTGTTTGCCGACGATCTCGAACAACGGGCCGTCCTTCTGGAGGGGGACCGTATTCGTGCAAACCCGGCCGCCCTCAGTGGCTGGGTGGCGAACGCGGCGACACACAGCTACGCCTTCAACGCAGTCTGGTATTCGGTGGTGTCGCAAGCGGTTCAACGCCTCGCACAGTCGGATGATCCGCTTCCGCCCCACATCACCCGGCCCGGACGGAGCGTTCCACCAAGCACCATTGCAAACCTGCGGAAATCAATCGCCCTTGCTGCGCCAATTGAGCCCATCTTTGTTCTCCTGCCGCCGGTCGGTTCCGTTGTATGTTCGACAGATTCCGACCCAACCAGTGAATGCGGCTGGATGCAGTCTGACCTAGAACGGATGGCCGATGTGCTACACGCAAGCGGAGTGGAGTGGTTCGATCTACGGTCGTACCCGACTCCTGAACACCAACTCAAGTCAGAACAGAGAGAATGGCGACGCGATGGGCGTCTACCTGTTCATCCCAATGACGCCGGCCATGGCGTTATCGCAGATGCGCTTCAAGGCCGCTTCACGTCTCGCTAAGCTTGTTCCGCAGCAATCGATTGGCGATGTCTGGAGCCGCGCGACCCCCAGATGTCCGGAGAACTCCCCCAACAAAGAAGCCGAAGAGCTTCGTGTTTCCGCTTCGGTATTGTTCGAGTTGTTCGGGATGACCACTTAGGAACTGGTCAATGAACCCCTCGATGGTGGCTTCGTCTGTGATCTGCGCCAGGTCCAAGGTGTCGATGATGCTCGTGGGGGTGCCGCCTTGTTTGGCCATCGTCTCGAAGACCGTCTTCGCACCCTTTGTCGAAACGGTGCCGTTATCGATGCAGTCGACCAGCCGGGCGAGATCAGCGCCCGTGAACTTCAGTCGTTCGAAGCCAACGTCTTTAGCGTGTGCCTGAACGGCGTTGATGGTCCAGTTTGCCACGAGCCGAGTGCAGGCAGTGTGGGAGCGGGCCGTCTCGAAGAAGTCGGACAATGCTCGGTCGCTGGTCAAGGTCTTCGAATCCTTTTCGGACAAGCCAAGGTCGCGCTGATAAAACTCAAGCCGTTGCGCCAGCTCAGGGTCTGCGGCGAGCAGTTCCGCCTGCACATCGCTTCGTGCTCGGCGTTTCCTCTTCCTTCGGGATTCATCCTGTTCCCCGCTCGATTGCGGTTCCAGTTGCGGTTGTTTGGGGACCGACGGTGCGGGTTTGGATGTGGGTTGGGACCATGAATCCTTGAGGGGAACGGTTCGGTTAAAACGCAGCCCCTCCTCGACGGCATCCCGAACAAAATACCCTGTCCGTTCAAACTGCCAGTGAGAACCGTGGGCTGCATCCTGAAGACTTGGTTCCACAACGGCATTGACGATGTTCAGCGAGTCGCCATTTACGTGGTCGAGCAAAGAGCCTTCCGCTGAGTCCGGATTGGGCACTTTAAATAAACGGTCGTAGATGTAGATTGGGGCCCGGACCCCTTCGGTGGCGCTGACCCAGTGAATGGTTCCTTTGATCTTTCGACCATCGGGGGTGTCGCCACCCACAGTGGCGTCGTCGTATTGAACATGAATTGCGGTGATGGTTCCATCTGCTGCGCGATCCACACTTGTGCAACGGACGACATACCCGTATCGAAGTCGAATTTCTTCGCCCACGGTCATTCGGCGCCACCCCTTTGGTGGGGTCTCAGCGAAGTCGGATCGATCGATGAACAACTCGCGTGTAAACGGTACACGGCGCGAGCCTTCATTCGGCACATCATGGGGCCAGTGCGGACAGTCGAGCCACTCGGTTTTATCGGCAGGGAAGTTGTCGACAATGACCTTGACCGGATCGAGAACGGCCATCACACGCGGTGCCATGGTGTTCAGTGTGTCTCGCACAGTCCATTCGAAGTTTTCGACACCGATGATTGAATTGGTCTTGGCCACGCCGATCCGTTCGACAAAGTTGCGGATCGCTGCGGGTGGCACGCCGAGTCGACGGAGGCCACGGAGTGTCGGCATCCTCGGGTCGTCCCATCCGGACACAAGGCCTTCTTCAATAAGTTGCCGTAGCTTTCGCTTGGAGGTGACGGTGTAGGTGAGGTTGAGCCTCGCGAACTCGTACTGACGCGGCCGGCTTGTCACCGCCGTATTTTCGATGACCCAGTCATACAATTCCCGGTTGTCTTGAAACTCGAGGCTGCACAGCGAATGAGTGACATCCTCCAGCGCGTCCTCAAGGGGATGGGCATAGTCGTACATGGGATAAATGCACCACTTGTTCCCCGTTCGATGATGCTCCACATTCCGGATTCGGTATAGGGGAGGGTCCCTCATCTTCATGTTCGCACTCGCCATATCGCCCACCGCACGAAGAACGGCGTGTCCATCGGGAAAGTCACCGGCTGCCATCTGGCGGAACAGGTTTAAGTTTTCATCGGTGGAACGATCACGGCCGGGGCTTCGGCCGCCGGGTGTCGTGACTGTGCCACGAATGGTTCGAAATTCTTCCTCCGAAAGGTCACATACATACGCCTTTCCGTCCCGAATTAAGCCCTCCGCCAGATCGTACATCTGCTGGAAGAAGTCGCTGGCGAAGAACATGTGGTCGCCCCAGTCGAAGCCCAGCCAGCGGATGTCCTCTTGGATTCCGAGAACATACTCGGTGTCTTCGGCGACCGGGTTGGTGTCATCGAAACGAAGGTGGCATCGGCCGCCGTATCGCTTGGCCATTCCGAAATCGATGCAGATCGCCTTGGCGTGACCGATGTGCATGTAGCCGTTGGGCTCGGGCGGGAACCGTGTCACTACACGGCCGTCATGCGTTTGATTGCGCAGATCGGACTCAATGATGTCGCGGATAAAGTTCGAACCGTGCTCTGGTGATTCGCTGGGCATGATCGGGTCCTCTGGGAAGACTCCTCCATAGCACGATCTGGCTTTGCACTCTGCTATTGGTTTGGCACAATTAAGGATAGTAAGTCTTGGGGGGAGGCCATGACCATCACACCGGTCGTACACGGAATTGTCGATGGACTGCTAAACGACGGTCGGTCCGCTGTTCCTGTTGCACAGACCGCCGCCATATTGGTGCGAAAAATTGAGTCCATGCCTGGACTTATGCGGTTTGGGATGCGGGTCTTGTTGATCGCGTTTGACTGGTATGCCGTGATTCGGGCGGGCAGACGGTTTCGATTCCAAGGGCCCGACGCTCAGCGGCGTCGGATCACGGAGTGGGCGAATGCGCCTCTCGGGCCCTGTCGGGACATGGTGGAGTTTCACCGAAAAATGGGCACATTCGTCGCGTTGTCGTTGGAGCAGAAGTGAGGGAGATCGACTGCGAAACCCTCGTGGTCGGCTCGGGCCCCGGCGGTTCCATGACGGGGCTGCGTCTAGCGGAGGCTGGCGAGGACGTGGTCGTGGTCGAGGAAGGCGACCACTACCATGTGGACTCAAGCGCTGATCACAGCCTTGAGCAGATGGATGAAAAGTGGCGATCAGGCGGACTCACTGCGGCCTTGGGAAGCCCCAAAGTGACCTATGTCGAGGGGCGCTGTGTGGGCGGTGCGAGTGAGAGCAATGCTGGGCTGTATCACGAGCCCATTCCGGAGGTCATCGACGCATGGGCCGACGACTACGGCATTTCCGAATTTGGTGCAGATGCTCTTGCGCCACATCTCGCCGCTGTGGTCGATGAGATCGGCGTGAGTCGGCGGCCGTCTGGCTTCAGCCCAGCGTCCAACGCGCTGGCCGCAGGAGCGGATTCGATGGGTTGGAGATGGGCAGAGATAGAACGTTTTTGGCGGTATCCGGACCCGAAAGAGCCCGGTGGGGGCGAGCGCCGCTCCATGAGTGAGACCCTGCTTCCTGCCATGGTCGCTGCGGGTGGACGCCTGCTGAGCCGAACTCGAATCGATCGCATCACCCGCCACGGCAGAAGAGCTATCGCTGCGATGGGGCAGTCCGATGGCGAACCGTGTCGAATTGCGTTCAAGCGGCTGGTCGTGTGTGCGGGCGCTGTCCAGACTCCTCGTTTACTCCGCAACAGCGGGTGGACGCATGTGGGCAATGAGCTGACACTGAATCCGATGGTTCGGATTGTCGCACGGTTTCCAGACGTGGTGAATCGGCCCGAGTTCGGGGTTCCAGTAGTTCAAATTGAAGAGTTCAAACCTACAATGACGCTTGGTTGCAGCTATTCAGCGCCGCCGCACCTCGCGATGTGGCTCGAGGGTTCACCATCCGAAGTTCGGCGTTCTTTGGAGGACTGGGAACGGATGGCTGTGTTTTACGTGAAGGTCTGCGGCCAAGGGCGGGGAACCGTTCGCACCATGCCATTACTGGGCGATGCATTGGTTCGATACCGAACGCATGCCGCTGATTTTGCCGCCATGGGGAAAGGGTTGGCGCGGTTGTCGGCGGCTCTGTTCGCAGCCGGTGCGGTCGAGGTCCACAGCCCTCTTCCCGGCGCGCAGCCATTGCGGAAGGCGTCGGAAGCTGCGTCGCTCGAGGGCGTGCTGAATGGCCGCAATGCGAGTTTGTCCGCGATTCATCTCCACAGCACTGTTCGCATGGGGGACCCTTCGAGGGCAGGGGCCGATTCGTTTGGGGCACTGTATGGTGCAGACAACGTCTGGGTGAACGATAGCAGCCTTCTCCCAACATCTCCGGGCGTCAACCCCCAAGGTGCGATCCTCGCCATTGCTCGCCGAAACGTCCTACGCTGGTTGGATGACCGGTGAAATAAGGACCATGTCGGTGCCCGAGCGTGCGGTGTGGACGGTCGGATTGATGGGTGGCTTGATGGCGCTCTACCTCATGGTGGGGTGGTTCCGACTGCAGGGTGCAGATGCGCTGAGCATGGCGCCAACGCCGATTGACGGTTGGGTTCCCTTCTCGGTGGGCTGGCTGCCGGTGTACCTCGTGATGCTTCCGATGTCGTGGTCGCCCATTTGTGCTGCAGCCCATCGACGCGCAGTCTATCGATGGATGGTTGGGGTGGTGTTGATGTATGCGGTAGCCATCCCGATCTGGATCATGTGGCCGATCACAGTCCCTCGAATTCAGTCCGACGGGACTGGTTTTTGGGTGTTTTTTCTCAATTTGATGCGTGCCTCGGATCCGCCGATAAATTGCCTTCCCAGCATGCATGTTGCGGTGGCTACATTCGCAGGACTGCTTGTTCGGCAGGTCGACCGGACCATCGGTACGGGCCTGTTGATGGGCATGCCGCTCATCTGGTACGCGACCATGGCGCTGGATCAGCACTGGTTCGTGGATGGACTCGCCGGAATGCTGTTGGCGCTTTGCGCAGAGCGGCTGACAAGCCGCTTGGTGCCTGTTCCAGCATCTTCACTCGTGGCATTGCCGCGGCGAGCCCATGCCTTCTGGTTGATGCCATTTGACGTTGTACTTGGCGGTTTGTATGGCCTGTGGGCGATCGGATGGATCGGCTAAAACTGCCAAGGAAACTTGCTAAAGTCCTGCTTACGCTTCTCCAAAAATGCATCCCGACCTTCTTGGGCCTCATCGGTTCCATAGGCGAGACGGGTGGCTTCACCGGCGAACACCTGCTGTCCCATGAGGCCATCGTCAATCATGTTGAACGCAAACTTCAGCATTCGTTGCGCGGTGGGGCTTTTCGCGTTGATTTCCTCGGCCCACTCCAAGGCAGTTGATTCCAGTTCAGCGTGAGGAACAGCAGCGTTCACCATTCCCATCTCGAAGGCTTCTTGGGCCGAGTAGTTGCGTCCAAGGAAGAAAATTTCCCGCGCTCGTTTTTGACCCACTTGGCGGGCGAGGTAAGCGGAGCCATATCCTGCATCGAAGCTGGCAACATCGGCGTCTGTTTGCTTGAAAATTGCATGTTCCGCAGAGGCGAGTGTCATGTCTGCAACGACGTGCAGACTATGGCCGCCACCAACCGCCCAGCCTGGGACGACTGCAATGACCACTTTTGGCATGGTGCGGATTAGCCGCTGGACCTCCAGAATGTGAAGTCGCCCGAGCCGCGCAGGATCGACGCCTTCCGCACCCTCATATTTGTAGCCATCTTTTCCGCGGATCCGCTGGTCACCACCTGAGCAGAACGCCCACCCGCCGTCTTTTGGGCTGGGACCATTGCCGGTGAGCAGGACCGTTCCGACATCGGACCACATGCGTGCGTGGTCCAGAGCGGTGAAGAGCTCGTCAACGGTTTGGGGCCGAAACGCATTTCGACACTCGGGACGATTGAAGGCAATTCGCACCGTTCCTTGGTCGATGGCCCGGTGATACGTCAAGTCGGTAAAGTCGAAACCTTCAACGGGGCGCCAGCGAGACGGGTCAAACAACTCGGAAACCATGGACTTCTCCTCGGTACCGCGTCTAACGCATCTGGGTCTTTAAGGAGTCAGGAAATCAAGGAGATTCCGGCACGATTCCTCGATCATTTCATAGACTCGGTCAAATCCACCTTCGTAGTAGGGATCGGGCACATCGCGGTCCACTCCATGTGGCGTGAATCCAAGGAGCAGTCGGGTGCGGTCTGGTGGTGAGCCGAGGTTCAGAAGGTTTCGACGGTTCGAGGCATCCATGGCGATCACCCAGTCCCAAGAACTAATTTCGGCTGCGGTCACCTTGCGGGACCTTTGGTGGCCGATGTCTATGCCATGAGCAGCCGCGATTTCAAGTGAGCCAGGATGAGGCGACTCACCCGCATGCCAACCTCCGGTGCCCGCGGAATCGATAACAAAATCAGAAGCGCGTCCGGCCAGGTCGACCTGATGCCGAAAGATTCCTTCGGCAAGGGGAGAGCGGCAGATGTTGCCGAGGCAGACCATTAAAACGCGGGTGGGCATGATGACCCCCTAATCGGAATTTCGACACAAGCACCAAACGGCATAGATCGTACGCCGGAGAGAATGATGCGTGCGCTTATTTCGTGGCTCGTGCTGGGGGTTGCATCGCTGGCAGGGGCAGCCGAGGCTGCAGTGGGATGGGATCCGGTTGGGGTCACCAAAGGTGTGATGGTCGAGCGTAAACTGGTCGAGGGGTCCCCGCTCTTTGCCTTTCGAGGCGAAGGGACCTTCGATGTTCCAATGAGCCGGTTGGTCGGTGTGCTGCGCGATCACTCCACACCAGTGGAATGGGTGGACCTGATCACCGAGCACAAAGTGGTGCAAAAGGTCGATGACCTAACAAACGTAATCTACGAGTCCTATGATCTGCCGTGGCCGATATCCGACCGTGACTACGTCATGCGCGAGACCACCGCATATGATGCGGCTGGAAAAGTATTTACAATCCAGTATGAGAGCATCGATCACCCGTCGACGCCTGACAAGACCGGTACGGTGCGCGCGAAGGCCTACCGGACATTTTGGCGTCTGGAAAAGGTAGGCCCGACCCGGACAAAAGTCGAGATCGAGGTGTTCACCGATCCGCGCGGAAACCTCCCCGCATGGCTGGTAAACCTAATTCAGCAAGACTGGCCTTGGAAGACCATCGATGGCTTGCTGGTGCGGTCGAGCCGGGGAGACATCACCGCGGACGAGCGGGTCGAGTCGTGGTGACTCAGTAGGCGGTCGTGCGGAACACCGGCTGGAACAGGTCGGCATGCCGCCCGCAGTCCACTTGTATTGGGCATTGGTTGCACTCCGGATCAACGGTTTCCAAACACACCGAGCGTCCGAGGCGAAAGAATAAGCCGTCGATGGCTGC
>DEBL01000347.1:0-1837 GCA_002348535.1 Deltaproteobacteria bacterium UBA2957 | reverse complement strand
TTGCTCGGGCAGTGGCTTTTCGGATGGCAAAATCCTCCAGTGCGTAAACCCATCCCCGCTCCTCTCGGCTGTTGGACAACCGAGTGCCAAGAAACCAGAGAGTGCCGCATCATTAGTGGTCTCGCCATTGCTGAATGGAGAGCAGTTGTACCTTTCCATCGAAGTGGAACCGCGAATCTGACCAGCCCTCGGGGTCTGCTCCAATTGTAATGGGCGAGTCATTCAGGGTCACGCCACCATCCAAGATGGAGGTTTCGTCGACTCCCGAGGCACTGTTGTTGACCCAAAGGCGGGCCCGTCCATCTCCGTCGTAGGCGCCGATCAGCACATGACTGATGTCAGTATCTAGGCCCCCCACCTCCTTCGTGGCCCAGTGATATTCTCCATCAACATGCACCCCCCATCGAAGGGTGGTGCCCCACAGCAAGTCGTCCTTCAATTCGAGCGCAAATCCACCATCATCTGACTTTGCAACGATGGATTGTTTTTCACCGAAGCCAAGACTCAGGTCGTCGAACTGGACCGTCACCATCACAAAGAATCCCTCAGACGGATTGTTGTCTGCATCAAAAAGCGAGAGGTGGTCGTTGAGCGAAGCCGTGAAGTCAAGCGCGTTGCCCAAGAGGCCTTCGCAGCAACTTGAGGCTGACAAACTGGGGCTGTCCGCTGCGGTCAGGGGGCGCTCCACGAACTCGGCATCCGCAGTCCATATGCGGGCCTCAGTTCCGTCCACATCATCCCGTGCATCCATGTACGCGAGGTAAGTATCTTCAGCGATAACATTGTGGCAATCGCTGATATCGTAGTCGATCACGATGGCATCAAGGACGTCACGATAGCCAGCGCACCAGACCTCCCCCATGGATTCAGGAACGGTCCACATGGCCACCCCGAGATTCAAGTCACGCGCAAAGTTGAGCAGGTGAAACAAGTCTGATGTAAACCGCTCGATGGCGATGCCATCATGCCCGCGGCTATGGTTGTCTAAGATTGACGCAGTATATTCAGCAGTCTCATCGAATGATGTGTCGGCATACAGGGCATGCGTGCGGACGTAAGGGGCTTGCAGCGGACGGAGTCCCGAGGCGAGGACTTCGTTGACGAGGTCGATGTTTTCAAGACGCTCGTCAACAAACGATCGAAAAAAGACCGGTCTTCCGTTGTGCACCACACCACTGCTGAGAACCATGGATAGTAAGCGCTCAATCTTTTCGCGGGTCGGGTCTCTTTCCTTGATTTCGATGTACAGCGGCTGGTCGAAACCGACAATGGAGGGCCATGCCAGAATGTCTTCGAGCCGAGCGCCATGGTCGCTGCTCCCATCGTTGTGTTGGATGCGCCAAACACCGTCGACATCGCATACGTCCAGTTCGAGTAGATCCGCACCTTCGTCGTTGGCTTCTGTGAGTGCATCGAGTGTGTTGACTCGGTTCGTTTCTTCGTTCCAGCTGTCCTCTGAATAGGCGTTGTGAGCGGCAACCGCCATGATGTGGCCGAGTGGGCTCGTGGCCATCTCACGTGCGGTCCCATTCCAGTAGCCGGTCCGCGTGAAGTATTCGATCGTGGTGGTGAAGCGTGCAAGTTCTGACCAGATGCCGTCTGATGCTGCGACTCGAAGCTCGACCGTGTGGTCGCCGGCCTCTAGGTCATCAGACGATGTAAATCGGCGTTCGCCGGCATCCGCATCCATCCAAGCGCCTTCGTTCAGGCGCCACTGCGCTGCGGTAACTTCGATGGACGATGACCAAAGCCATGTTGGATTTGGGTGTCCCGCGGAATCCTCACCCCACAACGCTGGCGAAGGTGGTCGTTCCGCGTCGGCATCGGCATCGGCATC
>DEBL01000323.1 GCA_002348535.1 Deltaproteobacteria bacterium UBA2957 | reverse complement strand
CTTACCGATGCGATGGCGCTCCTGCGACGACTACACCCGTTCGACCGCCTACCAGTCGATGTCCCATCGGCCTCGAGCCTTGCTGCAGCACTCCGAGAGACAGCCATGGACAGCGGCTTGAACGAGTGCCCCGTTGATGTCAGCAACCGACTCATCGCCCACCGTCCGCCTCCCGATGTGCCCAGTCAGCGCCTCGCGCTGCAGGTGGCACCCATTGGGCTGTCGGATGAGGTGCTGCCTGAGCTGGGCGAAGACAGCGTCGGCCGGGGACTGCTTGATCGATGGTCCTCGTCCACAATGGGAGAACGTGGGGAACAGACCGACGACCCCACAGAGACCCAAGGGTTTGCCACTGAAGACCTTCGACTCCATCACGATCTGATCGGGCGAATTCATGCCGCTCTCGATGCCGCCGAGGAACGATACCAATCGGCCTATTCGCCACCCGGCGCGTCCTTTCGCAATCACATCGTGAACGAGACGATCGATCCGCTACCCATGGCCAACGGAATCGATCACGGGCCCATCCACAACCCTCATGACCAAACCGAGCAAACCGCCGAGTTGTCCGGATCGGACACCACAAACCCGAGCCTTCCACCGATCGGAGAGATGACGGCCACCACCGGAAACACCGATGGACTGCCCATTCAGCAGTCCGTTTTAACGGGCCTGCTCTGGGCCACCGTGGTCGGGATGATGGCCGCTGCAGTGATGCTTCTGGCGGTGTGGTTGATCATCTCCGGCGTTTTTTAGCGGCCTTGCCTCTGCGATTCTGCGGCCCAGAACCCGACGGAGCAGGATCCTTCTCCGGATACATTTCGTGGACCCACTGACGGTAGGACTCGAATGAACCGTCAACAATGCTGGATCGCATTCGGGCCATGAACGATGCAAACCAAGTCAGGTTGTGAATGGTTGTGAGCGTCGCAGCCAGAATCTCACCAACGCGGAACAGGTGGTGCAGGTATGCCCGCGTGAAGCGAGTGCAGGTGTAGCACGTGCACGATGTATCGGGGGGATACATGTCGTTCCGAAAGCGCTTATCCGTCATTCGAATTCGGCCCTTGTCGGTGTAGAACATGCCGGAACGACTGTGCCGAGTTGCAATCACACAGTCAAACATGTCGATTCCGCGCGCCACACCCTCGACAAGATCAAGCGGACGGCCAACCCCCATCAAGTAGCGCGGTGCGTTGGTTGGCATCGGATCAACCGCGTAGTTGAGCACCTCACACATCTTCTGATGGCCTTCGCCAACACTCAGTCCCCCCAACGCATAGCCGTCAAACCCAATGTCAGTGATCTGACGGGCAGAACGAGCCCGTAGGTCTGGCCAGAACCCACCTTGGATGATGCCAAATAAAGACTGATCCTCGCGGGTGTGAGCCTTCTTGCAGCGTTCCGCCCACCTTGCAGTGCGGTCAACGCTTTGAGTGGCCGCATCCTTGTCAACCCCAAACGCCAAGCACTCATCGAAATTCATGGCGATGTCGGCACCGAGTTGCTGTTGAATGTCCATTGATGTCTCGGGTGAAAGAAACGTCTTCTTTCCATCCACTTCATAGGCAAATGTCACGCCGTCTTCATCGACCTGACTTTTCTTCAGGGAGAACACTTGGAACCCACCGGAGTCCGTCAAAATCGGCAGGTCAACGTCCATCATGGAATGGAGGCCCCCATGCTTGGCCACCAAACGCTCCCCCGGCCGCTGAGAGAGATGGTAGGTGTTTGCCAAAATTATTTGCGATCCCGTCTGACTCAAGTGCAGCGGGGAGAGCGACCGAATGGCGCCTTGTGTCCCGACTGGCATGAATACAGGGGTTTGAACCTTGCCGTGTGGCGTGGTGAGCGTCCCCGCGCGGGCACTTCCATGGGTGGCTTCGATCAAGAATGGCAACTGGTTCATGAACCGACCTTACGCCGTAAGCTTCACCATTGGCAAAAGGGCATTACAATACTCATCGACAAGGAGCCCCCGATCCGTGCCGCTGTCTAAGACCCGTCCAGCCCCCTTCCAGCCCGGCTCACGCTTGGGTGATCACTATGCGATCGAAGGCTTGGTTCGACTGGGCGAGGGGCGAATGTTCTACTTGGCCAACGACAATCGACCCGACATGGCCAGTCGCAAATGCTTCGACTGCGGTTCACTGGACACCCCACGATCCGCACCCAACTGCCTCAGGTGCGGTTCCGAACAGCGCCTCCGTCGGTTCTTGGTAAGCGCCCGATGGGACGCCGACCTGTTCGATTCCTACGAGCAATACCAAGCCATGAATCTGGCTCACCCCGGCTTGGTTCCCACCATCGAGACGATCCGCGTCGACGATGTGGTGTGCACCATCACCGACTGGGGCCAAGAGACCCTGATGGTCGACGAGTGCGCTCCCATCTCGAGAAGCCAGATGCTTGATCTCGCATTGCGCAGCGTGGGTCTCCTCGCGTTCTTGCAGACCAATGGAGTTGAAATCGCGCCGCTTACCCAAGCCAACTTCATTCGGACTGAAGACGGCGCATTCAAACTGTTCGATCTTGAGATCCGTGCCATCAACACGGGAACGCTGCCCGCCAGCCAGATTCAACTGGGCCTCGAAAGTTTGTCTCGTACGCTGCGGCGGTTCACCGCTGTGCATGACCTGAGCCTGATCGAAGCGCTCGAAGGCGCCGTGCGCGGACGGTACACTCGGCCAATGGAGTTTGGGCGCGCAATCGAAGCCGCCATCACCAGCGAACCTGATGACCACGCCGCTCCGACTGCAGCCGCAATGACCGATGTGGGTCTCCTGCGTGTTCTCAACGAAGACAACTGGGGCTGGGTGCAGCTGACACCCGATGTTCAACTCTATGTCGCAGCGGACGGAATGGGCGGTCACGAGGCCGGAGAAGTGGCGAGCCGAATGGCGGTCGATACGATCTGCCGCGAGGCGGCTGTGCGTTTTGAGCGGGTCAACCAGATCTCCCCAGAAACCCTCGAGAACATTCTCGACGAGTCCTTTCAAGCCGCAAACAACGGCATCAAAGACCACTCCGAAGAACTCGGCAATGACATGGGGACCACGTTGGTGGCTGCGCTGGTGTACAAAGACACGTTGGCCTATGTCGCCAATGTGGGCGACTCTCGCGGCTACCTCATGCGAGACTCAGTCCTGCACCAGATCACCCGAGATCACAGCTTGGTTGCGCGCATGGTGGAGCAGAACCGGATCAGCCCCGAAGAGGCTCGCCACCACCCTCACTCAAACATTCTGCTTCGCACCGTTGGCACCGAGCGAAACGTTGAGATTGACATTTTTTCCGTGGAACTGGAACCGGGTGACCGCATCATGCTCTGCTCGGATGGTCTGTGGGGCGAGATCGAGGACGAAGACATCGAGGCGATCCTGAATCATTACCAGGACCCCCGGGTTGTTTGCCGCGAAATGATTCGAGCAGCGCACCACGGTGGCGGTAAGGACAACATCACCGTTGTGATGGCTGAGATTCGCTGAGTTAGTCGGCCATGGACCTGCCCCAGCCCATCATTGAACTCTGCAGAGCCGTCGCGAATCGGGGCGGGCGTGCTTGGATCGTTGGCGGCGCCGTCCGAGATCACCTGCTCGGACTCGACTCCAAAGACCATGATGTCGAAGTTCACAGACTGGAAGCCGATGACTTGAAAGGCGTCTTGAAGTCGCTCGGCTCGGTCAACGAAATTGGACGCAGCTTTGGCGTATTCAAAGCTGTCATTCAAGGCGCACCCATCGACGTATCGATCCCGCGTCATGACTCCCAGTCCGGAACAGCACACACCGATATTGTCGTGATCGGAAACCCGTTCATGGGCTTGGAGTCGGCCGCGAGGCGACGGGATTTAACCGTAAATGCCATCGCATACGACCCGCTGACGGATGAATACCGCGACTACTTTGGCGGGATTCAGGACCTCAAGCGGGGACGCCTCCAAGCCGTCGACCCGGCCACGTTCACGGAGGACCCCTTGCGTGCCTTGCGGGTCGTTCAGTTTGCCGCTCGATTTGGCTTCTCAGTGCACGACGACCTCGGGGCGCTCTGTCGGTCCATGAACCTGTTTGATCTGCCTTCCGAGCGCATTTGGGGAGAGTTGGAGAAACTGCTGATGAAGGCACCCGTACCGTCCATCGGTTGGGGGCTCATGCACTCTCTTGGCATTGTCGACAAGGTCTTGCCTGACATCGCAAGCCTGCCGGCCACACCCGTCGCCGATGCGTTGGACCGGGCAGCGGCCCACCGCGAAGCCATGAACGGAAGCGGCCGAGCCATTGCGTTGATGGTGGCAACCCTGTTGCATCGCGCCACCCCTCTCCAGTGCGAGGCCACCCTCGACCGTCTGAGCCTGTTCAAAATGCATGGATACCCGGTTCGAAAACGAGTCATGGAGGCCATCGGTGTACTCACCCGGCTGAGCACGGCCGCGGACGACCCGACGCTTCGTGAGCTGGCCGACACCACAGAGCTGCATCTTGCCTGTACGGTGGCTCATGCAGCATCCGGGAGCCGCAGTGCCCTATCGAACCTCGACCGAGCGGATCAGTTGGGCATCGCGCTCGAACCGATGCCGACCCTCCTAAGCGGAGCCGACCTTCGCAAGCACGGCATTGAGCAGGGACCTCAGTTTGGTCGCATTCTCCGCCGTGTTCGACAGGCGCAGATCGATGGCAGTGTCCCCACACGGGATGCGGCCATCATATGGCTGAAGGACCACCTCAAGTGACGGCGGTTTTGTGGCTCATTTCATCGGCTTGGGCCAGCATTCATGCCGATGTCGTGATGTCCGATCGATGGCTTTCTGGGCACCGCCTGACCCTGTCGGTTCGTTACAAAAACACGGGCAAACAACCGACCACCGTTCCCGATCTTACCAACCGGCCGTGGCTTGTCGTGTTTGAAACCGTCGATCCCAAGGGGATCCGACGAACCGTTCACAGCACGGCACCAACCACCGATCCGGGCACCACCATTCGACTCCAGTCTGGAGAGAGCCGAATCACATCGTTTGAGATTCCAACGTCGGAAACGTGGTCACCCGGAACAGCCTCGGTAACCGTCTCCATTGCTGGAGCTCCGGGTAGCGTTCACGCCGTGCAGCTTACCGAGGAAGGCATGGCCACCCACCGACACACCGCCCAACCTGTCGACCAAACGGCAGGGACGCGTTCAACGGTGCTCAGCTTTTGGTCCGAAGGCGGCACCGATCTCTTCATCACGAACAAACAGCGGCTGCAGTATCTTGGACGGGCAACGGGAACCATCAAAGCGCAGGCCAGTATTGTGAGAACCGAACAGCGACAAAACCAATGGTTCACATGGACCGATGCGAACGGCGGCCTCTGGGGTGTTCAGCCCAAACCGCACTCCGAGCATGCAGCACCGCGCCGCCTCGCCTTTCCTTGGCCTTCATCGTACGCGTGTGGTCCTGCCGCTACCGCAAGCAGCGGTCACCTCGTCGTGCCGGTGTGCATCCCTTCCCCCGCAGGCACCGTCACCAAAACAGTCGCTGCGGTGATTGCGTCGAGCGGAGCAATGAGCTTTCGCACCGTGGCCGCTTACGGGCCCCGACAAATCTTAACCAACGTTGATTCCACCGGCGGGGTCGAGTTCGTCCTGATTCGGGACAACGCCATCGACTGGGCATGGCTCGGAATCGACACTGCTGTCGACCGTCCCACATCCATTCGAAAGGTATGGCGAGGTCCGTCCATCGAATCCGCCACCCTCGTGCTCACCGATAATGACCGGCCGAGTCCTGCCGTCCGAATACAAACGGGAGAGTCCGACGCCCCTGTGGTTCTGCGGTCGCCTCGCTAATACGCAAAAAAGCGCCCTCGGGAGGGCGCTCTGATGCCGGTTGGATGGGCGGGTCTACTCGTCGTCGTAGCTGCAGCACAAACCAGTCGACTCGCACCATGCGCCGCGGTCAAGCGCGTTTCCGTCCTCTCCCTCGCCGTAGACGGTCTCACAGAGGTCTGAATCCACAGCCGTCTCGTCCCCACACATCTCGGGATTGGCACAGCAGAATGCGCCGAGTTGGCCCTCGCACTGAGCCGCCTCAAGACGCTCCGTACAGGTCTTTGTCTGCCCATTGGCGTTGAGAGACTCGCCGCGAATGAAGCACTCGGACTTATCAATCCGCGAGCACCGCTCGTTCACGACAGCCACACCAAACGACAGCACCCCATCATCCAGTGGAACGCTAAAGGTGTCGAGGACCACCGTGTACTCAACGCCCGCCTTCTGGTCCGTATCGACGGTGCAGTACTCGGTCGTGGCACGTCCAGCGTGCGCGTTGTCCATGCCGGTCTGCGCGCCCGACTGGAAGCATTCACCGTATTCAATTTCGACGGTCTCGCCCTTGGAGTCCGTATAAAAGCCCGTAAAGTCGCCGATTTCGACGCCTGGAGACCCGGTGTAGTAGCTGCTCAATCCTGCAAACAGGTCGAGGTCACCGTCATCGTTGTAGTAGTCGGGGTAGGCGAAGTTGTCTTGTCGATTGGCCGGAGCGATGGACTGAGACCAGAACACGGTCTCCGGGTCCACAACGATGCACAACTCATCGCCGGTTCCTTCAAAGGTAAACGTGGCACCGCCTCTCTTGCCCGCATCGGCTTGGCCGAGCTGCCCAAAGAAGTAGGGCAGGGTTCCAGTTGCGGCCACATGTGCGTCGTAGCGCTGTTGGCCGGTGAGTCCATCCAATGCCGGGTCTTCAGAATCCCACTTCGGATCGCCCGCGCTGTCCTCGAGGTTGGGCTGGATGTAGGCGAGCGTACCCTGCTGCTTCGCAATGAAGCTGTTGAGCGTGTCCGGGTCGACCACTTCCAATTCGCCAATCTCGATAACTCCGAGGTAGTCATCCGATGGCGTCGGGACCAAGTCCTTCGCGTTGCGATCGCAGCCAACAAGGCCAAAAACTATTACACTGACCAGTCCAACCATGGCTCAGTCCTCAAACTTGAAAGAGAAATCAATAACGAAGTCTTTATCGGCACCGTCAACCACATAGGGTTCAGCAATCCAGTCGCCTTCGTCGATGTACAGACCGGGGAAGTTCAACAAGTCGGGGAAGCTTGACCCTTTGTAGAACTGCTCGGTGTACCGGTAGTGGTAATCGCCTTCTGACTCATTGCAGGTCGAGAAGTTGTAGCTACCCGATGGCATGTCGACCCACCCCCACAACTCCATGCCATCCACGACCAAGGTGTGTGGGATGGTGACGTCGGCCACGTAGTGCGTGCCGTCGGCGTTCAAGGTGAAGTAGGGCTTGAAGTACGTGTCATACTGCTTCTTTTCGGGCTCATCGTCGATGAACGAAAGCTCATCGTTCGACGTCACGTACTCGGTCGTGAAGCAATGCTCTTGGTAGGTGCTTGCGTCGGTCACGGGCGATCCATCAGGGGCAATGATGGGCTCTTGAACCACGTCCTCGAAGAAATCGATGATGCCATCGTAGTCGGTATACCGACCGGTCACGACTTTACAGCGAAGCTGCTCAAAGCATGCATAGTCAAAGCGACCCACCGAGGTTCCGCCGTAGGGGTAGGTGTCCCCAGGCCGATCCGCATCGAGAATGGGTCCCATCTCTGGGTGCGGGTATGCGTACAGCCCTTCTTCGGTGGACGGGAACGCGCCGAGGTAGACGGGTCCCAAGAGCCCCATCTGGTCGGTGATGTCGAGAATGGGCTGCCCATCTTCATCGACCGTGAAGCCGCCGTCGACAATGGGGGTACCGTCTGAATCGATCAACTGAAGCGATTCAAGCGCTTCAATCGGAATCCGAACCTTGCCCGTGAGGTCCTTCTCGCGGAGGTTTTCCTCGTATGTACAGCCCCCGAACGAGAGGCCAACCAAACCAAGTGTAAGTGTGCGCATGATTAGAACTCGTACCGGGCGCCTAGCATCATTTCGACTGGATTTTGTCGCCCATAAATAATCCAGCGGTTGTCACCTGAAATACCCGCCGAGTCTCCCTGACGGTTGTTCAGCAAGTTGTAAATCTCTGCCACGGCGAACAGCTTGCCGGTCCGAACCGGAACCGCTTGGTCCACCTTAAGATTGATGGTCCACCACGACTCTTCGCGTGCGTAGGTTCCCGCGGTCTGCTTCAGCATGCTCGACCCGTTGAAGTATCCGCCGCTGTAGGACCGGCTCTCGGGGTTTCCGCTCTCGTAGAACACCACACCACCGAGCCGAGTCGTCCACGGGTCGTTGGGGATGTCCCAAGAGAACCCTGCGGACACATCATGCCGGACATCGGTAAAGAGGTACCCATCGATGTAGTGCTTGACCTGAGGGGACACAGCGAGAACGCTTGATGGTGAACCCTGAACCGTACCCCGGGAGTAGGTCAACGAGTAGTTTCCTTCGACGGCCCACCGGTCAGCCATGTTTCGCTTCAGGCCGAAATCAGTACGGAAGTAGTTCCGTTGGGCAATGTTGGGACTGCGCAGGCGCAATGCCTGCTCGTAGGTTCCATCTCGCGAGCCAAGAACGTTGTATCCGTCTTCATCCCAGATGAGGTTGAGGTCGTCGGCCGCCCACAAATTCCGAGTGAACTTTCCGGTGAAGTACAGCTGCATGGCGAGGTCTTGAATCAGCTCTCGCTCACCACCCACGCTGAACTCATCCGAGTGCGGGGCAATGACGCCCTCCTGCACGCTGCGCTTGCTGTTCAGCGGTTGGTAGATGTAGTTGTTCGAGGCGGGAGACTCGTACTCGCCGAAGTATTCGCCAAGGTTGAGCTTGTACCCGTTACCGGACTGACCCATAAAGCTGGCAACCGCCAAGCGACCCGAGTCGTTGAACCGCCCGGCAGAGCCCACGATTTTCGTCTTTCCGTTCGCCCATGGGTCCCAGATCACACTGAAGCGCGGACCCCAGAGCCCCACGTTGACGATCTCATCGCCCACGTCGTTGCGAAGCACAGACTTGTCGTAGCGAGTACCGAACCGGAAGGTCAGGTTGTCGATGGGCTTGTATACGTCTTGAATGAACGCACCCCAGTGGTTGGCCGTCGAGCGGAACTCGTAGGCCCCTGTGCTCTCCACCCAGTAGTAGTTCTGGAGGGTGTCTGGGTCGTAGGTGATCGCGTTGAGGTCGTAGAAATAGACATTCCCGCTGTTTCCGTAGGCATTGTCCCACGCGGTCGTATCGGCCCCAAATCCAATCTTGAAATCGTGCGTTCCGCCCAACTCCATCTGCAGCAGCGAAAACTTGCTTTCCACGCTGGCCCGCCAGCGGTCATCGAATAGGAAAAACCCTGCATTATCGCTGTCGAATGCGTTGTACTGACCCAGGCGAGCCGGCGTGAGGAAGTCAATGTTGTTTTCCAACTCTGTAGGGTCACAGGGGTGGTAGCCAAGGTCCGAGTCGTGGGTGCAGGGCACCGCATACTGCTCGATGTACGACTTCTGCACCAGTGACTTGGTCTCAAGGAACATCTCTGGCGAAATGAACCAGTCCCATTGCAGCGAGGTCAGAAAGCCTCCTTGGGCTTGACGGTACTGCGCTTCCGGCTTCACGAACCGGTCAGACTGGTCGAGGTTGTCGATCGCCGAAGGGTCGGTCTGGCCAATGACGGTGAATCGATGCGCGGCGCTGGGTTGCGCCGTCAGTTTGGTGAATACGTAGTGCCCATCGAAGTCGCGCGGCAGGTCAATACCGACGTTGGAGATCAGCGAGCGTGTGTACTGGTACGAAGCGATGTACCAAATCTTGTCGCGAACGATGGGGCCGGACACCGTCGACCCAGCGCGAATGACTTCATACTGGGTGTCAAAGTCGGTGGGAGCGAGTTCGTATCCATCTGCGGCGTACCGAGCGTCAATCTTGGGCGCCCAGTTACCGTTGGTGTAGTAGACCCCAGTGTTTACTTCGAGGTTGTTGCTGCCGCCCCGGGTCACCACGTTGATGGACCCGCCAAGGTTGTATCCGTACTCTGGGTCGAAGGCCGATGTCAGAACCTCGATCTGCTCAATCGCGTCGTAGTTGAAGTTTAGGGAGAAGGTTCCAGTCACCGGGTCGGTGATGTTCACACCGTCCAGCATGTACGTGTTTTCGTTAGAGCTTGCACCGCCGATGTTGGCGTTCGAACCGCCAGTGACACCCGCAGCCATCTGGACGGCTTGTTGGTACGACCGGCCAGCAGGGATCCGATCAAGGAATTCTTTGGTCAACACAGAACCGCGCGTCGCCGACTCGGTGTCGATGGTCGGCCGGGTTTCTTCGATAACCATCTCCTCACCCGACTCCTGAAGCGGCAGCGTGATGGTCAAGATGGTGTTGCGCCCCACATTCACACCCAACTTCGGGTAAGTCTTCTTGGTAAACCCAGCCTTCGAAGCAACCAACTCATAGTTGCCGGGAGGGAGTTCAGCGAGAAAGAAACGGCCGTTGGCATCGGACTCAACCGAGCGAATGCCCATCAGGTTTTCTGAAGACACAGTGATCAAAACCGCGGGGATCGGCAATCCACCGTCATCAACAACCACACCTTTTACGGTACCCGATGTCACGGACGCCAGCGCAGCGGTTGGCGCGATGATGGCGATCATCAAAATCAACTTCAGCAGTGTAATGAGTCGGGGCATGGCCCTTCCTTTGGCGGTCCCTTTCGGGACGTGGAGTCCCTTTCGGGACGTTGCTCAACAATTCGAGACTTTGGGAGGGCTTATGGTGTTGTTGTGCAGACAGTCAAGAAAACCAATGGCTGGTTTCGAAACGAGCCGGCAGCCCCTCGTTGACTTCGTACCTACCACGTTCTCGTTTCATCCGCAGATGTCAACCCGATCGCACCAAAAAAGTATAGCTTTAACCTACCTTTATTGATAACTAATCATCAGTTACTGCCGAGCGCTCACCTTAGTGTTACGGACTTACATAGCGACGTGCGTTCCAGTCTTTCTGAATCCGCACGCATCACTCACGGGAGCGTTCCATGAAGAAGAGATTGACCGTTGCTCTGCTGGCCGCCTGCATCGCAGGCGTGAGCCCGACAGCCAAGGCAACCACGATGGTGCAGTTGAGCACTCACCAGATGGTCGATGCCGCCGACACGATTGTTCGCGGCACCATCACCGAGGTGTGGGCCGAAGAAGATGAAAACGGCGTGGTATGGACTCGCGCACAACTGGAGGTCAGCGAAACCTACAAGGGCGACCCGTCACAGGTCGCAGTGGTGATTGACCAAGTCGGCGGCCAGTTCGGTCGAAACGTTTCGATCGTTGTCGGCGGCGCGAAGTTCAGTGCCGGTGAGGAAGGCGTGTTCTTCTTGGAGCAACTCGGATCCGGCCGGATTTCCACCATCGGGATGAGCCAAGGAAAGTACACACTTCGCCTCGACCCCTACTCCCGGAAGACGATTGCTCAGCGGTTCAACCCTGCGCCCGGGCAGCACTTTGACCACCGCTTCCTGCCCTTGCCGGACGAAGACAAGCGCCTGTTTTTGACAGACCTCGAGGCGACGATTCAGGCCCGTGTGAAAGCGGGATGGGACGGAAAGGCCATCCCCGGCACCAGCATCGAACGACTTCAACGCATCAACGCAAAGGAGATTGTCCGATGATGATCTCAGCGCTCTTCCTTCCGCTCCTTGCCTCCGAACCTGCCCATGCATGGAAACACAACCGTTGGGTGTGGGACCGAGACCTGTTCCCAATGGAGTGGTACCTCGGAGATACTCCCGAGGATTCCATCCCATCTGGGATGGAAGCTGAAATCCTGACCGCCTCTTGGGCGCACTGGGAAGTCGAGGCGCCCTGCGCTTCGCTTTCGACCGAGTACATGGGTGTCCTCGAGGGCAACCGTACCGGCAAGAAAGACGACGACATTAATGTCTTTTACTTCGATGACCCGGCTGAACAAATGGGTGCCGGCGTCCTCGGTGTCACCATCACAAACTCGACCTCAGATGTTGCGTTCACCCTCTCGGGCGACACCTACACCTACGCCAAAGACTCAGACATCATCTTCAACAAGGACATCGACTGGGACACCGACGAAGGAATCGAAAACGGTTGCACCCGAGAGTACTCGCTGGAAGCAGTCGCTACACACGAGATCGGTCACCTCTGGGGCCTCGGTCATTCGTGCGAGGAGGGCGAAACATGCACAGACCTCGACCTGCGGTACGCCACCATGTACTGGTCAATCGGGCCGTGCAGCACCTACCAAAGTGACCTCAGTGACGACGATATCGAAGGCATCACCGCTCTCTACGGCCCTTACGCAAGCTTCTTCTCCGATTCGCAACGAAACGGCGGCGCGCCGCTCGAAGTGTGCTTTGAAATTGAAATGGATGACGAAGGAGATGGCGTCGCCATCGAATGGAACTTTGGCGACGGAAACACATCCGTCGAAACCGAAACACCGGTCTGCCACACGTACACTGAAGCCGGTCAATACTCCGTCAACATGAAGGTCACCGGCACCCAAGAAGAGTGCGGTGAGTGGGAGTTCACGCAACGCGAGTTGGCGTACGTCACCGTGTGTGACACGCCCACACCCGCCGGTGATTTCGAGGGGATGTTCACCTACGAGCCGTTGGAAGACTTCACCTATCAGATGGTCAATCAAGTCGATACCAGCGTCTACGGCTGCATCGAGCGAATCCGTTGGGATGTCTTCAAAGGCAACAGCGACGAGCCCATGCGCAGCATTAGTGCTTGGTCGCCCAAGATTGACTTCGAGGAAGCCGGCAACTACCGCGTCGTGCTGCATGTGGGCGCCCCCGGCGATCTGAATGCTGCTGAGGAGTTGACCATCAAGGTCGAAGAGGTCAAGTCCAGCGGCTGTGCCACTGCGCCCTCGAACGGAGGGATTATCGGACTTCTGTTGGGTATGGTCGGACTTCTGGTTCGTCGCCGCGACGGCTAAGCGAAGCCGCAGATGCCGCGCTTCACGCCATTGATTGTGGCCGCCTCGTTCTACTTCGGGGCGGCCGCTTCTGCGTGGGCCTCTTCCGTCTTGCTCGACCGCCATCCAGAGCGCGTCACCGAGCTGGAAGTCGCCGAGCAATCTCGATCCGATGTGCCGGCACACGCCTTCGTTCAGGGACCGTGGCGGATTGTACACAGTGTGGCAGGCGTTCGAACCTGGGAGGCTTCACTCCCAGTGCGACCTCGCACCTTGTTCTTTCATCGACCACCAAGCGGAATGAAGCTCGAACGAAAACGGTCCGATGCCCCTGAAAAGTTCCGAAAGGTAGAGCCATTGGGCGGTGTTGAAAACGCGGCAAAGGTCAACACTTGGTCCTTTTCAGCCAATGCCATTCATGTTCGTCGACCCATCGCCGATGGTGCGCCCGACCCCGGAGAATATCGGGTGCGATACCCGCGCGCACGCGAGCGTGAGAAGGCACTGAACCGCAGCATGAGCGACCTGTCGGATGCCGAATTTGTCTTCCGAAGCGTTCAGATCGGCGACACCAACCGACACGGCATCTTCTTGCCCGCGCCGTCGCGCATTCGCTACGCAGTTGATGTCCCGACCAACGGTCACTTGCGCTTCGATGCCGTTGTGGTCCCGCCCGAGAGTGCGCTGGATGGGGTTCAGTCCGATGGTGCCGAGATCGTCATCGCAGTCGGTCGCGGCGACGATGCAACCGAGATTGATCGGATCGCCGTGGGGCCGTCGTACGCGCGCCACAGTGTTGATCTCTCACGGTATCAAGGCACTCAAATTGACCTCAGCATCGAAACCCACGGTCTCGCAGAGAACGCCTTAGACTACGTGTTCGTCGCTGAACCCACGCTCTACACCCCGCAACGCAATCCACGCCAGATGGTGCTGGTGTTCATCGACACCCTTCGACCGGATGCCATGAGCTTGTACGGGTACGAACGAGAGACGAGTCCGCGGATCGACGCGTGGGCCTCGGATGCTGCCGTGTTCACCGAAGCGCGTTCGGTTGCGCCTTGGACGCTTCCGTCCGCCCGAACCATGGTCACCGGTACCCACCCTGAACGATGGGACAAAGTGACACGCCTGCAAAACCGTCTAGCTGCAAGCGGTTGGGCTACGGGCATGGTCGCAGGCAATGTCTACCTCTCGTCCAACTTCGACATGGCGGATGGGTGGGGCATGCACCGCTGCATCAATTGGCCACAAGGGTCCGTTCAAATTCAGCGAGGATTGCGGTTCCTTGATCGGCATTCCGACCAAGACGCGTTTCTTCTTCTCCACCTCATGGACATGCATCTCCCCTACACCGAACCCCTTCAGTATCGATCGATGTTTGCGGGCTCGCCGCCTCCTGAGTTGGGGGGCAGCTACTTTTTGCGCCACGAGATCAACCGGGCTGCAAAGACTCTCGGTGAAGGAGGCAAAGCCTATGTCCGCGGGCGCTACGACAACAACATGCGCTACCTCGACGACCAAATCGCGCGACTGTTTGGCCGTTTATCGGAGGATGCGACCGTCATGATCGTCTCGGACCATGGCGAAGAGTTCTGGGAGCACGATGGCTTTGAACACGGGCATACGTTGTACGACGAGGTCATCCGCGTTCCAATGGTGTTGAAGGGCCCCGACATTCAAGCGGGCGTATTTGATGCGCCCACAAGCCTAATCGACGTGGCTCCAACCCTCGCGAGCATCGCCGGCGTGGATACAACCGGCATGATCGGGGCAGACCTTCGCTTGCTGGCAAGTGGAAACGCGACCGATATGTTCAACCAGCGTCCTCAAGCCTTTGGGCGGCCACTGTATGGTCTTCGGCGCTGGGGCAGCTTGGTCGACGGCACCAAGTTCACCGTCCACAAGGGACTTGAAGAAATCTACGACCTGCGAACAGACCGCGCCGAGGCCACCAATGTTGTCGAATCGGTCGACTCTACAGCGGCCAAGCAGGCCCTCGGGACGGCACTTGACCGACCTGTGGCTAACGTGTGGCGAATCGCTCCCAGCAAGTCATCGAGCGCGAAAAGTGTTCACGTCACCCTCCGAACGCCCGTGTCTGCCGCTTGGGTTGGCGATGATCCGACCATGAAGGGCAAGGCCAGCGTCAACATCGAGTCCGACCGAACTGTCCTTCGATGGCCCAAGCAGCGGGGCATGGTCGAAGTCTTCTTGGTGCCACCCGACCCGCTGCCCGACTCCATCGACATCGACATTTCGATTGGCTCGCGGACCGAGACCCATACCGTCGTGTTGATCGACCGCGAACGCCCGAAGGCCGGTCTTCCCGATCTGATGCTCAATGAACGCATGGCGGGACGACGAATACGCATGACCACCACGGTCGCTCCCATCCCCTCAGACCTCGACAGCGCGATTCAAGGTTTCGATTCCGAGGTCGCAGGGGACCTCGAAAGCCTCGGGTACATCGAGGCCGAAGAATAAAATTTCGCAATCTAGCAATGTTTGGCTGACCGGTGCGTTTACTCCCTGTGATGAGTGACACAGCACTAATTCTCGCCCACCAGTCCGGAGACCGAACCGCGTTTCAGTCCCTCATGGAACGTCACCGGGATTCAGTGATGGGTTTCCTTGTAAACCGCGTCGGTGACGATGCCGAGGACCTCTTCCAAGAAACGTGGCACCGGGTGGGGCGACACATCGACACATACGAAGAGTGCGGAACCTTCCGTGCATGGGTCTTTCAGATTGCTCGCCGATTGGTCATCGACCATCACCGGCGCAAATCGGCTCGGATCCAAACCGTGAACGACCCCGCCGAGCCGACGCCCAGCGCTGCAGACCACACCATTCCCGACCAATCGCTCGAAGCGGACCAACTGATGCATGCCATCGCCGAAGTCATGAGCACCCTTCCCCCGCCCACAGCCGAGGTGCTTCGCTTGCGACTCTTTGAAGGGTGGACATTTCGCGCCATCGCGAACCACCAGTGTGTGCCCCTGAACACCGCACTGAGTCGCATGCATCGGGGCTTAAGCCGCATGCGGACGGTACTCATGAACCGAAAACTTATCGACCCTCGAGGACCATCGTGAATTGCAAACATACCGAGACCACTGCTGTGCTTGCGGCCTTCGGCGAGGCGCCCACTGACTTCGAGCAGCATCTTGCCGAGTGTGCTGCGTGCCGAAATGTTGTCCGACAACACACTGAGACGCTGGCAGCACTGTTGCCTGTTACTGAAGGCGTACGTTCGGCACCAAAGCGATGGCACGCACCCGCCATTGGTTTTTTGTCTGCGGCAGCAATTCTGTTGGCGACACAATTTACCTCAATGACATCCCCAACACTGGGGCCAAGCATTGAATCCATCGATCCGACTCACCAACGCGATCACGAGCTTTTTTCTGACACCCTTGACAATGATCTCGCTATGCTTGAGATCGAACTCGCCCTTTACTATCTGGAGGAATCATGAATCACCGTACGGCCCTTGCTGCCGCTTTTCTGTTCGCCTTGCCCGGCCTCGCCATCGCCGAACCACCAAGCGAGGGACCGCCCCCTGCTTCAGAGGCACAGAATGAATACCGGCGAAATGCTCGACTGCTGATGAAGCACCTGTACGACACAAATCCGGCCAAGTTCGAAGCCCTCATGGAGATGCGTCAAAACAGCCCCGGAGAGTTCCGGGCGACGATGAAGAAGATGCTCGGCGAGAAAAAATCGGGACTGATGGACCCCAAAAAGCGAGCTGAAAAGCAAAAGATGAAGGAGCTGCGGGAAGATTTTCGCGCCGCTCTCGATGACTACCATGCAGCCACCCGCAAAGAGCAGTCAAAGATTCGTGGGCAACTCGAAGAACTCGCGGAAGAGATCTTCGATGCCAAGCAGCGACATCGACGAGAGAAGGTCACCAAAATGCGAACTGAACTGAAACGACTGGAGGCGGAGATTGCCGACCGGGATGCGTCACGTGAGGACAGAATCGAAGAGTTTGTTGAGCAGAAAATCGGCGCCTCCCAGTCGCGTGGGCTGTGACGGTTAGGCGATGCTGACAGCGGGTTTGTTGCCCGGTGACCCAACCAGCCATTAATACGCGTTCACACGTTCCTTCTGAGGATTATTCATGGCTGCACCCACCATTCCCGCTCGTCTCATCGCACAAGCCACCACACGACCCGAATCGCCCGCGTACCATGTACGCGGCGATGACGGGTGGTCCGCCACGAGTTGGTCCGGATACGCCGAAAACGTCCGACGGGTTTCTGCAGCGCTCCTTGCGTTCGGGCTCGAGAGTGGCCAAGTCGTGTGCATTCTGGGCAACAACCGTCCCGAATGGGTTGAGATGGATCTGGGTGCGATGAGCATCAATGTGATCCCAGCCGGCATCTATCAAACCTGCTCCGCCGAAGAGATCGCGTACATTTTGAATCACTCCGAAGCCCCCATTGTGCTCGTCGAGAACGAAGCACAGTGGGCGAAGGTCAACGAAGTTCGCGGCGAGCTACCGCACCTCAAGCGCATCGTTACGATGCGAGGGACATCGATTGACGATGAAATCACCATCGGGTGGGATGACTTCATCGCGGAAGGGTCCGCCATCGAATCCAGCGACATCGACGCACGGATCAAAGCCATTGACCCGTCCGACCCGGCGACCTTTATCTACACATCGGGAACCACTGGCCCTCCAAAAGCCGTCATGCTGTCGCACGACAATCTGGCGTGGACCGCCGATACGGCTGTTGCGTTGGTCAACCAGTCCGATGCCGATACCAGCCTGAGCTACCTGCCGCTGTCGCACATCGCGGAACAAATGTTCACCCTGCACGCCCCCATCACATCGGGCGCCAGCGTGTACTTCGCTCAGGGCATCGAACAAATGCCAGACAACCTCAAAGAGGTTCAGCCAACCGTGTTCTTTGGTGTGCCAAGGGTGTGGGAAAAGTTCCATGCTGGAATCTCTGCGAAGCTCAAACTCGCGACGGGCGTGAAGCTCAAGCTCGTTGATTTTGCGCGACGGGTCGGTGCGGAAGTCAACGCGCTGAAGAACCAAGGCAAACCCATCGGACCTGCACTGTCTGTAAAGTACAAGCTGGCCAATAAGCTGATCTTCTCGAAACTGAAGCCCGCGATTGGTATGGGCAATGCCCGAATCTGCGTCAGCGGTGCGGCACCCATCGCCCCGGACGTTCTCGAATTTATGGCCAGCCTCGATGTCACTATCCTCGAGGTCTACGGTCAATCTGAGGGTTCAGGACCCACAACATTCAACATCCCCGGAAGGACCCAGTTCGGAACAGTAGGGGTACGCCTCAATGGCGTAGACGTGAAAATCGCCGACGACGGAGAGATTCTCGTCAAAGGCCGGAATGTTTTCTTGGGCTATTACAAAGACGAAGAGGCCACGGCAGCCACACTGGATGAACAGGGGTGGCTGTATTCCGGCGACCTTGGCACCTTTGATGACGCCGGGTTCCTTACCATCACTGGACGCAAGAAAGACATCATTATTACCGCTGGCGGTAAGAACATTGCGCCCAAGAACATTGAGGCCGCCCTCATGGAACATGATTCCATCAGCCAAGCCGTCGTTATCGGTGATCGCCGGAAGTTTTTATCGGCGTTGGTGGCGATCAATCCCGAGCGCGCCGCCGAGGCCAAGGGTGATCTTTCGAGTTTCAACGCGAGCATCCAATCCCACGTTGACGCCATCAACTCCCGCTTCGCACGGGTGGAACACGTGCGTAAATTTACCGTACTTCCGAGAGAACTCGATCAGGAAAACGGAGAATTAACCCCCACTATGAAAATAAAGCGTCGGATTGTAAACGATAACTGGGCCGACGCAATTGACGCGATGTACGCCGAGTAAGGTTTCAAACATATTGCGCCGTCAATACTTTTCTGTCACGTGGTTGTTGACGAACACCCCCAGCAACCGGATAAGGTGGGGGGGCTGTGGCTGGACATCGGGTCCGGCGCAGTTGCTTCACCATGGAGGAGACCATGAAGCTTTTCTGGATGACCCTTCCCGCGTTGCTCGTCTTGGGCGCATGCGGTGACAAGGATGATGACACGGCGCACGACGACGATCACGCCGACCACGACCACGACGCTGACGCCGATGCCGACGCTGACGCTGACGCCGATGCCGA
>DEBL01000151.1 GCA_002348535.1 Deltaproteobacteria bacterium UBA2957 | reverse complement strand
TCCGTGGGAATGAGTGGCGTAAATTCGGGAACTTCGGCGACGGGGGGAGGCGTGCTGAGGTCAATCACAGGAGTCTCTGGTGTGTGGGCACAAGCAAGGGCAAGGAGAAGAAGGTTCACTGATCGGCTCCATCGTGTGGGCGAACGCGTAGGATGCATCTTCGGTCCTCAGTCAGCGAGGCTGCAGCGGCTTGAACGTCTGCGGCTGTCACGTTCCGATAGCGGTCGAGGTCTTGCTGCACGTAGTCCGGCGTTCCCGAGAGGTAGTGGTAGCGATTGAGGGCGCTCGCGCGGGCTTGAAGTCCCTCAAGGTCGCCCACGAACGAGGCCTCAAGCTGGTTGAGGACGCGGTGCATTTCGGCTTGGGTTGGCCCATCGGCTGCGATCGCTTTGAGGTGTTCAAACATGGCCGTCTCGAGTTGCTCCACTGTCAGTTCTTCAGTTGGCTTCCCCGTAAGCGCGAATATGCTGCCGAGTTTCTGCGAGTACTGCCATGCGCCGGCCTCAAGGGCAGCGGACTTGTTGGTGACCAAGTCTTCATAGAGTCGACTGGACCGGCCATCGCCAAGCACTGCAGCCAAAACGTCGAATGCGGCATCGCCCTCCATCAGGGCTGGGGGTGTGTGCCACGCCATGACGGTAAGCGGTATTTGCACATTGTCTGTGGTCTCCACGATCGCTTGTTGGGGCTTGTCTGGCATCGCAGGAGCCGCGCGTTCAGGAAGTTCGGAGCGCTCAAGACCGCCGAAGTAGTCTGTGATCCATTTCCGTGCTTCCTCGGGCTTGAAATCCCCCGCAACGACAAGACTGGCATTGTTGGGGACGTACCAAGTATCGAAAAATCGAACAACGTCATCGAGGGTTGCCGCTTGCAGGTCCTCGTGTGTCCCGATCACGGTGTGTCCATAGGGGTGGTCCGTGGGGTACAGGGCAGGGGACATGGCTTCCCAGATGATGCCATACGGTGTGTCCTCAACCGACTGGCGCCGCTCATTTCGGACGACATCTCGCTGCAAATCTAGCTTTTCTTGGGTCATGGCCCGCGCCAAGTCGCGCATCCTGTCGGACTCCATCCACAAGAAGGTCTGCAGGAGATTCGAGGGCCCCGCCTCGTAGTAATCGGTGGCATCTTCGGATGTCCAAGCGTTGTTCCATCCGCCGTAGGCCTCCATTCGCTCGTCGAACCCCGATCCCGGAAGATGAACAGTGCCCATGAACATTAGGTGCTCAAACAGGTGAGCAAATCCAGACCGGCCCTGTTGTTCGTCCTTCGAGCCGACGCCGTACCACAGATTGACGACAACCTGCGGCAAGGTGTGGTCCTCGTGAAGGATGACGTTCAGGCCGTTGTCCAGTTGAAACTGTTCGTGTGGGATTTCAATGGCGTTGGCGGGCATGGCAGCAAGTAGCATGGCGGGTAGCACGAAGACTCCTAATGAGTCTGGATTCGTATCCCATCTGTCGGCAGTTTGTCGTCCCGCTCACCGAACTCGGGCCGAGGGGCACGTGTGTTGAACCCGCTAATCGTCTTCCGTTGGGTCGATGACATCGACTTTTTCGCCCTCTAACAATGCCTCTTCCTCTTCCTCTTTGTCGAAGCTATCAGGCATGTCTTCGTCCGCATCCTCAGGCGCACTCTCGGTGTCTCTGGGTGCAGAACCGTCATCGGCTGACTGTTCCTCAGCTAAGTTTTTCTTCTTTTTCTTCCGCTTCTTGTCGCTTTTTGGCTTCGACTTCTCACCCTTGGTCGGAGCCATTATCGCTTGAAGGTCGAGCTTCGCGAGGAGTTCCTTGGCTCGTTTTCGCTCATCAGCGCGCCGTTCATGAGCGGGAGCCACCCGCTCGATTGTCACCGACTCAATCCGGTCTCCCGGCAGGAGAGCGCGGGCGGCATCAAGGCCGGAAGTGACCCGTCCAAACGCCGTGTATCGGTCATTGAGGTGCGGCTGAGGGGAAAGGGTCACGAACCACTGGCTACTGCCTGTATCTTGACCATTGATGGCCATGCCCAGCGTTCCAGCGTCGTAGCGTGCTGAGTTCACCTCATCGGGAACCGTATTCCCGGAACCGCCCCAACCATCGCCGCGCGGGTCTCCGCCTTGCGCAACAAAATCTGGGATGACTCGATGAAACGGCAGGCCATCGTAGAACCCTGATTCAGCAAGCCGGGCAAAATTGGCCACGGTGAGTGGGGCTTTATCGGCGTGCAGGTCCACCATGATGGTTCCGTGAGCCGTGGTGACCACCGCCGACCGGATTGTCGAGATGGTCTCTACATCGATGTCAGTGGGGTTGTAGGCAAAGAACTTTGGCCACGTGCCGGCGGCTTTGGCCAACTCGAGTCCAGCCGACCGGATTGACGGATCTTTGTGAGACAAAAGGCTAGGCAGCAGAGCGACTGCTCCACCGGAAGTTCGCTTCCGTGATGGTTTCCGATAGGTGAGAGAGGCCAGCGCCATCACAGCGCTGTAGACGAGGGAAGGCTCCTCGGTCCGCTGCGCGAGTGAAATCAACACGCTCTCTGCCTTCACATTTGGCTGATCACGCAACCAGTCTGCAACAGCGGCGAGCACCATGGGATCGCTTGCGTTGAACAATGACACGGCGCGGCCATACGAGATTCGTTCGGACAATATGCGCTGTGCGGCAGCCATTCGAACCGTCTGTTCTGGGTCGGATACGGCAAGCCGGTAAAGATTGTCAGGATCCGTTGCAATCGCCGTCGCTGCGGCTCGGATCAGCGGATCTTGATCCTCGGACATGTACATGCTCAGGCTGGGAAGCAGGCCGGCTTGGACGCGAGTGTACCGCGCAGTGTCGGTTTCCCACCACGCCTTTGGGATGTCCAGCGCCCCGAGTGCAGCAATGGCTCGCGCCATGTCTGGGTTCATCGAATCCCCGGGATCCTTTGGTCCCGAGTGGGGCATTCCTTGCTGAACGATGGGACCCAACAGCGCCACGCGGTCGACGGAGGCCATTTGGCCGACGGCCTCGATCGCAGCGATGCTGACGGCCGGATGTGCATCGGAGAGGAGGCCGGTCACATCCGTCCACTTCGCCGGAACACTCGCCCGAGCGGCTGCGATGCGAATCGCTGGAGTGGGGTGAGTGCTGGCATGAGCGAGCACTTCGTGGCTTCCGGGTAAACGTGCAATGGCCCGTATTAAGAGCGTCTTGACTTCCGCATGGGATTCTTCGATGGCTGCGCGAATCAGTGCAGTCTGGAGGCGAGAACTACCGGTGGTCGGTGCAATTCGCGCGAGGGCGAAGGCCGCATTGAAACGGATGGACGCATCCACCGATTTCATTTGTTGCGCCAAGGTGAGGACAACGCGGTCAATTCGAACGGTGTTGATGCCGCGAATCGCCATCTGACCCAGTGCATTGGCCCCAGCACTCACCTCGTTGACATCGTGGTGGGTTTCAACGGGCTGCTCGATGAGTTCGAGCAAGAGGTCGATGTCCCAAGCATTGCCTTGCATGCTGAGCGCTCGAATCAATCCGACTCGAACTGCGGGGACGGCCTCTTGGTTCAACTGCTTTAAGATGGTGGCGCGCGTGCCTGGAGTCTGGCCCATGGCGTGAGCGGCAGCGGCGCGCACCTCGGAATCCGGATCTGCGGCGAGGGCCGACAGGGTGTTGAGCGAGCGAGCGTCACGCAGGCGCCCCAGAGCGGTGGCGCTCCGAGCGCGCACGTCGGGGTGGTCATTGGACGCAAAAGGCGCCAGTTCACTCGGATCGGCGCGCAGTGACTCCAAACGCACGAGCATCGACTCCGTCCTCGGGGGAACGGCGGCAACTGCAGCAGATATCAGCCAATATTGAAGCACCATGTCATCCTATCGGACGTGGACACCAAGTTGTTGAAGGAAGCATTGGAAGGGATCCGTTCGAGAGGGCAAGTCAAGGCCCTCGGGCGAGAGATCGATCGGAATGATGACCTGCGTTCCGTGGCTTCTGCGTTGGCAAAAGCGCGGGGCGTCGCGCATGTGGATGAACTGGATGGAAAGCGCCTTGTGCGCGCACTGCTCGATCGATCCGAAGCCGCCCAAGTTCGCAGAAACCCAATTCATCGCGATGAAGAATTTATCTGCATTCACTGTTCAAAACGTGCAGAACGGGGCGGGGCGCAAGTTCGGGACCACTGTCCTCATTGCTTGCATGGGCGGCACGTCGATGATGTTCCCGGCGATCGGTCGGCATCGTGCGGGGGCGTCATGGTTCCCGTGGAGTTTAGCGTTGAAGGGCGAGCCGGGGTCATCATCTCGTACCGATGTCAGGCCTGCGGGTACCGATTCCGGGTACGGGCGCATGACGATGACGTGCTGCCAAAAGGGCTACGATTGGACTCATGAGCGAATCAGCAAGAACAGTCCAGCGGCGGGTACTCGACACGATTAAACGCCTGCGGCTTTGGAACCCCGATCAGACGGTATGTGTAGCCGTGTCAGGCGGCTTGGATAGTACGGCC
>DEBL01000042.1 GCA_002348535.1 Deltaproteobacteria bacterium UBA2957 | reverse complement strand
CCTGACAGCCAATTTTTGAGCGGACTTGCCGCTGCGTACGGTGACCGCGGCTTGTACGTTCCGGTCGGCTCAGTACGCGATCCGTTGCGGGATCCAGATGCCACACGGCGCGTCACTGAGGCCCGGACAGTAAATCTCGCCTCGGTGCCTATAGTGGCCATCCTTTTCGGTCTGGCCGCAGGCTTCGCTTGGTGGATTCGCAGACGGAACGGTGGACGCTGAGGTAGGCTATCGCCATGAGCCTTTCGATTGCCATTGGTGCGGCGCTGATGATCGCCTGCGGTGAGCCCGAAGTGGCCGTCGAAGAGGCCCCAGCGACCGTGAAAAAGAAGAAGGCACCCGGTGATGCACATGTGACCAACGTGTTCGCACGCGAAGAGTCCAATCGCACGTGGACATTTCACGTCACCGTCGAGCATGCCGACCTCAGTTGGTATGACTACGCCGATGGATGGGATGTCGTTCTTCCGGATGGCACCACCATTCTGCCAGACCCTTTTCACAACTTCACGAAGCACATCCGGAATCCTCATGTCGGTGAGGACTCGTTCACGCGGACGCAGCGCGCCATCGTGATTCCCGATGATGTTTCTTCGGTGCGGGTGCGAGCCCATGATAAAAAAGGCGGCTGGGGTGGCCGTGAGGTGCAAGTCGATCTCAACGTACGCTTTGGTGAAAACTACTCCGTGAAGCGCGCACTGTAATGGGATGCGTGCGTGTGTGGCTGGGCGTGATGGCAGGGCTGGTGTTTGGCGTTCAAGCGGATGCGGCATCGCGTATGGTGGTCAGTACGGCGGAGCCCGTTCAAGTCTACTTGGATGGAGTGTTGGTTCCGGCTCCAGTGGGGTCCCTGCGCTGTGCAATTCCGCACATCGAGTCCGGGACACGCACGCTCGCCATCCGCGAGCTCAATGGTGTACCGATCCATTCGGAGCGAATTGCAGTCGCGGACGGCTCCGATATTCGCATCCGGTGGTCTCGAGGCCAAGCCTTTGAGGTGTCGGGTGCTCAATCTGCACCGGTTGGAATCCGCCCCGTTCCATTGGCTCCCTCGGTTGCGACGGAGCCATCGAGGTCGAGTTCATCGACATCCTCTTCCGATGGAGACGACTCGCTCCGGGGGGCGACTTCCCGCGTGCCGAGTGCGGGTCAGGTCACGTCGATTGTGACGGGGTCCGGCGTGGCGGGATTGGCCGCGGGGGCGGCAGCCAGCGGGGTACGGTCGCTCACGTACGGTGCCAAGGCAGGGGTGAGCTTCGGTCAGGTCAGTGCTCCGCAGCAGCGAATCGTGAAGCCGGATGTGATTGTTGGCGATGTGGTGTTTTACAAGACCGATGGCGGCGCAATCGTGATCTACGAGGACGGGATGGTGGTGGTTACACTCCCGGCGGGCAGCACGGAGCGAGCGGCGAAGCTGGAGGTCGGCAGACGAGCGATCGAAGTTCGGTCAGCGGAGTCGCACACTCTGTTGTTCGCGGGCGACCTTACGGTGGACCGCAATGAGCCCGTCCGCCTCCAAGTCTCCGACAGAAGCCCCCCGAACGTGGTGGAGAAGCCGTGGTTGTTCAAGCCACTTTAGCCAACGTCGAAACGGGCGAACTCCATTGTGAATTGCCCTCGACCTTGGGTCATGGACCGCAAGTCCGTCGTGTAACCAAGCAGCTGCTCAAGCGCGCACTCGCCATGAATGGTAGCCGTGTTGGCCTCTTGCTCGGTGCCCGAAATGATGGCTTGGCGCGCCTGAAGGTCGCCCAGAACACCACCCATCTGTTCGTTCGGCACGACAACGGCGACCTTCATTAGCGGACGCATGATGGCCGCATTGCCGTCGCGAATCGCCTCTCGAACGGACTGGGCAACGGCGATGCGCAAGGCCTGTGCAGTGCTGCTTTCGCCGAACAGCTCAATGGTGTCAATTCGGACCGAAACATCTTGGAGCGCTGAGCCTTCGATCGGCCCGGCGCTCACCCCGTCCGCGAGGCCCAACTCCACAGCCTCAAGCTGAGTGCGATGGAGTTCGGTGCCCTCGGGGAGAACCGTCAGGCCCTCGAGTGATGTGGTGACTTCAGAACCGCGTTCAAGGGGGGTGCACCGTGCCACAACTCGGGCCTTCAAGACCGAGGTTTCATCGGCGCTCAGTCGAATGACGCGGTCGAGGGTGGTGTCAGAGATGCCCGCTTTAAGAACTGTCTCACGACTCACGACCCTTGGCTTACCGGCCCGAACACTGAGCCCAAACTCGCGTTGAATCCGCTCAAATACGATCATGAGGTGCAACTCACCCATCCCTGAGAGGATTCGCTGTCCGGTTTCTTCGTCCTCGTTGAACTTGAGTGTGGGGTCCTCCTCGCAGACCTTCTCAATTACGTCGAGCAGCTTTTCTTCGTCGCGGGAACTCTCGGGCTCGATCGCGAGGCCAAGCACCGGTGCGCGACTCTCGATGCGCGTCAGCAGCACCTCGTGTTCCGCTCGGCACAAGGTGTCGCCGGTTGTCGCATGCTTGAGCCCGGCCAACAAAACGATCTGTCCGGCACGGGCTGTATCGATGCGTTTCTTCGATCCGGCATTCACGTCAAAGATGCGGGCGACTCGCTCATCGGTTGTTGTTCCTGCAACCCGAACTTTATCACCTGCACTCAATGTGCCGCGATAGATTCGAGCAAAAACGTGGCGTCGGCCGTCCCACAACTGGACCTTGAATACCAGCGCCGCGAGTGGACCACCGTCCTCCATCTCGATCAACTCCGTTGAGTCGTTCTTTACCTCGATGCCCTTGGTGGGTGGCCGGTCTTTCGGCGCAGGCAGGAGAGCGAGGATGCCGTCGAGTAAGGGTTGGACACCCCAGTTCCGCAGCGCTGAACCGGAGAAGCAGGGCTGGATGTCGCCGGCAATGGTTCCTTTCCTGAGCGCGGCCCAAACCAGATCGGGGTCCGCATCGCCTCCCTCCAAGACAACGTCTTCGAGAGAGGAGTCGTATTCCGCTGCGCTCAGCAACATGGTCTCGCGGTGCGATTCGGTCGCGGTTCGAAGGTCCTCATTGAGGGCCTCGGTGGTCACGGTTTCTCCTCGGTCACCCGAAAACGAGTAGACGCGCCCATGAACGAGGTCCACCACGGTGTTTTCGTCTGTCGGCACGCAGATCGGTACAGGATTGCCGCCCAACCGCTTGGCAATCGTCTCCATCGAGCGATCGTAATCGGCACCGGGGCGGTCCATTTTATTGATAAAGATCACCCGCGGGATGTCGAACCGGTTGGCTTGACGCCACACGGTCTCGGTCTGGGGTTCGACACCGTGAACTGCGTCGATCACAATGACTGCGCCGTCGAGCACACGCATGGCGCGTTCGACTTCAATGGTGAAATCCACGTGTCCGGGCGTGTCGACGATCTGGATGAGGTGGTCGTTCCACGGGCACTGCGTGACGGCGCTCGTGATTGTGATCCCATGGGCTTGCTCTTCGGCCATGTAGTCCATGGTGGCCTGCCCATCGTGCACCTCGCCGATTTTGTGGCTGGCTCCTGTGTAATACAAGACTCGTTCGGTGAGCGTCGTTTTTCCTGCATCGATATGAGCGGCGATACCGATGTTGCGTACAGCATTGATGTTGTCTTTGGCCACGTGAACCTCCACCTCTGGGCTCGCGTAACAAGGTAAGACGGGGTAAACGCCCGCGGGAGGCCAAGTGGGCGGAATTCTCTTGTTGGAAGATGGTAGGTCCTTTGCGGGCGAGGCGTTCGGTTCACGGACGACCCGGGTCGCAGAGGTCGTGTTCAATACAGCAATGACCGGGTACCAAGAAGTTCTAACGGACCCGTCTTACTGCGATCAGATTGTGACCATGACGGTTCCGCATGTCGGAAACTATGGCGTAAACACCGACGATCCCGAGAGCAGCAAGGTGTGGGTGAGCGGATTTGTGGTTCGCGAACTCTCGCGTCGCTACTCGAATCACCGCGGAACGGAAGGCCTCGACCGATACCTCCGCGAAGCGGGTGTCCCCGGCATTCAGGGGATCGACACGCGAGCTCTTGTGCGACACATTCGCGATAAAGGGGCCATGAAGGCTGCGATATCCACCGACGGCACAAGCCGAGACGAACTCGCCGAACGTCTGGCCGCTTGGCCGGGCATGTCTGGGCGAGGCTTGGCGGAGGTTGTCTCCACGAAGGGGCGCTACCTTTACGCCGATCCTGCAACACCGGTTGGTTCAGTGGCTGTGGTCGATGGCGGTGTGAAATCGAATATTTTGAGGCTTCTGAAGGAATCGGGTCTTCGCGTCGAAGTGTTCCCATGGAACAGCACCGCAGAGGATTGGATGGACGGCAACGACTTCGTGTTTTTGAGCAATGGGCCGGGTGACCCTGCCGCGCTGGACGGCATGGTTGGCGAGGTGAAGAAGGTAGTCGGGACAAAACCCATCGTGGGCATATGCCTTGGCCATCAACTCCTCGGCCGCGCGCTGGGCGCTAAAACCTTCAAGTTAGGATTCGGACACCGGGGCGCCAATCATCCGGTACGGGACCTTGAGACGGGTCGCGTCGAGATTACAAGCCAGAACCACGGGTTTTGCGTCGACCCCGAGGGGATAAAGGCAGCGGGTGGCGTCACCACTCACATCAACCTCAACGACCAGACCCTCGCGGGATTCAAGCACGAGACGCTCCGGATCGCCGCAGTGCAATTCCACCCGGAGGCCAGTCCGGGACCGCATGATTCGGCCCACTTGGTGGTGAAGCGGTTTCTAAAAGTGGCGGGCTTAGGCGCCTGAAGGGGCCGGTGACTGATGGCGTTTTTTGCGGTTGCGTTGGGGATATTTGGGTCCGCCTATGCGTTCGTCGGTTTGCGAATCTCTAGTGCGGTGACCCCATCGATAAGCCCGTGGGTGTGGGGCTTGTTGATTCTCCATTTCGTCTCCATTTTCGCGAGCTTTGGCATCATGAGGTCGGTTGGCCCGACGCCGCTCACCACACCCTTTTTTTGGTTCGTGTATGTGGGCATGGGGCTGTTTTCGTTGACGTTCACCGGCCTCATCCTCGGTGAACTGGGGATTTTATCGGTTGCCTTCGCTGCCGATATCGATGAGTCCCGTCGCACGTTCCTGCGGGGAGCAGTCAGTTGGGGCGTTCTGCTGGCGTCCGGTGCCGCCGGGGCATGGGGGATTCGAACGGCTCGTCGCAGGCCAACGGTGGTCCCGGTTGATGTTCCAATCGATGACTTGCCCGAAAGCTTGGAAGGCTACCTCATTGCTCAGGTATCGGACCTCCATGTCGGGCCCACCATCGGGGAGAATTTCACGAGGACTGTGGTGGGCGCGGTGAACGCTCTGCGCCCAAACTTGGTGGCGCTGACGGGAGACCTCGTGGACGGTTCGGTCGAACATTTGAGTCCCGGGGTAAACCCGCTGCAAGACCTTGAGGCACCCGATGGCGTGTTTTTTGTGACGGGTAACCATGAGTATTACTCAGGGGCGCGCTCGTGGTGTACACGAATGGCGGAACTTGGAGCGACCGTGCTGCTAAACGAACACAAACTCGTGCAGCATGGCAACGGGCGTCTGTTGGTGGCGGGTGTGACGGACCTCAAAGCGGGTCGCATCATTCCGTCTCACGCCTCGGACCCCGCGGCGGCGATGGCCGGGGCGCCCGACCATGATGTTCGGATCCTCCTCGCGCACCAGCCGAACAGCTGCAAGGCTGCGAAACCGCTGGAGTTCGATTTGCAACTCAGCGGCCACACACACGGGGGTCAGATGTTTCCGTGGAACCTCGTGGTGCGGTTTGCTCATGTCTTTGACCGCGGCCTCAATGCATTCGGGAAGGGCTGGGTCTATGTGAATACGGGCACGGGATACTGGGGTCCTCCCATGCGGGTGGGCGTGCAATCCGAGATCACCTTGCTGCGGCTGACTCGGGCGGCGTAGCAAATGAAAGACAACTCACGTGAGGCGAGCAGGGTGTGGCGCAGACTATGACAAACCGATCGGAGCGAGTCCAAGCTTTTCGAACTGCGATGAGCCAACGCATTTTGGTTCTCGATGGCGGCATGGGCACCATGATTCAGCAGCATCGTCTCGAAGAAGCGGCCTTCCGCGGCGAGCGATTCGCAAACCATTCCGCCGACCTCAAAGGCGCGCTTGACGTGCTTGTCCTGAGCCAACCCGACTTGATTCTTCAGGTCCACCTCGAGTACCTGCGCGCCGGCGCAGACCTAATCGAGACCAACTCGTTCAGCGCGAACTCAATTTCGATGGAAGACTATGATCTTGCGGAGGTGAGCCGTGAAATCAATGTCGAGGCGGCTCGCTTGGCAAGGGCAGCGGCGGATACGGTCGAAGCGGAGACGGGGTCCGCACGCTGGGTTGTGGGTGTCATTGGTCCCACCAATCGAACGGCGTCCTTGAGTCCAGATGTCGAAAAGCCCGGCTTTCGAAACGTGGATTTTCGGGAACTGGTGGACGCATACACCGATGCCGTGGAAGGGCTGCTCGAAGGCGGGGCCGATCTACTGATGGTTGAAACGGTGTTCGACACCCTAAATGCGAAGGCTGCGCTGTACGCCATTGAACAGGTGGTGCAATCGCTGCCGGAGTCTGACCGGCCGGGGACCCTGATTTCCGGAACGATTACCGACGCCAGTGGTCGAACCCTGTCCGGGCAAACCACAGAGGCATTTTGGGTGTCTGTCCAGCACGCCAACCCCGTTGCGGTTGGATTGAACTGTGCACTCGGCGCCGACATGCTCCGACCTTACGTTGAAGCACTCTCTCGGATTGCCCATACCAGCATAAGCGTCCATCCCAATGCGGGGCTGCCAAATGAGTTGGGGGGGTACGACGAGACGCCCGAAATGATGGCCAAGCACGTCGGTGAATGGGCCCAGTCCGGGTTGATCAACATTGTTGGTGGATGCTGCGGAACCACGCCAGCACACATCTCGGCGATCGCCGAGGCGGTGCGAGGCGCGCCTCCCCGTAGCGTGCCGGCACAGCCCGACACCCTCCAGCTTTCAGGGCTCGAGGCGGTTGACATTGGAGGCCCAGATCAGCTGTTTGTGAACATCGGTGAGCGGACCAACGTTACCGGATCGGCTCGGTTTCGAAAGTTGATTGAGGCCGACGACTACGAAACGGCGCTTCAGGTCGCGCGCCAGCAAGTTGAGAACGGGGCACAGTTGATCGATGTGAACATGGATGCAGGACTGCTCGATGGAGTTGCAGCCATGCAACACTTTCTGAGCCTGCTCGCCGCAGAACCGGACATTTGTCGGGTGCCCATCGTTCTTGATAGCTCGCGGTTCGAAATCATCGAATCGGGGCTGCGCTGCATGCAGGGCAAAGGGATCGTGAACTCCATCTCGCTCAAGGAAGGAGAGGCCACATTTCTGGAACAGGCTGAGGTGATTCGACGGTACGGGGCTGCCGTAATCGTGATGGCGTTCGATGAGCAAGGACAAGCCGAGACGGTGGAGCGCAAGGTGGAAATCTGCACTCGGGCCTACCGCTTGTTGACCGAGCGGGTGGGCTTCGCACCTCGCGATATCATTTTCGATCCGAACATCTTCGCGGTGGCGACTGGCATCGAGGCTCACAATGCCTACGGTGTGAACTTCATTGAGGCCGTACGGAGAATCAAGTCCGAGTTGCCCGGGGTACGCATCAGCGGCGGTGTCAGCAACCTCAGCTTCTCGTTCCGTGGGAACAATCCGGTCCGCGAAGCGATGCACTCGGTGTTTCTCTACCATGCGATTGAAGCGGGCATGGACATGGGGATTGTGAATGCCGGCCAACTCGCCGTTGTGGATGAGCTCGACCCCGAGTTGCGGACTCGGGTCGAGGATGTTGTCCTCAACCGACGTCCGGATGCAACGGAACGGCTCTTGGATATGGCCGACCAGTTTCAGGGTACGAGCCGCAAAAAGACCGAAGACTTGGCATGGCGCGATGCGCCGGTCGCCGACCGAATTCGACACGCCTTGGTTCACGGTATCGACCGATTCATCGATGCGGATACCGAAGAGGCGCGGCAACAGTTGGACAGACCCCTTGATGTAATCGAGGGCCCGTTGATGGCCGGTATGAATGTCGTCGGCGACCTGTTCGGTGCTGGCAAAATGTTCCTTCCCCAGGTGGTCAAGAGTGCTCGGGTCATGAAGCGCGCCGTCGGTGTGCTGTTGCCGTATTTGGAGCAGGAACAGACCGGAGCGACTGGAAAGGGCCGTGTGCTTCTTGCCACCGTAAAAGGCGATGTGCATGACATCGGCAAGAACATCGTCGGCGTTGTGTTGCAGTGCAACGGATACGAGGTGATTGACCTTGGCGTGATGGTTCCGGCGGCAAAGATTCTTGAGGTTGCCCAGAGCGAATCCGTGGACATCGTGGGTCTGTCAGGACTCATTACGCCGAGCCTTGATGAGATGGTGCATGTTGCATCGGAGATGGAACGGCTCGATATCGACCTGCCGTTGTTGATCGGCGGAGCCACGACCTCAAAGGTTCACACGGCCATCAAAATTGATCCGAGGCGATCATCCCCTGTTGTGCATGTTCTCGACGCGTCGCGTGCCGTTGGCGTCGTCGGGAAATTGGTCAGCGACACCATGCGACAACAGTTCGTTGTGGATGTTGCTGAGGAACTCGAATCCGTGCGGAGGAGCCGTGCTGAAAAGGCCGCATGGCGGAAGAGAGCACCCATCGAGGCTGCCCGAGGCAATCGGTTGCAGCTTGAGTTCGCCCCAGTCAAGCCTCGCCAGCCGGGTGTGCACACCATTGACCAATCGGTGCTCGACCTGCGCCCCTTTATTGACTGGTCACCCTTCTTCTACACGTGGGAGTTGAAGGGCCGCTACCCAGGAATTTTGAAGCATCCTGAAATGGGCCCGGCGGCTACGGACTTGTTTCGGCAGGCCAACGAACAGTTGGATTGGGCCGAGCGAAAGCACTTCTTGAGGCCTCGGGCCGTCGTGGGGCTGTTTCCCGCCAACTCCGTGGGCGATGACATTGAAATCTATGAGGACGAGACGCGGTCCATGGTTCTCGCTCGACTGCCTACGCTGCGTCAGCAAGCCGACAAGGGGGCGCGAGGGGCCAATGTTGCGTTGTCAGACTTCGTAGCGCCCCGCGGAACCCCAGATTGGATTGGAGCGTTCTGTGTGACGGCTTCGAGGGGTGTGGATGAAACCGCTTCGCAACTGCGAGAGGGCGGCAACGATATGGAAGCCATCTTGATACAGTCCCTCGGGGATCGACTTGCGGAGGCAAGCGCTGAGCGACTGCACTGGCTGGTTCGAACGCAACTGTGGGGGACCAGTCCGGACGAGTCCCTCGATCGGGATCGGCTGGTCAACGAGCAGTACCGCGGAATCCGGCCGGCACCCGGTTACCCGGCCTGCCCGGACCATCGGTCAAAACGCATCATCTTCGACCTGCTTGATGCAGAAGTTGCGCTGGGAGTGTCTCTCACTGAATCGATGGCGATTTCGCCTGCGTCCAGCATTTCAGGGTGGGTGTTCGCGCACCCCGAATCGCGCTACTTCGGGGTTGGTAAGATTGACCGTGACCAAGTGGAGAACTATGCGGAACGGACCGGCCAGTCGGTGCAGGAAACCGAACGCTGGCTGAGCCCCAACTTAGGGTACGAACGCTAATGCCTCGAACACAATCCGCGCCCCATTTGGCGTACAGTCTCACGGGGCCCGAGGACGCACCCATGGTCGTGTTCGTCAACGGACTCGGTGGCGCTCAGGCGGCCTTCACGCTCCAAGTTCGCGACTTCTCACGCGATCATCGGGTGCTCACCTTTGACCACCGAGGGGTCGGCGGATCGGATGTGGTGGATGCGCCGGTGCACATGGCTGATTTTGCCGCCGACATGGTGCGGGTCCTTGATGAGGTGGGCGCCGCGTGCGTGGACTTCGTGGGGCTGAGCTTTGGGGGACGGGTGCTCCAGCAACTGGCTGCGGGATGGCCCGAGCGCGTGCGCCGCATGGTGATTGGTGGAACCAGCGCAGGCGGGTCACTCCATCATCAAGGCAACGCAGACGCTCACGGTTCGCTTCGATTGGCGACCGGAGCGGGGCAAGAGGTATGGGCCAAAACGATCGCTCCGCTGTTGTTTGGGCGCGCGTATGTTGAGAAATACCCAGAACGAATCATCAGCCTGTCTCGATGGCGTGCACGGTATCCATCGAATCCAATCGGAATTGCTCGACAGTGGGAAGCGTGGGACAGCTTTGACATGGGCGATCAGATCGCTGCCATTGAATGCCCGGTGTTGGTGTTGCACGGAACCGACGATGCGCTCAGTCCTGTGATCAATGCGGAGATGCTTGTGTCGCACCTCCCCAATGCGGAATTGATGCTTCTCGAAGGCATCGGTCACAGCCCCAATGTGGAAGATCCGGAGGCCTTTAATGGCGCAATCCGAAGGTTCCTGCGTGCGCCGTAGATCGAACGCTCGAAACCCGTTAGCAGGCGCCTGTCGGCCCCATCTTGGGGGCCAGTAAACACGGGAGACCCGATGCCCCGGAGAACGGACCTCAAGACCATCATGGTGATCGGGTCAGGCCCGATCGTGATTGGCCAAGCGTGCGAGTTTGACTACTCGGGTACTCAGGCCTGCAAAGCCCTGCGTGCGCTTGGCTATCGCGTGGTGTTGCTCAACAGCAATCCTGCAACGATCATGACAGATCCATCAACCGCCGATTCGACGTACATCGAGCCACTGACCGTCGATGCCGCGCGGCAGGTCATCGAGCTTGAGCAGCCGGATGCCTTGCTGCCGACGGTCGGCGGTCAGACCGCTCTGAACCTCGCGATGGATCTCAGCAAGGCTGGAATCCTCGATGAGTTTGACGTGGAGTTGATCGGCGCACGACCAGCGGCGATCGAACTGGCAGAGGACAGGCAACTGTTCAAGGCAAAAATGATCGAGGAGGGCTACGGGGTTCCCCCTTCAGGGGTTGCGCATTCTTATGCTGAGGCGGAGGCGCTTCTTGACGTCGTAGGCCTTCCTGCGATCATTCGCCCGTCGTTCACCCTCGGTGGTGAAGGCGGTGGCGTTGCATACAACGTGGATGAGTTCCGCGACATCGTGATGCGGGGTCTGGACCTGTCCCCTACAAGTCAACTCCTGATTGAGAAAAGCATTCTGGGCTGGAAAGAATTTGAGCTCGAGTTGATGCGCGATCTCAACGACAACGTGATTGTGATTTGCTCCATCGAAAACTTTGACCCGATGGGCGTTCACACCGGGGACTCCATTACGGTCGCTCCATCTCAAACACTTACAGATCGCGAGTATCAGGCGCTGCGTGATGTGGGAATTGGTGTGATGCGCGCTGTCGGTGTGGAGACCGGTGGCTCCAATGTGCAGTTTGCGGTGAATCCTGAAAACGGCGACATCGTTGTCATCGAGATGAACCCTCGCGTCAGCCGGTCCTCCGCGTTGGCATCCAAGGCTACAGGCTTCCCGATTGCAAAAATCGCAGCGCAACTGGCGGTCGGGTTGACGCTCGACGAGATCGACAACGACATCACCAAGAAGACGCCTGCATGCTTCGAACCGACGCTCGACTACGTGGTCGTGAAGTTCCCCCGATGGAACTTCGAGAAGTTCCATGGCGCCAGTCGAAACCTCGGCACAGCGATGAAGTCCGTCGGTGAGGCCATGGGAATTGGTCGTACATTCGCCGAGGCCTTGCTGAAAGCCATCTCGTCTCTGGAAGGCGGGTATCCGGACGCCCGGCAGTGGACCGATCAAGAAATACGCGAGCGACTCGCGATTCCAACTCCGGATCGCATGCCGGCCTTGTTTGAGGCCTTGCGGCGGGGCTGGGACCCCTCGGATGTTCACAGGCTTACCGGTATTGATCGATGGTTTATGTATGAAATGAACACCATCATCGGCTGCGAGGAGCAACTCGACGGACGGTTCTTGGAAGATGTGTCGCCCGTCGAACTGCGGCGCGCCAAGCGCTTGGGCATGCCAGACTCGTTCTTGGCTCGGATCCTCGGAACAGATGAAGGAGCGGTCCGTGCACGCCGTGAAGCGGATGGAATCATGCCGGTCTTCAAGCGAGTCGACACGTGCGCCGCGGAGTTCGAGAGCTTTACTCCCTATCTCTACTCCACGTTCGAAGAAGAGTGCGAGTCGGGCGGAGCCGACAACGAACGCGTGATCATACTCGGCAATGGTCCCAACAGGATTGGGCAAGGCATCGAGTTTGACTACTGCTGTTGTCACGCAAGCTTCGCAGTGCAAGATGCAGGCTTCACCAGCGTCATGGTGAACAACAATCCCGAGACGGTCTCGACGGATTACGACACCTCCGACAAACTTTACTTTGAGCCGATCACCGCAGAGCACGTACAGAACGTATTGGGCCATGAGAAGCCGAAGGGCGTGATTCTCCAGTTTGGTGGGCAGACGCCGCTGAAGCTTAGCCACAAGATTGGTCCAATTTTAGGAACGCCGGCCGATGCCATCGACCTTTGCGAAGACCGAGAACGGTTCAATGCATTGATGAACGAGTTGAATATTCGCCAGCCTCAGGGGGCGATGGCGCACGACCGGACCGAAGCCATTGCTGCCAAGGAGGAGCTGGGGTTTCCCCTGCTTGTCCGTCCATCGTATGTGCTGGGTGGGCGAGCCATGGCGATTTGCTACGACGAAGATGACTTCAAGGCCGCCCTCGATGAGGCGCTCGAGGTTTCTGAAGATCATCCTGTCCTTCTTGACCGCTTTCTCGGTGGCGCCGTCGAGTATGACGTCGACATTCTTTGCGATGGGGAATCGGTCTATGTTGCGGGCATCATGGAACACATCGAGGAAGCCGGTGTGCACTCCGGCGACTCGGCGTGTGTCATTCCTCCCGTGGTGCTATCTCCAGCCAACCAGAAAGAAATGATCGATGTGGCTACTCGTTCGGCCTTGCGGCTTGGAGTGGTCGGCCTGATGAACGTGCAGTTCGCCGTCTATCAAGATGAGGTGTACGTCATCGAGATCAATCCCCGCGCCAGCCGCACGGTTCCGTATGTCTCGAAGGCGCGAGGCGTGCCCCTTGCGCGGCTTGCCACCTTCCTCTGTCTCGGCAAGAAGCTCTCCGAGTTGGGTCCGCTTCCGCCGCTCGCACTGGCGGGCACCTACTTCATAAAGGCGCCAGTATTCCCGTGGGGTCGGTTCGACATGAACGACGTGTTGTTGGGGCCCGAGATGCACAGCACCGGGGAGGTGATGGGAATCGGTCGGAGCTTCGGAGAGGCCTATGCGAAAGCACTTTCGGCCGCCGGGCAAGCTCTCCCCGACGAGGGAGGCGTGTTTATTTCCCTGTGCGACCGAGACAAGCATTTGGTTGCCGAGTTGGCCGGTCCGTTGGATTCGATGGGGTTCAAGCTGTGGGCGACTCGCGGGACGGCTGCTGCGCTCGAGAAGGCGGGCATACCCTGTGAGGTTGCTTTTAAGGTCAAGGAAGGGCGACCCGACATTGTCGATCACGTTCGCAATGGGGCCATTCAGCTGATGATCAATACGCCAAGCGGGAAAAAGAGTGTGTACGATGAGCGAGCGATGCGTCTCGCAGGTCTTCGCTTCGGTGTGCCGTGCATCACGACGATGCGAGCGGCGATGGCGGCGGTCACGGCGATTCGGTCCCAGCGTGCAGGCGAACTAAAGGTCGTGAACCTTCAGCAACTGCATTCCCTAACGTAGGGCAATGCTTCGTACGTTGTTCGTGGGCGATGTCCATAGCTGCGCCGTTGAACTGGAGATGCTGCTGGATGCAGTGCAGCCCACCCGAGTGATCTTGCTTGGTGATGTGTTCAATAAAGGTCCAATGCCCCAGAAGACGTGGGCCCTGATTCAGAAATGGCGCTGCGAAGCGGTGTTGGGGAATCATGACCTTGCTGTGATTGGTGCTGCCTCGACGCAGCCTCCCCGGGTACCCATCGATGCGTTGGATTGGCTGAAGTCGCTTCCACTGCTCATTCGAGGTGGAGGATGGGTAGCTGTGCATGCCGGGTTGAACCCGGAGGGGGAGACGACGGAAATTCAGGCCACTCGATTGCGCAGGTGGCCCGATGATTCATCGAAGGAACACCCCTTCTGGTGGGAGGTGTACCGGGGTTCAGACTTGGTGGTGTATGGCCACGACGCCGCACGGGGGCTTCAGGACCGGCGCCCACACACTTTGGGGTTGGATTCAGGCTGCGTGTACGGAGGCCGCCTCAGTGGCTACATTCTTGAAGAGGATCGGCTCGTGTCGGTTCCAGCCCAAGCGACCTACCGTCCCGTTTAGAGGTCGACCAGCGCTTCATTCGCCACGACTCGGTGGTAGTGATGGTCGAGGTGGTCTGCGCGGCGCAAGAGGGTAGCGAAGTGTGCGCGTGCAGTATCGCGATCGCCCTCGCGAAGCGCACGACGACCCTGCATGGCGATTCCCGTCATCGAGAGTTCAACCCATGGGCTCGCGCTCGCTTGAATCAGGGCGGCGCGCCAGAACTCATCTTGATTGAGGTCGATCGCACCATGAACCACCCGTGCCAGCGTCAGCAACTCAGAGTAACCGCGCTTCTGACACATCTTGATCGCCGACTCAATATGGTGTGCTGCTTCGCTGAAGCGTGCAGTGACGAGCCGCAAGCGAGCGCCTTCGATGGCCAGAAAAACCTCCGCTGGATTCCGTGGATTCAGCATCGTGGTTGAATCCAGTGCATCACTCTGCTTCCGTTGGGTACGGTTCCACCTCGACAATGCAAGCCGCCAGTCTGCCGTCGGATGTTCCAGCGAGTTTGATGGAGAGCGAAGCGCTTCGGCCGCTGCAGTGGTGTCGCCCATCGCCGCCGCGACGCGCAGCTTCAATGACGAGCCGAGCATCTCGAGGTTGGTAAACGAGAAGCTCCGCGCAGTCGATATGAGTGGATCGAGCATCATTCGAGCGGCTCTGGGCTGGCCGCGGCCGAGCGCCAGAAGTGCCGCGAGGTGGTGGGCCTCGGCGAGTCGTGCGCGATTCCCGTGCGCCGTCAATAGGTCGATGGCAAGGTGGGCCGATTGTGTGGCACCGACGCGATCGCCACGGGCCAGCAGACCCCAGCCCAGTCGGCACTGGAGAATCCCGAAGAACGGGTCA
>DEBL01000272.1 GCA_002348535.1 Deltaproteobacteria bacterium UBA2957 | reverse complement strand
CCCCCGAGAGGTCGGTGGCAGCCGCGAACCCGTGTCTCGGCTGGACCCAAGCGAGGAAATTGCGCCACCCAAGCCAGTGCCTGCGCCGTCACCACCCGCCGAGGAGACTCCGATTTCAGCCGATGAATGTGGGGTGCTCCGGTACAGTATTCCCGAAGGCGAGGAGTCCCGCTGGGCCGAAGCCTCGAAGGCGCTCGTGGCCGCGGCGCGTGATGTTAAGCCGAGCGAGCGGGCAGACCTCCTCTTGAACGCGGCACAAATCCAGCTTGCTCGGGTGGGAAATTGGGAACGCGCGGCAACCCTGTTCGATCAAGCTGTAGCATCCGGTGTTTCAGCGGCTGCGCTGCCCAAAGGGTACGCGGATGTCGTGGCAAGCCAGGGGCGGTTCGAGGAATTGCGTGACATCTTAGTAGACCGAGCGAATGGAAGCGACGGCGCAGCCGCGATTGAGGCGCTACAAGATGCGGCCATTGTGGAACGGAATCATCTCAACAACGATGCGGCCGCAGTCGATTTGCTCAACCGAGCCAACTCCATCCAATCCGACTGGTTTTCACTCCGGCTTCTGCGCGAGCTTCACTATCGCAGGCAAGACTGGAAGCCCCTGACCTCAGTTTTGGCCGAAATGGCGCGCTTAAGTTCGGGACCACGGGCGGCTCGCTGCAAGGTGGAGGAGGGTCGAATTCGGGAAGTTGAACTTGGCGACGTTGCCGGTGCCGCCGCATCGTATTCGGACGCCTTGGTCCACGCTCCGTCGTATATGGATGCGTTTCTTGCCCGCATCCGGGTGGCCAAGAACCACGGTGACGGCAATGCCCTTGTCGACCTGTATACGGCGCATGCGGACACCCTTGGCGGGCCGAACAAGCAGTTCTGGCTCGAGGCGGCGGCGCGAACCGCGAGCGCAGAAAACGCAGAGATTGCCGACAACCTCTACCGAACAGCGATGGCGGGGAGCGAGGGGAGTGCGGCCAGCATTTTCCGGGAGGCTGCTGCCCACTTTGAGCGACGGGAAGATTCTTCGGGGACGTACGAGGCGCGTGTTGCGGAGGCCAAAACACAGGCCGGCGCCGCACGGGCCGCGACGCTTTTGTTGGTGGGCGAGAGCATCGCAGGGGAACCCGATCGGGCCATTGCTCAGCTTACGGAGGCCTTCAACGCCGACCCCACCTGTTTGCCGGCTGTGAGCTTGGCGACCGATCTCTTAGTGCAGGCCAGTCGAGGTGAAGGCGCTGTCGGATTGCTTGAAAAAGCTATCGCACAGGAGGCGAACAACTCCGTCGGTGGCATGCTTCGCTTTCGACTCGCGGAGGTGCTCGAGCATTCAATGGATAAGCCTATTGCCGCCGCCGAAGCGTATGCAGCCGCGCGGACGGCTGACCCTGAGCTGCAAATTGCCCGTGAGGCCGAGGTTCGATGCCTTCGTCGGGCGGGCCAGCATCAAGCGGCAGTTGAGCGCCTCCGCGACGCCGTAGCCGAAACACAGGATTCGGAACGAGTCACTCGTTTGCTATGGACCATCGGGTCGATCCTTGATCGCGAGCTTGAGCGAAAGGACGAAGCGGTTGAGGCATACAGAAAGGCTGCCGAAGTGTCGGCGCTGCAGCCTGCCGCCATCGATGGATGGCTGCAGAATGCTCGAGGCAACGGTTCGACGGAGGACGTCGTGGACGCGCTATTGCATGCGTCTGAAAGCCTTCCCAGTTTGAGTGACCGCGTGGCGGCTGGCTATGCTGCGGCTCGACTGATGGTTGATGCACTCAACGATCCAGAACGCGCGGCGAGGACTCTTGGACGGTGCATGGAGCTCGACCCACACAACCGACTGGTCAACGCGCTGCTTCGGGACGTGTCGGTTCGAACTCGAAATTGGCCCACGGTGTACGACCTCGCGCGGACCGCATCGAACGGACTGGAGGGGCGCCATCGAGAGTGGACCTTGCTGCAGGCCGCATACGCGTCGATGCAGGGAAACTGTGGCGATGCCCAAGCCGTCGCCGCGGAAGTGCTTGACCTCAACCCTTCTCATCCGGGGGCATTGGCGCTGTTGGAGCGGGACGCGTTGGCGCACGCAGACGACGCCCGCCTTTTAGCCGTGACCCGGCGGATCCGAAACGCCACGGAAGATCCCGCAGAGCGCACCACACTCACCGTGCGAATCGCGCAGTTGGCGGCGGATATCGGCGACAAGCAAACGGCCTCACGCGCCATCACTCGCGTCCTCGAGGCATCTGTCGGGCCGCGCCCGTATGGGGCGATGGCCAAGCTGTCTGTAGGGATGGAATTCTGGGCTCTCGCGGAGGCGGCCCTGCATGCGGATGGGGACATCGCCGGCCTCGCAAGACTGTTGGAGTCTACCTCCGAAGACCACAAACGGGTCAGCAGCGCCTGGCGGGCAGTGACCAAAGACAACCCAGAAAGCACCGAAGGCCATCACGGATTGGAGCGCAGCCTCACCCGAATGGCGAATCGCGATGGTCTGGCGGCGGCACACGCCGCGCTCGCATCGAACGAATCGGACTCCACTGTCTCCAACATGCACGCGCTGTTAGCGGGCCACCTGTTTGAGAACGATGAGGCCAATGAGAAAGCGATCAAGTACTACCGGATGGCGTTTGAAAGGACCAGACACCGCGGGAAGGCGTTTGATGCGCTTGTACGGCTGTATTGTGAACTGGGTCGGACCGATGCAATCAACGACATCTTCCGCCAGCTTCCGGATTTCGACGAGGTTGGACGAGCCGATGCGTTGATTGATGCTGGGGCGACGGAGGAGGCGCTGACCATTTACCGTGAGTCAGTCAAGGCCGCGACCGATGACCTGGCTGCACTTCCGATGCTTGTTCGGTACGAACAGGCTTTAGTGAATGCTGGG
>DEBL01000048.1:4438-9230 GCA_002348535.1 Deltaproteobacteria bacterium UBA2957 | reverse complement strand
GATGAGCGCCCGGGCGTCCTGTTCGACGCCACTGCGCCATCAACAGCCTTTCAAGCGGACCAATCTGGCACCTACCGTGTGGGCTTGGTTGTCTCTGATGGCATCTTGTCGTCCGAAGAATGCTCAGCCGAGCTAACCGCCGTTGAGGGACCCATCACGAACCGAGCGCCTGTCGCAAACGCGGGGCCAGACCAAGTTTCAGCCAGTGTTGGGGTTGCCGTTACGCTGGATGGGTCCCGATCAACCGACCCCGATGGCGACCCGCTCACTGTTTCTTGGGCAGTGCGCCGCGCTCCGATTGCAAGCGGCTATCGCAGCGCTGGCGATGGGTTGGCCGAATCGCTCGTCACTGACTTCTCCCCCGATGTGGAGGGGCGATTTATCATGGGGCTCACCGTGTGCGATCCGTCGGAGTCGTGCGACACCGATACCGTTTCGGTGCAGGTTGGAAGCGGAGCAAACATGCCGCCAGTTGCCGATGCGGGTCCGGACCGGTTTTCGGAAGCCGGCAAAGCGGTCCAACTCGATGGGTCCGCCAGCTCCGACCCCAACGGCGACCCGTTATCATTTTCGTGGGCCTTGGTGAGCCGACCGGCTGCATCCGCTGGATTTTTAAGCGAACCGGAAGCCCCCGCGCCCAACCTCGTGGCTGATGCGCCCGGGCCATACGTTGTACAGCTCACTGTGAATGATGGGGAGTACACCGACGCCGATATCGTGACCATCACCGCCGGGGAAGCGGGTGTGAACCAAGCGCCCATCTGTCCTGCATTGGCCGATGGTTCAACCGATATGGAAGTGGGTATCCTGCTTGACGGATCGGGCGCCTACGACCCGAACGACGATCCCCTCTCTTTCGCGTGGGCAGTGGTCGGCCAACCGACTGGCTCCTCACCGGTCTTGAGCGACACTGGCACAGCTGAGATTACGTTTACGCCGGACCTTCCTGGTGAATACAGCATTCAGCTGCGCGTGTCAGATGGCGCGGAGTTTTGTTCCGCCACCCTGTCCGTGGACGTCATCGACACCACACCCAACACACCACCCATCTGCGATGCGGGTGGAGACAAGAGTCTGTTTTTAGGCGAAAGCGTGACACTCGACGGAACCGGCTCTGTCGATGTCGACGACGACCCGTTGTCGTTCACGTGGTCGATATACACACTCCCCGCGGCATCAGCCTTGACCCTCGATGACGATGGAAGCGGCATTGTCACGTTCGTGCCCGATGTCGCGGGTGTCTACGAGGTTCAACTTTCGGTGTCGGACGGAGAGGACTCCTGCGACCAATGGGTCGTGGTCGACGTTCGGCCTGTTCCCGTGAACAATCCGCCGTCCTGCGATGCCGGTGGAGACCAAGCAGGCGTGCAAGGCGACACATTCGTGCTTAACGCAGGTGACAGCTTTGACGCCGATGGGGATTCACTCACCTACCAGTGGCGGGTCACCGAGCGACCCGATGGTTCCGTGTCCACCATTGCAAGCGCGGCGAGCATCGAGGCGTCATTCACGGCTGATGCCGTTGGTGAGTACCGGATTCGACTTCGTGTGTCAGACGGTATTGATGAATGTGAGCAAACCATTACCATCACAGCCACGTCGCCCAACCGGGCACCAGAATGCAGCGCGTCAGTCGCTGGCGAGTTGATCGCAGGCGAAGCGGTCACTCTGGATGCGAGCGCCACAATCGACCCGGACGGAGATCCGCTGATCTACCAGTGGCGCATCGTTGAACGGCCCGAGGCATCGACCACCACAATCGATGCCGTAACCCTCAAAATAACGACCTTCACGCCGGATGTGGCGGGCAGCTACCGCATTAAAATAACGGCGGATGATGGCGAAGCCACATGTGACCAAACCCTCGACATCGTCGTCGAATCAGCAAACGAACCACCGGTCTGTGATGCCGGGAGCGATGCGACCGCCATCACTGGTGAGGCCGTGGTGCTCAACGGGAGCGGAACACTGGATCCAGACGGCGACACGCTGGTTTACCAATGGCGAATCATTGAACGCCCTGAGGGTTCCACGGCCACAATTGACGCAGTCAGTCTCAAAATAACCACCTTCTCGCCCGATGTGGCTGGGGAGTATGTGATTCGACTCATCGTCGATGACGGTACGGACGACTGCCGGGATGACTTGGTTCTGATCGTCCGTGGCAATGAGCCGCCGGTGTGCGATGCTGGCGGCGATGCCGCCGGCGTGATTGGCGAAGCCTTTGTGCTCGACGCGAGCGGAACGACCGATGCTGATGGTGACGCTCTCGTGTATCAGTGGCGCATCATCGAACGACCGGACGGCGCCGCTGCCGTTATCGACGAAGTGACGTTGAAAATCACATCCTTCACTCCCGATATCGTTGGCACATACCGGATTCGTCTCATTGTGACGGATGGTATCGACACCTGCCGCAGTGACATTACACTCGAGGTCGAAACGGAACCAAACAATCCACCTGTATGCGATGCTGGAGATGACCAGACCGTCACCATTGGCGACTCGACTCTTCTCAATGCCAGCCGAACCTCCGACGCCGATGGCGATACGCTTGAGTACCTCTGGCGCATTATCGACCGGCCGACAGGTTCCACCGCGACGATCGCGGAAGTCACGTTGAAAATTACCCCTTTTACACCCGATGCAATCGGCTCGTACACCGTTCGTTCAATCGTGACCGACGGCTCTGACGAGTGCCGGGACGACGTCATCGTCAACGTGAGGGAGGACGGTGCCATCGGCGATGGTGGCGATGATGATGGAGACGACGGCGGTGGAGAGGACGGCGATGGAGACGATGGCGGTGGAGACGATGGCGGTGGAGACGATGGAGGCGAAACCGTTTTTGCGGATGCGGGCCGCGACCTCATCTTGTGCGACATCGATGAAGTCGAGCTCAGTGGTGCCGAATCCGTTGGGGAGTCGCTTGAATTCCTGTGGCGATTCGTTGAAACCCCGGCGGGTTCCGCCATCACCGATGCAGACATCCTTGGCGCAAACAGTTCAACTCCCAGTTTCACCCCCGATGCCGAGGGCCGCTATGAGTTGCAACTCACGGTCTCAGACGGCGCCAGCACGGATGCAGACCTCGTGGCAGTGACCCTAAGTGCCGACGGCAGCGTGGTTATCTTACACCTCGACGAGGGCGCTGGCGCCGCCGCCGCTGATGGCAGCCCCGCGGGCAACGACGCGTCCATCACCAGTCCCGCTTGGACTGGCGGCCGATTCTTTGGTGGACTGGAGTTCAACGGCGAGTCTTTTCTGACCATTTCCGACGACGATAGCCTCGATCTGTCGAGCGATTTCACTCTCGATTGGTGGATGCGTACGGATGACATTGGGAGCGGTTGGCGATCGATTTTAACGAAGGGCGACGCATACAACTACAGCCTCTGGACCTATCAAGACGAGGTGTACTTTTACGGTGTCACGGCCAGCGGTAGTTACGTGTTCGCTGCGGGCGAATCCTCTACGATTGGCGACGGGGCTTGGCACCATTACGCGGCTACGGTCGATGACTCAGGAATGACGGTCTACGTGGATGGTGCCGTCTTGGCCACTGAACCGCTCTTAGAGCCTCTCCGTGTCAACAGCGACGCGCTATTCGTGGGGCGGCCCGCCTACTCTGCCAGCGTGGATATGTTCCAGGGCGCTCTCGATGAGATCACCATCCGTGAAGGAGCATTGAGTCGGGAGGAAGTCGCCATCCTTGCTGATGCAGACACCCAATTCTGCACCGGTGACGAGGACACGCTTGAACCCGACGCTGCCGTCGTCTCTCCAGCGAGCGCAGTCGAAACGGACATCGGGTACATCAAAGTAGTGGGCACCGCGACGGACACCTCAGCCATCGCAGCCGTGTCTGTAAATGGAGCCACTGCCGTACCCTTGAGCGATAACTACGCGGACTGGGTCGCGTACGTGCCGCTTGAGGAAGGCCTCAATCGCCTCGAAGTTCGCGTCGAGGATGTCGCCGGCAATGTCAACGGAGATGCAGACGACCTCGAAGTGCGCTTTAACGACGTGTGCGGCGAAGACACCGTTCTTTTGCTGGCCTTCGACGAAAGCGATGGCGACGAAGTTCGCGACTGGGGACCCAGCGAGTTGCTGGGAACCGCCTCCGACGTTGGACGGGTAATTGGCCGATTTGGAAATGCCTTGGACGTTTCCGATAGCGGTCAAGTGCGCATCCCTCACACGTCGGACCTCTCCGGAGGGGGGCCGCTCACGATGGAAGTATGGCTTCGGCGCGACGGGCCGAGCAGCGACCTTGAGATCATCGCCACCAAGGGCGACCCGTCGACGTACGGCATGGCCATTTTCGGAGACTCCCTGTTGTTCGGCTTCGAGGACGCAGACGAAACGGAATGGGCCGCCGTCGCCACCGGGGTCACCGATGGTGACTGGCACCACGTCGTCGGTGTATTCGACGGTGGGGAAATCAACGTCTACGTCGACGGCTCGCTGGATGCCACAACCCCAACATTCGGCGCTCTGCCAGTCACAAACACCACAGACGTCGCCATCGGGTCATATTTTGGCCTGACTGGCGCCTTCAATGGACAAATCGACCAACTTCGAGTCTACGACGATAGTCTCAGCGCCAGCGAAATCGTTGATCTCTTCACAGACGGCGAGGCTTGCCCAATCGGCGAGAACCTTGCCCTCGACGCCAGTGCCAGCGCCACATCCACCCTCAACCCACTGTTTACCGCCGAAAACACCGTGGACAACGACACCCGTGAGGATGCGGAGCTTGATTACAGTATGTGGCTCGGCGCCGATGGCG
>DEBL01000048.1:0-4114 GCA_002348535.1 Deltaproteobacteria bacterium UBA2957 | reverse complement strand
GATGGCGAAGACGCATTTGTCGAACTCGACTTTGGTGACATCGTTGGGCTGCTCAGAATTCGCTGGGCAAACACCCACAACCGGAGCTACTACAATCGGGCCACGGCCGATTACCGAATCGTTGCCTCGCCCACGGGCGCCTTTGGCGATGAGGCGACCACCCTAGCCACCGGAACCGGGACACTGGAGACCAATCTCCGTTTCTTTACCGAAGAGAGCAGTCCCGTCGCCGCTCGTTACCTTCGGTTTTATGCCGACTCTTTCGAAGGGCTTGGCCCCGGAATCAACGAAATTCAAGTGTACGGGTTGGAGTAACGCATGCTGTTTGCTTTGTTGTTTACGCTGGCCGCGGCCGCAGTCGATGGGCCTCCATCCATGGTCGCTCTTGAACTCGGTGATGATGGGTCGAGTGAGTATGTCGCAGTCCCTTCAGGTGACGCGGTACACTTTGAAACCCAGGGCCCCACCAAACTCATCGTTGAATCGCGTCGTCGAATGGCTGGGCCTTCGCAGCGAGCACGCCCAGCCATCATCGAAGCCCTCGGGGATGGGAACGTCATACTCACCATCCGGGTACCGGGAATAGCGATTGCAAATGGGGCCATCGCCGATGCCATCGGGGGCTACCCCTCGAAGAATGAGCGCTCCGTTGTGACGGTACCACCGGGAGGCAAACAACTCACACTCCGAGCGCCAGCGGGTGGGCCTGATTTCTTGGTGCGCGTCACACGCCGAAGCGGTGAACTGCTCTTTCCCAAAGGCTTCAGCACACCGGACGCGAAACCGGCGCCGCCCGCCGTCGCCATTCAACCCAAACCGGCAGCGCCGTTGCTAACGACCACCTCACAGTCTCCACCTCAACAGTCCTCGGCGGCACTCGGGCCAGCTGCAGGCATCGGACTCGGTGTCGGCCGAGCTCATCGCGGAAGCGGACTCGTTCCACACATCCATGCTGTGGGTCGCCTGCCGATCTATGAGGACCTCGTCAGTGCCGGCGCCACCATTGGTGCGCACCGAATATCGGTTGATGAAGCGCACACCATTGGGGTGCCTTACGGGGGCTATGCAACCCAGACCATCACGTATCAGACACTGGTCATTCCCATCGAGGCCCATGCAGGCGTGCACGTTCAGACGGGTCCAGTGACGACAGTTGGCGCTGCTGGACTGGCCCTTTCCATCGCGCGCCGCATTGACGGGGACCGAACGACCACAAACATCGCACTGGGACCCTCCATCGGCTTGGGTGTGGAACGAGCCGTCGGGTCCGGCATCGCGCGCATTTTAGCCGAGTGGACTGCCAGTCAGGCCACCTTTGGCAATACCGACTCAACCGGGTCATTGGCCCGCGAGAGCCTTGCCGTCACCCGAACCACGATTCAATACCTTTTTCCTTTCTGATTCAGGAGCCGCACATGCGTACCGTCGCACTGCTTTCAATCGTCGCCTTATCGGGCTGCAGCGATGCCACTGTCGCGAAGGACTACCTCGCAGTCATCAGTGTGAGCCCCGACCAAGGGGCAACACAGGTGGCGTTAGACACCACCATTATTGCGAGCTTCTCCGAGTCATTGGTTCCGCGAACCGTGGACCAGCAAAACGTGTTCATTACCGATCAGAATGGCGGCCCGGTTGTGGCCGCAGTGGAGTACATCGACAAGTCTCACTGGATCGCCATCAATCCCGAAGGCGACTTGACGCCGAACGCTACATACGTGGTCACCTTTACCACCAACATCAAAGGCAGGGCCTCGGGATACCTGCTCGCACCGGTGCAAACCCAGTTCACCACCACTGGCACCAATCCTGTCAATGAACTTCCCATCGCTTCAGCCGGAGATGACTCAGCAGTTCGCGTTGGTGACACTGTCGTCCTGAATGGCCGCGAGAGCACCGACCCTGAAAGCGCTGAACTGAGTTTCGCTTGGCGGTTGGTTCAGGTGCCTGACCGTTCGGAATCTGCCCTCAGCAGCACCACTCAGCCAACACCCTCCTTTGTCCCCGACCTCAGCGGTGAATACGTAGTGGGGTTGACGGTCAATGACGGTCTTCAGGATTCCAACGAAGACTTCGTCGTTGTTCAGGCGTTACCCTCATCCTCCGACCCCGGCAGCGATACGGGAGGCGAAGACACCGGGACCAGCAGTCCGGCGGATGCAGAAGACGACACAGGCACCGACGCTGGCGCGCCGGACACAGGCCGGTAGGTTCCGAAGACATGAATGTTTCGCGGTTAGCCGATGAAATTTTTTTCCGACAGAACTGTTGACATGTCAAGCACTTACAAAAATACATTCTAAAGATCGTATTCTATTTAACTAAAAATACTGACTTTTTTCGTTTTGCTTGGTAGAACCAAGTACGCCCTTAAAGGGCGGCTCTTTCAGAAGGTCGGACAGGTCACGTTGAATGCAGCGTGGTTGCAGGAGTTGATTTTCCTGGTGTGTGGAAGTTGTCGTGATGGGGCCATCTTCGGATGCGGCTTGGCTTCATCTTGCTGTGTAGAGCATCCGCGACGTGCCTGTCCGTCCTTCCGTCGAGCAAACGAGGGCCCTATTGAGTCTGCCACCTGAAAAATGGTCTGCCGTCGAAACCGTCGTCCAACCGTTGGGCAAGCCGCATGGAAGCGCTTGGCGCGCGGTGGCACAGTCCATGCTGTGGGGCGCCCGTAACCGTGGCGAACGGGAGCCCTTCGCAGCGCCCCGAACTGCCACATGTTTCGACCATTTCGAAGTGCAAACAGAAGACGGATGGTCGCTGCCCTTGCTGCGATATTCCTCACCCGCCGGAGGCACGGGGGAGCCCATAATCTTGGCATCATCGGGCACCCTATCCCCCGAGTCTATGGATGCCTACGCGGATTGTTCCCTGCTCAGAACGCTCCACCTCGCTGGGTATGATGTCTTCTTGTTTCACAATCGCGGGTGCGGCAATGCGGTGCAGCCTCAAGGAATTGCAACTTTCGACTTTGACGACATGGTCGAACATGACGTGCCTGCGGCGATCAACACGGTGTGTAGCCTCAGCGGTGCGAAGCGGGCAATCTGGCTGGGGCATGGTTTGGGCGGTCAGTTGTTGGTCGGAACCCTTGGTGCCCGCGTCCACCAAGGGATCGCAGCGGGCGTCGCCATCGGGGCACCCGTTAAATTTCAACCCCTTAGCTCTACGGCACGACGCGCTGCCGCGGTGGCATCCGCGCTGCCCTGCCATTGGCGGATTCCTCTTCAGCGGGTCCAGCGCCTACTGACAGTTGCATCCCGTCGCGCCGATCTGGCTGCGATGGGTCGGCAGATCGACGGTCCACGGGCACGGGGCATTCTCATGGACTGCGGAACCGACATGGCAATGGGCTTGGCCCAGCAAATGGCCACGTGGCACACGGTAGGACATCTCGTCGATCGCGACAATCGATTTGACTATGTTGAGGGAATGCGAGGGTCTGCCACACCGGTCATGACCATTGCGGCCGCTGGCGACGTCTCGTGTTCTCCGGCCGCAGCAGCCCCCGTTTTTGAGGCCAGTAGTTGCGCGCATCGGGCTCGCATCGAGCTCGGGCAAGACTGGGGTCATCTCGACCTCATTGCCAGTACAGCGGCAAACCGGATAATTTTCCCGAAAATTATCGATTGGCTTCAGGCATTTCGGTCCGACTGTTGGACTACGGGGTAGCGCGCATGTGTTCCACGGTTAGGGACTCTCATGGCGAGAAAAAATAGAAAGCTGTTTGTTTGGCTGTTTGGTTTTTTGGTCATCATCGCAGGCGTGACGGGTGTAGGCGTCGTCATGCTGGTGGACTCCGAACCAGTCGTTTTGAATCAGGAGCCGCGCTGGCTGATTGCTTCCGTCGGATCTCGGAATGCCGAGTCCCCGGGGTCGGAGGGTTTGTTTGTAGACCCGGCCCAGGTCCCTCCCCTCGTCACCGCGGTTAGCTCGGCCATACGCCACGCCGCAAACGACGACTCTATTCACAGTTTACTGTTCAAAATCAACGGTTTATCAGGCGGATGGGCTCAAGCGGAAGACCTTCGAAGCGCGCTGGCGACCTTCCGCGAAGCCGGGAAACCGTGCACGGTGTGGGGCCCGAGTTTCGACACCAAGGCGTATTTGGTCGCGA
>DEBL01000319.1 GCA_002348535.1 Deltaproteobacteria bacterium UBA2957 | reverse complement strand
CGCGCCCAGCGATGCCCCCCAGAGCACTCCAGAGAATCCGACCCCATCCGAGCCCATCGAACATTGGGAGTTGGTGGGCCGCGTCACTCCCGGGTCCAGCGTGTGGCCTGACGCCCCACCCTTTGAGGGCGGCAAAGCCATGATCGCTCGATGCCGAGAACGGCGACCCTGCGCTGCGGAACGGTGGCGGTCGGAGAGCGGCGCGACTCTCGACCTCACACTGGTCGAGCGCACCATTTTCTTTGAAGACGGTCGGCCGCCTTGGCCTGCCCGCTGGATGTCCATCACCGGCACCCTGCGTGCCTGCCTCGGTGACCCGTTGACGATCCCTCCCACCGATGACCCCCAAAGCATTCGCACCCTCACTACGCAGGGCGATAACGCTCAGTGGACCCTCTATTTTTCAGGCAAGAACACCTGCGGCCTCGAGGGCCAAGTGCGCCTCGATGCACACAAAGATTCCGTCGACTTGCACCCAACCCTCTGCGAAGGAAAGCGGTGGCGCGAGGGTGGACGGGAGTGCGTAAAACAGCGCCTCAAGGCGGCACGCGAGGGCGGCAGCGTCACTGCCAAATAAAGTCTCTGAAGCTCGCGTCAAGGTCCTCATCCTTGACCGGAGGTGCGAGAAGCACACGCATGGCTTCTCGTTGGTCCGGGTCGGGATCTCCCGCATACCGCGCGGCCAGCATCAACTCGGTTCCGATGCCGATCGGGGCGAAGGTACCCCGTCGTCCAACAGGAGCGACGCCGAGAGCCCGGAAAGCGAGACTCAACCGCCGCAGCCGAGGGTGGACAACAGGAGCCCACAGCGGGACCCATTCGTGGTGGCGCTCAACACGGGCAGTGGTCGGATCGGCATCGACCCATCCAAGTCGGCGAACCACTCCCGCAAGTTCCTCTACGTCCGGATCCGGCTCGAACGGACTCACGGTTAGGTCAATTGCAATGCAACCGGGATGACCCGAGAGTTGCGCAACCCGAAACGGCTCAACATCCGAATCGAGAAGGTGGACCTCTTCGCCATCGACAACCGGGTTGGCCTGCATCAGGACACGGACTCGGTCATGGGCCTGCAGGCAGGACGCATCAACGTGACCGCCCGATGACAGGGCATCGCCGAGCCAACCGGCCGTCACCGCGGGCGTCCGCGCAACCCACACGGGTTGGTCCCCGACGCCAATCTTGCGACGCCCGACGCGAACGGCCGCGACCCGGCCGTCCTCGACAACAAACTCGCGAACATTCGCGGCTGTAATGATTTCTCCCCCGTTGTTTTCAATCACTGCAACGGCATTCTCAATGGCCGATGCCGAACCGGCCGCGGGAACGAGGGGGTCGGGCCGAGACCGCGGATTGTGGAACGCTCGGGCCACCGCAACGGACATCATGTCGCCCTGCAAGCCCCAACGGCGCTGGGCGTATGACGCGTAGGCAAAACGATAGGCTGGATCCCCCATGCGACGGACAACCCACTCGCGGTATGTACGCTCTTCTTGACCCTCTCCGGTCAGTGGAATCAGATTGTTGCGCACACGCCGCTCTAAGAACCGCAGCCCCGCATCGGACAGTTCTTCGGCTGCGAACAGACCGGCCACCCCCCGTCGAGACATCGGTAACGATTCCAGAGAACCGTTCTTGGCTACCCATCGCCGAGGGGTTGCGGCGGAAGCCAGCGGGCCCATCACCGACTCGGCGGCGGCTCGAAACGAGCCATCGACCAGAACATGCCCGTTGCCTTCCGGCATCGAGGGATGCGCCAGCCCGTGGGCGCTTTCTGATTCTTGAATCAGTTGCACCTGCGCCCCGGTGGATGCCAGCATAGCCGCTGCTCGCAACCCATCCACCCCCGATCCGATCACAACCGCCATTCACAAACCTCTGCTCGCAGGGCATAAGATGGCCACTGCAACAACGCTATCGCTTGGAGGCCCCCGTGGGCAAGAATCACCGCAACCCCGCTCCCACCGTAGATATCGTAATTCGCGTTGAGAGCGGAATTGTATTGATCAAACGTCGCAACCCGCCATACGGATGGGCCCTGCCGGGTGGGTACCAAGACGTCGGCGAAACGTGTGAATCGGCGGCGCGTCGGGAGGCCATGGAAGAAACCGGATTGTCCGTCACACTTGAAACATTGCTGTATGTGTACTCCGACCCGGCACGCGACCCGCGCAAACACACAATTTCTACCGTGTTCACCGCTCACGCATCGGGCGAGCCGGTTGGGATGGATGACGCGGAGGAAGCACGCATCTTTTCCCTCGACAACCTGCCTGCCAACTTAGCGTTTGACCACCGTCAGATTTTGGACGACTACCGGCGTTTCATCGAAACAGGCCTACGACCTTCGCCAGTAGACCGATAGCGTCGTCCCTCCGTAGGTCCGTCGCTTATCGATCATCAACCCCTCAACCGAGTTTGGCAGAGGCTTCGAGGCATCATGCTCGACCACGAGCGTTTGTCCGACAGCCTCAACGGCAGCTTCGACCCACAGCAGCGGGTCGTCGGCGTAGGGCGGGTCGAGCAGCACCACATCCCACACCCCTGCGCCAAACACGCGATGCGCGTCGCGGACTCGCAGGTCTACCTCCACGCCCAGTGTGCGCGAAGTCCGGGCAATGTGCTTCGCCGTCGCCGGATTTCGTTCCACGGTCGTCACTGTCGCGCCGCGACTTATGGCCTCGAAGGTCAGCACGCCGCTGCCCCCGCACGCGTCGAGGACACTGCACCCGGTGAGGTCATTGCCGAGAACCGAAAACAGCGCCTCGCGTACCCGGGCGGACGTTGGACGCACCCCGCCGCTCACCCGGACGGGCACACGGCGCCCTCGCAAATGCCCACCAGTAATCCGCATGACGCAATCACCTAACGCGAATGCCGGTTACACAGCATGCATGCTACGAATTGTATGGATTGCTACGCTCTTCCTTGGGTGCACCAAAGCCGGCACAGACACCGCCGACACGGCGCTCATCACTGGCCCCACACACACGATTTGGAGCGGGTGGAATCACTCGTGGGAAATGCTCTCTCATCGTGTTTCGCTCATCGACGTGAAGCCCGGCCCTCCCGGTGAGGCAACATCGGGCATTCTTGGGGGCGACTGGTCCACCGGAGACACGTGGTCCGACGAAGTCAACCACCGTATTCATCAGCACCATGTGACAGGCCACGAACTGACGGCCGAGTCGGGTTCGGTCACGCTGATCGTCCCACCAGAGGGCGCCACAGCCACCGCACCCATTGAAATGAACGACGCTCAAATCGCAATTTTAAATGGGTTTTCCATCAATACCGACATTGCTCAGTCGGACGCGTATCCAACCGACTATGACCCCGCGCTTGGCTACACTTCGCGGGGGTTTGCCTTGGGAGTCACGTTGACGGATGCGGGAGAGGTGGAAGTTACCGCCGACGTCCGGTGGGGACCGCGCGACCGCGATGCAATGAACCGAGCGCTCGCAGTGGCCGACACAGAGGTCACCGTCCATTTCATGGTGCTCTCCGCCTCTGCAGCCGTGCAGACAGCTCGGTTTACTGCCACTCAAGATTTGCAACATGAACCGCCTTACAGCGAACAAACTGGCGTCGAACATGCTCTAAGTTGGACTGGATTCGGAGTGGCCGGCGTGGCATCCTTCGCACTCATGCTCGATGAAACGGACGGTGGCGACGGTGGTGACTACCTTCGAAGCTTCGGTGTCGAGATGAATCCGGGGTCCACAGGAGCCCCGCCCGAGACGGTCGCAGCCGAAATTCTGACCACCTCCGCAATCGAGCTCGCCACCATGACGATGGCAGCGGATGCAGACTTGGTGTGGATCCCGCTCGACCCGCAAGAGAGCCGAGTAGACAACGAAACCATCGCCGGGATTCATCCAGTAGGCACATTTACTGTGCCGATTGGATCGGAAACCTGACCCCCATCGGATCGGGGGAATTTCGGGGGTCAATGCCCACAACGAATGAGGCACGTCCGCCCAACGAACCCGCAGGGGGGATCAGACACAGTAAATGGGCTTGAAAAGGGTGCTGAAAGCCATTAGATTTGGGGCGATCATTGGGAGACCACCCACATGCGCTCACAACTAATCGCAGGTTTATGCTTCGCGGTGCTTATCGTAGCAGGGCTAACCCTTGGGTTGGTCGGTGCGGAAAGCTATGCCGACGAGAGCGGTGACGTGGTTGCGAGTTCGCCTTTCGCGTTCGATATTTCCGAGTTCATCCCGGCTGGCCCGACTGGCATGGAGCCCGACAAAGACGAGTTGTTTCCCCTCCGGCCCTACGACCTCATTCCCGACCGGAAAGGTCAAGTGGCATACGGGGATGTCGAGCGGGCCACAGTGCTTGACCAACCGATTGAGTATTCCCACAAGCTGCACGCTGGAAAGCTGCAGATTCAATGCGAGTACTGCCACACCGGCGCCCGACGCAGCATTCATGCAGGCATTCCTGAAACCGGAACGTGCATGAACTGCCACAAGGTCATCGACTCGACCGACCGACCAGAGCTTGAGAAACTCAAGGCATTCTACGACTCTGGCAAGCCCATTCCATGGAACAAGGTTCACGACCTGCCGGACTTCGTATACTTCAGCCACAAACGCCACGTCCGTGGCGGTGTTCGCTGCCAAGAATGCCACGGCGAAGTCCAAGACGAAATGACCGTCGCTTATCGCGTCAACACTTTGCAGATGGGGTGGTGTTTGGATTGCCACAGCGAGCACCCCAAGGTTGACGAAAACTATGGCGCAAATGCGGAACTTCGGCGTGCTGAGCTGAAAGACTGCTACACGTGCCACAAGTAGGGGCGGGGTGAATCATGACTGACATCAATCGTCGCGATTTTCTGAAGGTTCTCGGTGTTTCTGGAACCGCCTCGGCCTGCTCAATCGACCCGGTCACTCCGATTGAGAAGGTGCTTCCCTACGTGGTCACCCCAGACCAAATTGTGCCCGGAATAGCCACGTGGTTTGCCACACAGTGCACGGCTTGTTCGGACGGCTGCGGGGTCTTGGCGAAGAACCGCGAGGGTCGCGTCGTCATGCTCGAGGGGAACCCCGAGCACCCGACCAACAAGGGAAGCCTCTGCGCGATGGGCATCACCGACCTGCAAGGGACGTACAGCCCGGACCGGTTCGAAGGCCCCATGATCGCGGGAACCCAAGGCACATGGGAACAGGCAATGACCGCGCTTGTCGCTGCGGTGAAGGCGACGCAAGACAGCGGTAAGAAAGTCGCTTGGTTGGGCAAATCGCGAACCGGCGCCACGGCCGCCGTGGTCGACTTGGTGCTCGGTGCCCTCAACGCGAAGGCAACCCGCTGGGAGCCACTGGGCAAAGAAGCCCTCCGCAAGGCCACCCAAGCAGTATTTGGCATCGACGGCGTACCCTCCTACCGGTTGAGCCAAGCCGAAACGATCCTGTCCTTTGGTGCCGACTTCCTTGGAACGTGGGGCGGTCCCGACCTGCAATGCGATTACGGAAAGAGCCGCGACCCCGACCACTGTGGATTCATCTCCCAGTTTTGGACCGTCGAGCCGAGGCTCTCCAACACCAGCGTCAACGTAGACATTCACCTCTCGGCCGCTCCTGGCACGGAAGCGGGGGTCGCCTTGGCTCTCGCCAAGCTGGTCGCCGAAAAGCGGAAGTACACGGGTCCCGCCCTCGCCTTGCTGAAGTCGGTGGACGTAGACGCACTGGTTGCCGCTTCAACCGTTCGGATGGAACGCATCGTTGAGTTGGCAGACCGAATGGCATCACACATCAGTGTCGTCATGCCGGGCGGAACGACAACCGTCAACGAACAAGACGTCGCCATCGCAACGTTGATCCTCAACGAGGTCGCGGGCAACATTGGCGAGACGGTCACATTCGGACAGAACGAAAACTTGGATGGTCTGAGCTACTACGCCGATGTGGAAGCCGTCTTAGACGACGCCGCCAACATCGGCGTTTTGTTCCTCGACGAGTTGGACGTGGTCTACACCACACCGGGGTCAAAAGCGAAGGATGCACTCGAGGCAGTGGGGCAAGTCGTCGCGTTCCAAAACGAACCGAGCGAGTCCCTTGTCGAGAAAGCCATGGTTCTTCCGCCGGGCACCACGCTCGAGAACTGGGGAGACAACGAGGCTGTGTTTGGCCGGTACACACTCCAGCAGCCCTCGATGAAGAGCTTGAAAGATACCCGGAGCACAGGCGATGTCATGCTCGCCCTCGCCAACTCGCTGGGCGTCAGCTTCGCGCCGGAAGAGGAGGATGGCGAGGCCATCACGCCACCAGACACCTTCCTTGAGTTCCTTACGGACTGGTGGCACGTCAATGTCTTCGCCAAAACGGACGAAACCACTTGGGACAAGTTCTGGCGTAGTTCAGTCCAGACGGGTGGTCACTTCTTCACGTCACTTATCACCGGCGCTGACTTCCAGTTGACCGCTCTGCCCAGCGCCGGCGGCGTTCGAGAAGGCGTGACACTGGGCTTGTTCCCTCACCACATCACCTACGATGGTCGGAACGCCAACCGCCCTTGGGCACACGAGGTGCCCGAGCCTGTGACTGGCTACGTCTGGGGAACGTGGGCCGAGATTAGCCAAGCGACAGCCGAGAAACTCGAACTCGAAGAAGACGACACGATTACCGTGACAACGGACGCCGGAACGCTCGAAGTGGCCTACTTCGCGTCACCGGGGATTCGAGACGACATGGTCGCCATCGTTATGGGTAACGGCCACGAGGGCGGCGGACGGTACGCAGACCTGACGGGCGCCAACCCGGTGCGACTGCTGACCTCGATGCGCTACGCCGGCGACTCCGCCACCGTAGCAAAAGCGTCCAAGACCAAGACCATCTCTTCCCGACTCGGAAACCTCACGCAGGACCACCGACCGATCAACTACATCGTGAAGGCCAAGGACATCGGCAGCGGCAAGGGTCCGGGCGGCATCGTCAACCTGCACCATCCGCCAATCGATGACCGGCTTACTCAAGCCGGCCTGTTGGACATGTACCCAGAGCCCGAGCATCCCACCTATCGATTCGCAATGGCGATTGACCTCAACGCCTGCACGGGCTGCGCGGCATGCCAAGTCGCCTGCTACGCGGAAAACAACATCGGAGTGGTCGGGCCCGAGCAGAACCGTCGAGGCCGTAACATGGGTTGGTTGCGACTCTCCCGCTACTGGGAAGGGTCCGGAGAAGAACCCGATGTGCGTTGGCAGCCCGTCATGTGTCAGCAGTGCTCGCATGCCCCTTGCGAAGGTGTGTGCCCGGTGCTCGCGACCTACCACAACCTCGATGGCCTAAACGCCATGATCTACAACCGCTGCGTGGGTACTCGGTATTGCGCCAACAACTGCCCCTACTCGGCTCGACGGTTCAACTACCACACCTACGACTGGCCCGAACCGTTCCTGATGATGCTCAACCCCGACGTCAACACCCGGACCATGGGCGTCATGGAGAAATGCAACTTCTGCATTCAGAGAATCCGCGACGCAAAGAGCGACTACCGCGACTCGGGACAGATCGTGCCCGACGAAGCACTCACAAAGTTGCTCCCATGCGGTTCAGCCTGCGGGGCCGACTGCATCACCTTCGGAAACCTGAAGGATCCAGACTCGGCGGTGTACGAAAAGTTCCAAAGTGAGCGCGCCTACGCGATGTTGTCCGAGTTGAACACCAAGCCCGGTGTTCGGTACCTCGCGCGCATCTCGCACTCCGAGAAAGACCACGGGCACGGCGGAGGTCATTAAGCGATGGAATATCCAGACAATAACGCTGAAGCGATGGTCGACACCGAGCTGTCGTACCGCCAAGTCACGACCGATGTTCTCGAACCCCTCTTCAAGTTCGGAAAGGCCTATTGGGCCGGACTCGGCC
>DEBL01000321.1 GCA_002348535.1 Deltaproteobacteria bacterium UBA2957 | reverse complement strand
TCGCATGCAAGACAATGTCTCGCTGCTCGCTGCTGAGGACGATCCGTTCCGCAGCGATCCCCTCTCCGGCGATTGCCCAATTGTCTCGATATCCGCCGATCTCAACGGAACCCGGGGGTTCTGCAATGTCGGTGTGGATGCAGGTCATGGGCCGGTCTGGCAGGCCCAAGACGGTACCGTTGCTTTCGCCATAGGGCCTCATCGCTTCATCGTGTGGTTCGTACAGGCGAATCGCTGCCTGAATGTGGCAGCGCCCCACACGCGTTCCCCAACTGGCACGTTGCAAGGCAACATCGATCGATAGGTCAATGTCGGGCGACCCCGGATCGGCATCAAACTTGGCCGACCCGAAACCTTGGTCGGACGCACAACAAAGCACCGAACTGCCAGTGGCGAGCAGGATGCAAAGCGGGGCCGGGTAGGGGTTGGGCACGCTCAACCATAGCAAAGCCGCCGCCGCTCGTGACCATGAGTCGTGTGCCAATGCGAACGACCGAACCATCTGCAGCCGGGGACGGTCGTCTCGGCCATCGCCTTGGTGGGGCTGGCGGCCCATATCTGGGCCAAACTGGGCTCGTTAGAACGCGAACCGGTTGTCGAAGCAAGGGGACGCGTCGATGGGCGACTCGATTTGTTTCGTGCGAACCATCCAATCAATCAGGCGATCCCAGTACATTGTGCTCATGGAGAGGTCATGGCAGAAACTGCCAATGGTGGCTTGGTAGATGCGGTCAGACAACCTGTCAGACTGCTCTTGTTTCGCAAACTGTTTGTACAGCTTCCACGCTTGGCTGGGGTGCTCTTGAATGAAGTCAATTCCGCGCCTAAGCACCCGAACAAGGCGTTCGAACACTTCTCTGTCACGAATCACTCGCCCTTCATCGGCGATGAAATGGAGCTGGCAAAAGTCGGGAACGCCGAAACTCTTCAGGGGAAAATAGATGGGTTCGAGGCCGCGTTCATCAGCCTCGACGACTTCGAAGTTGTAAAACACCAGTGTGGCGGCATCGGCCACGCCGGTTTCGAGCGCCTTTGTATGCTCGAAGCCGAGGTTGATCGGTTCGAAATCGCTGGGCGAGCACCGGGCGCCATCGTGGTTTGCCATGGTCGAGACGATGGCCGTGCCGCCGGGTCCCGGGGCGCCAGGGTACTGAATGCGCTTGCCAACAAGGTCGGCCGGTCGACGAATCCCGCTCCCTTTCAACACCATGACCCCCCCGTTCGTGTGCAAGAATCGGGCGAAGCCCACCAGTGGTTTGCCGTTTGCGCGGTCGGCAACGAGGTGAAGCGGCTCGGTGATCGCGACGTCGATTTCGCCCGATGCGATTTGTTCCGGTGCATCCAAGTGGTCGTCGGGTTGAATCAGCGTGAGATCGATTCCGGCCTCGCTAAACCAGCCATTCTCAAGTCCGATGGCAAGCGGTGTGTGGTCCGGGTTCAAGAACCACTCGAGAGCAAGTTTGATTTTAGTCGACACGGCAGCCTCCGCGTCCCGCTTATCCCGACTGCAAAATGTGCCAAGCCAAGTTTCGCAGGCTCCGCGGTAATGCCGTCCTCTTAGAAGTGAACACCCAGTACGCGGTGCCGCTCATCTTCTGTAAAGCCCTGCGGATCAACATGAATCATCACATCGCACTGGGGGAATCGTTCCAAGAGAGCGCGCTCAAGGTCCTTGGTCACGTTGTGAGAATCCCAGAGGCTGAGTCGGGCGTCGACCTCAATGTCGAAAGAGATATCGTAGATTTGACCATGGCATCGAGTCCGTAGGTCATGCCACCCAAGCACGGCCGCATGGCTCGATATTACGTCAATGATGGCCTCCCTTTCGTGGTCGGGAAGCTCACGGTCCAGCAGCATTGCGAGCGCTTTGTTCAGTAGGCCGCGTGCCATCCAAGCCATCGAGCAAGCAGCCAGAACGGCGAAGAGAGGGTCAATCCACACGGGCGCCCCATAGAGGCTGGCGACTAGGACAATGAGCGTACCGGCGTTGATGAGCGCATCGGTTCCGTAATTGATGGCCTCCGCTTCGATTGTAAGCGAGTCTGTGCTCCGGAGCGCGTGGCGTTGCCAGAGGACCACAGCTAGGGACAAGACGATGGAAATGACCATAATGGTGATTCCCACTTCATGCTGAACGATGGGGCTAGGGCTGACCAGTGTTCGGATGGACTCGAAGATCAAGAAGGCCGCGCCACCGATGATGACCGAGGCTTGAATGAGCGCCGATACCGCCTCTATCTTCCCGTGCCCCCACCGGTGGTCCTCATCGGCGGGGCGGTGGGCATAGATGATGCTTCCAAGCACCAACATTGAGACAAAACTGTCGAGTACCGAGTCGGTGAGCGACGACAAAATGCTGAGGGACCCGCTTTCCAGATAGGCAAAAGCCTTGATGCCGACAAGCGTGAGCGCCACCGCAATGGTGAGAACCGCAGTGGTCAACTGCTTTGACCATCCGTACTTCGGACGCGGCTTGCTTTCCGCACCCGTTGACTGACCTTGCCGGTTCCTATCCACCACATCCCCATTGCTTGGCGGTTGCATCACCGCGTACGACACGGCTCCGAGGACCCACAGTAACGCAGAAGCCATGGGTTTGTCTGCTGTTCATTGGGCCACGCAGGTCGGATCGGGGTGGGGTTGGCAGCTGCAGCCATGCTGCGGTAATCAGCAGCATGGTGGTGGGTATTTACAACGCCGACGGCACGATTTTGGGTGAAGCGGCGTACGTGCTGAATAAAGTCATCGGCAGGGGCTCCTGTGGGCTGTGCGACATCACTCACGGGTGGAGCCCTGTTGCCCGCAAACAGTTTACCCAAGCGTGTTCGGCCCGTGCGTGGACGATGAATCTCATTCATCGCGATGAGGCCTCTGCGGAACAGTTGCACGCCGCAGGCTCCCTGCCCGCTGTGATCGTTCAGACGCCAAGCGGGTGGTCTTGTGCGGTCGATTCGAATGCGTTTGAACGCTTTGAGCGAGACCCGAACACCCTGTTGGATGCTGTAGAGTCATTCATGACCACCCACCAACTGTAGTGGACGAGCTCCTAAGTGAAGTGGCCGTAGCGGTCGGCGCGCAGGCGAGTGACTTGCGCATTCGACCGATGGCCGGTGGCGACACCAGTCCGACCTTTGAGGTGCGCGATCAAGACGATGGCAGATGGATTGTGAAAACGGATTCCGCCGGTGGTCACCATCGTTTTTCAGCGGAGGCCGAAGGCCTAGACGCCCTTCGGTGCACCCGCACCCTCCGAGTGCCGGCCGTCCACGCCCTTGATCCAGACAATCGGTTCCTGGTGCTTGAAGCGATCCCGACACGTCCATTCGACCGCGATGGCTGGATTACACTGGCGACCGGACTTGCGGGTCTGCATCGATGGAACGCCGGTGGTCGCTATGGATGGTCATCGGGGAACTTCATCGGGCCATCGGTACAGCACAACTCATGGGGCACCAGTTGGGTTGACTTTTGGCGGGAATGTCGGCTCGAACCGCAAGTGAAACGGGCAGTGGATACGGGCCGAGTCGGCTCCAGTCAAGGTGTGTTGTTGGCCGCCATTTTAGATCGACTCGAGCAGTGGGTTCCCGTGAGGGTGCAGCCTTCGCTACTGCATGGCGATTTATGGTCGGGGAATGTTCTGCTCACGACTGGAGGGCAGCCGGTCTTGATCGACCCGGCGGTTGCGGTGGGCGACAGAGAGGCTGATTTGGCAATGACACACATGTTTGGCGGGTTCCCACCGGCGTTTCATGAGGCCTACGATTTGGAATACTGCCGGCCCGCTGGGTGGTCAGAACGACTTGACCTCTACACGCTGTACCACTGGTTGAATCATCTGAACTGTTTTGGACTGCAGTACGCGGAACCCGTTCGGAGGATTGCTCGCAGATACGGGTCGTAACGAGGACCCGCTATCGGTCTGCACTGTGCCAGAGGCGATGGAGGAACTCGTCGGCGACGGCTCGGTGGCGTGCTTGTTTTTCGGGGTCCATTTTTCGGCCCATCGCGCACATCATTGCCCATCGCGGGTTTTTGGCGAGCTCGTCGGCATGGTTGAGAATCCATCGCCAGTAAAGTCCGTCCCATACCTCCACCCAAGGCCCTTTGGCATGATTGCCCATCTTCCGGATGTAAGAAGACCCTGAAAAGTAGGGCTTGGTGGTGATCAGCCCGCCGTCGGCATTTTGGCTCATGGCGTACACATTCGGCACCATGACCCAGTCGTAGCTATCGACGAACAACTCCATAAACCATGTGTAGATGTCGTTGGGGTCGATTTCACAGAGGAACATGAACCCGCCGAGGACCATCAGTCGCTCGATGTGGTGACAGTATCCGGTGTCGAGCACCCGGCGGATGACATCGTCGACGGGAGCTATCCCAGTGGTGCCGGTGTAGAACTGAGCCGGCATCCTGTGTGTGTGATTCCAGTGATTTCCCGTGCGCATTGTTACGCCCAAGTCCTCGTAGGTTGCACGCATGAATTCGCGCCAGCCGGCCACCTGTCGGATGAAGCCTTCTGCCGAGTTGATCGGAATCGCTCCCGCGCTGTACGCGCGATTGGCAGCGTGAATCACTTGCTCTGGAGTCAGCAAACCAACATTGAGCATCGGCGTGACTACGCTGTGCCAAAGGCTGTTCTCTCCCGCCACGATGGCGTCCTCGTACGCGCCGAAGTGCTCGAATCGTTCTCGAATGAAGCGGTCGAGCCAAGCTTGGGCTCCGCGGTGCGAGGTCGGGTAGATCAGACGCTCCAATGAGCCAATTGCATTGGGGTATGTTGACTGAATGTGGTCTTTAGCCTCGAGATCGACTGCATCGGGGGTGGCCTCTCCAAGCTCAGGTATGCTCGAAAGCATAGACTTGGGCACCTTTCGGCGGTTGTCTTCGTCAAAACTCCAGCGCCCGCCCAACGGTTGGTCGCCGTCCATCAGCAGCCCCCGGGACCGGCGCTGGTGTTTGTAGAAATCCGCCATGAACCACCGCCGCTTTCCACTGCGGTATGCGGCGTTGTCCGCAGCCGTGTTGATGAACATGGGGGTCGGTAATCGAGTGACCTCAATGCCCAGTTCAGTGCAAATGCGGTCCACCCGTCGATTGAGGAGGTCATCGTGCGGTTCGGCAATGACAATCTGTGCAAGGCCTGCACGGGACGCGCGCCGCAGGTACACAAAGAGCGTGCCACCTTGGGGCTGATGGTCGACATAATCAACGCGGTGTCCCTTGGCGGAAAGTCTGGCGGCGTACCGTTTCATGGATGCCCGATGAAGCCAAAGCTTTTGCCGGTGGAACGTGGCCGTTTGGTGTGGGTCTCCAAAGAACAGGTTGTCTTCGACGAGAACGATGTCTTGGGGCTCGGCTCCCACTGCCGGATGGTGCTCAAACAGTTGATGTGGAAATACGACGAGACGAGTGTGTGTCACAGGTGGCCCCCCCACAGAGCACTTGATCCAGTAACGCAACTACCGAGCCGGCCAAACGCGTGGTTGCGATCAGGCATCGAAGTATCGTGCGGATGCGACGCGCGAGGGTAACGGTTGCATGAGCAACTGTGTATGGGTAGGTCCAAACGGACGAGGTATTCATGCTCTTGATTCTGCTTCATGCCGCCGCTACGTGGTTCATGACGGGCTTGATTTGGTTTGTCCAAGTGGTTCATTACCCGTTGGCTGGTCATGTTCATGAGGCCTCCTTTGTCGGCTATCAACAGGCCCACATGGCGAAGACTTCCCTTGTGGTGATCCCGCCAATGCTCGCTGAGTTGGCAGCGGCCTTCGCCTTGCTTATCGGCCCTCCCGAGGGTGTTCCCGAGTGGGCACCGTGGGCGGGAGCAGTCCTGTTGGCGGGAATTTGGGCTTCGACTGCCCTCTTGCAGGTTCCAGCTCACAGTGCACTGACTGCGGGCCTCGACCTTGACCAAGTACGGAAGCTTGTGGGCACCAACTGGGTTCGGACCGTGCTGTGGACGCTGCGGGCCGTGTTGGCCGGCGCAATGATTATGTGGTGGGTGCAAGCCAATCAAACTGTCGCAAGCCTGTAGCATTTTTGCGACACCGCCTTGGGTTTGGATTTGCAGACCGCGTTTGGTGCGCAGCGTCGCGCTTCTTGGCCGGTCCCGCGTTACGGGTTGCCCGTGACTGATATCAACGCACAGCTCCCGATCAACAAAAAGACAACCAGCCTGAAACGGGATTGGCTGCGGGTCCTGCCTCCGATGTGGCTGTTTCGGTTGTTGACTAAATTTGGCGTGACGCCCCCGCCCATCAAGGCGCTGATGGATGCCTCGTCGTTTATGGTGCCGCAATGGATGTATGCGGTAACGAAGTTGGGGATTCCCGAGCTGCTTGAGGATGGACGTAAGACCACCGACGAACTTGCTGCGGAACTGGCGATCAACCCCGACCGACTGGGTCGGTTGTTGTATGCCCTTGAGCAGCGGGGCTATTTCAAAAGGGCGAGTATTGACGCTGCAAATCCGTTGCATGGACCCTGGGTCAACACCATCTTGAGCGCCACACTTCTTGCAGACCATCCCAACACTGTCCGCCCGCTGTTGTTGCACTGGGTCGAAGATTGCTACCGACCAAACGATCGCTTGCTGCAGGCACTGCAGGATAACGGGTGTGCCTTTTCCATTGAACAAGGGCCATCCAGGCCCGGTTTTTTCAGTGACTTTTTGCCCCAGCATCCCGACAAGGCGCAGCTCTTTTCGGAGGCGATGACGGCCAGCAGTGCATTCACGGATGCAGCCGTACTTCGAGACGTCAACTGGGGTCGATTTGCAACGGTTGTCGATGCGGGTGGATCAAACGGTTCATTTCTCGACATGGCCTTGCAGAAGCACCCTCGCATGGAGGGCGTGCTGTTTGACCTTCCCAACGTCATCGAACAGGCACAGGAGCGATGGGCGAAACGGTCCGATGACGTGGCATCGCGAATCCGTTTTCATGCGGGGAACTTTTTCGAACAAGGGTCAATTCCAAAAGTGGGACCTGCGGATGCGTTTGTGCTTCGAAATATTCTCCATGACTGGCCGGAC
>DEBL01000027.1 GCA_002348535.1 Deltaproteobacteria bacterium UBA2957 | reverse complement strand
TCGGCGTCGGCGTCGGCGTCCGCATCCGCGTCCGCGTCCGCATCCGCATCTGCAACTGTCGAACCGGTATCATCGCCCACGTCAGCTTGGTCGGGTGGAAGAAACGTTCCATCAAGCGTCTCCAGTTCACCCTGCGGTTGCGGGGCTGAAGGGCAACCGAACAAAACCATGAGCCAACCAATACGAGTCATCGAGCACTCCGTGCAGAAGAATGTGTGCTGACTGTATACACCAAAAATGCATGCTTCCGCTGCGAATGGATGACTGCTTCGTTGCGGAATACGCTGTACAAAACTGGAGTCGTAAAATGAGCAGCCCCATTGTTGAATGCGTTCCTAATTTTTCCGAAGGCCGCGATGAAGGAGTCATCGAAGCCATCGCAGATGCGATTCGTGGCGTAGAAGGCGTCTCGTTGCTGGATGTCGATCCGGGCGCCGCCACCAACCGCACTGTCATGACGATGGTCGGCCCTCCCGCGGCGGTGGTTGATGCGGCCTATGCCGCGATTGCAACGGCTGCAGACCTCATCGACATGACCCAACACTCTGGCGCACACCCCCGAATGGGCGCCACAGACGTGTGCCCTTTTGTCCCCGTTTCCGGTATCGATATGGACGGCTGCGCCGCTCTCGCACGACAGCTCGGCGAGCGCGTGGGCAATACCTTGGGAATACCGGTGTACCTTTACGAGTCGGCCGCCAGCCGACCCGAACGACGCAACCTCGCGGATGTGCGTGCTGGAGAGTACGAGGGCCTCGCGAGCCGTTCGGAGCAGGCGGAGTGGGCACCAGACTTTGGGCCGAAAACGTTCAACGCCAAATCGGGTGCGACCGCAATTGGCGCACGCCCGTTCTTGATCGCATACAACATCAATCTGAACACGCGCAACACGAAAAAGGCCATGAAGATTGCGGCACTGGTTCGAGAAAAAGGAATCATACGACGAGAGAACGGTGCGATTGTTCGCGATTCCGATGGCAATGCGGTTCGCGACCCCGGTCTGTTCAAGTGCGTAAAGGGAATCGGCTGGTTTATTGAAGAGTATGGCCGCTGTCAGGTGTCACTCAACCTCACCAACTATGACGTCAGCCCAATGCATGAAGTCCTTGAGGCCACCCGAAAGGTCGCACTGGCAGAAGGCGTAATCGTCACAGGCTCTGAGCTCGTTGGACTGGTCCCGAAAGATGCGATGACACAAGCGGGAAGATTCTACCTCATGAAAGAGCAATCCAACCCCGGGGTATCGGAACGTGAACTCGTTGAAACGGCGATTCATTCAATGGGTTTGCGTGACGTCGGAGGATTTGAACCTGAAACTCGGATCATTGAATACGCCATCGGCGGTGATGGGCCGCTGGTGTCAATGAGCACGCGTGACTTTATCGATACACTGGCCTCTTCTGCGCCCGCTCCGGGGGGCGGCTCGGTTGCGTCACTCTGCGGCGCGATGTCGACCGCATTATCGGCCATGGTCGCCAGTCTGACGCACGGCAAGAAAGGACACGAGGACCAGTTCGAAGCGCAGGCTAAAAACTCCGAAATCGCTCAGGCTTCCAAGGACGCCTTCCTTGCCGACATCGACCACGACACGGCTGCTTTCAACGCAATCATGGCAGCCATGAAGCTTCCCAAGAAGACCGAATCCGATGTCGCCGCGCGCGCTACGGCCATCACCGAGGCCACCCGACTCGCGATCGACGTACCGCTCCGTGTTCTCGAGCGGACGGTGGATGCAATTGCGGCGGCAGAGGTGGCTGCAACGGGCAATCGGAATGCTCGGTCCGACGCCGGTGTAGCCGCATTGACGGCCGCAGCCGCGGCCGAAGGCGCTTTTTACAACGTGCTAATCAACCTCGATGGCTTCGATGATGCCAAATACGCGGAACGTGCGCGCGCGCGAGCCGAGACCGCCCTAGCCGAAGTGACCGCACGAGTCGAAGCACTCTCGGCAAGGATTCGAGACGAACTGCGCCCTTAGCGAACTACGCGAACGCTCAGTCCGCGCGGTTCAGTACCGCTTTCACCGCACGTGCCGTCCCCGGATGGCCGTCGCCTTCGAGCGTTCGCAGCATCTCCAGATCTGACGCACGCTTCGAATCGATGCGACCGAGGGCACGAACGGCCGCTTCGCGAACGCCCGGCCGTTGATCGGTGAGAAGCTTCACCAGCGCATCGAAGGCCGACGCATCATTGCGCCAGCCCAATGACCGCGCGGCCAAACGACGCACTTCCCCAGTCTGGCTCGACAATGCAGCCACCAACGTCGCCGACACGTCGGCGCTCGGCGGAGCCTTGGAATAGCCCAAAAGGCGCACAGCGGCCGCGCTCACATCAGGCGAAGGATCATTCGCGGCAGCGATCAAGACTGAAGCATCGTCTGTGCCTTTGTGCCCCTCGAGCAGCGCCACGCGCAACGCAACAGCTTGTTTCTCGATCAACGCCCACGCCTGCGGATCCGCGACCGCGTGCGCCATCGAAACGCGAACATCAAGCGCTTTGTCGCTGTGAAGGACGGCATCAAGGAGGAGCACTTGCACATGCTCTGAATCGCCAAACCCTCCCGGGAAATAAACCTGACCGGCCCGGTTTCTTCTGGGCTCCGATCCATCGACCAACGCGGCGACATCAGGGTGCTCCGCTCGGATGCGACGGGCACGCTCAGCAATGGTAACGGTTGTTGACGCTTCGGCCATCAGGGGAAGCATTCCAAAAATCAACCATGTCATCGTGTCACCTCCTGACTGATCAAGTGGCCGGAATCTTCCCACCACGCATTCGCAGCCCGTCGTTTGACGTTTGTTCCGCAATGAACTTCACCCAATCCCATGTGGTACACCGACCAGTCATCCAGAAACACAGTCCCAATGCTCTCTGGAAACAGCTCTCGCACCCTCGCAATCATGGGATCCGAGTCTTGATCGTTGACATCGGACCGGAGGAACGGATCTGGAATGAACGCCGTGGGCGTACCCTCTACATCCGCCACGATCAGGTTTGCCATCCCCGGAATCAACGCGGCAACCGCTGAACCGCAGCCAGCAACTTCTTCGAACAAGCTGGGCATGTAGATGATGTCTTCTTCTGACAAACCGAGCTCGCGGACGAACACTTCCTTCTGTTCATCCAAGATTTCTTGGACCTCGTCATTCAACGCCCGAAGAGCGGCGTCACTCACCATGTCGCTGATGGTGTCCATGTTGTGACCTTCCCACATCCCACCCGAGTAGCGGGGGATGGCCATACCCGGGTCCAGCCCGTCGAGAAGCTCCCATGCCGAGTGAGTGTCGGCGAACACCAAGCGGAATCCCTTCGGAGCCGAAGAATCCGGGATCGTGGTCGTAAACTCATCGATGTGGCCCACACAAAGCCACGTGGAATCCGGCATGAAGGGTTCTTGAACCTGCATGCTCTCCACAGCATTCTGGGTCGCTCGCATCGGGGTATAGCTGCCGTAGCCACCGTAATACACCCGACCGTATGGATAGTCGACACCGTCAACGGTTACAGGCGGTGACACTTCAAAGTTACCGCCGTAGTCCAAACTTGTGGCGTTCCGGGGCCCCCAGTTGGTGATCAACCAATCGGGGCCCTCGTACTGGTCCTCGGGAAAATCGTCGAGGCCCTCTCCGGGCCACCCCTGCCCGTCCCGATGCGTATCAAAAATGATGTCGAGGTGAGCATCAGGGGCCGTCGCATAGGCGAACTCAAACTCGTCCTGCACCCATACGTCGTAGTCGTAGCGACCGCTACGAAGCGTAAAGAATGCACCGCCCAGCGCGTCGCTGTACCCATCCATCATGGGAGTGTTGTTGTAGCCAAACTCCGCCACTCTCATGGCCATCACTTCTTCTGAAGACTGCAGGTGGTGATTGAAAAACAGTGGACTGGCGGTCAAGGCAAGGGCAATGGTCTCGCCGCGTTCAGCATCGTTCACGTCCAGGATTCCTTGGTCTAAAAAGTCCTCAAACTCAACGCGAAGACCCGCTTCATCGATGCCCGAGAGGACCGCCTCCGCACCCGCGCCGTCTCCAAGGATCAACGCCTCACCGTGGTAGATTCGCAGCCCGGTTCCACTCAGCGAGAGTTCAATGTCACGCCCGTGGGTCACCACCGTTGCCAACGCGTAATCGTTGTCACCG
>DEBL01000089.1 GCA_002348535.1 Deltaproteobacteria bacterium UBA2957 | reverse complement strand
TGGTCTCTGGGTGATCCGTGGATCCGATATAGGTTCCGTCGTCGCCGAACGCAGCGCCGTCGTAGGCCGTTCCTGCAAAAATGTATCGCTCGTTAAAGCGCACGTTGGCAGAGCTCAATGCTCTACCGAACAACGAGTCGGTCACATTCGCCGCTTCCGCTCTTTGGTCGGCATTGTAGGTTTCGTTCACAAACTGGACCGCCAGTTCTCGTGCCTCGGTCAGCGTGGCGTGGATGTCCCGGAGCGAAGTATCGGCCACATTAAGGAGTTGCTCGGCTTGGCTGGAGTTCTTCTGGTAGACATCCTGATTGGACAACTGCTGGCGGATGTTGTGCAACTGGGACACGCGACCCGGATCATCACTGGGTCGATTGATCCGTTTACCGGTCGCGACCTGTTCGTTGAGTTCCGCAACGCGACTCCCCATTGACGAGGCCGTCTGCCGCATCACTTCCATTCGTCCGTGCCAAGTTGTTCGAATCATTTATCGGACCGTCCGCATGAGTTCATTGAGCAGGTCATCCGCAGCGGTGACCACCCGAGCTGCTGCCTGATAGGCGGCCTGATACTGCATCAGGCTTACAGCTTCTTCATCCAAATCGACCTTCGAGGTTGCTTCCTTTAGGGAATTTAAATCCGACATGATTGCGCCGTGGGTCGTCGCATCGACCTCAAAGCCCACAATGGCGTTTCCAAGGTCAGAATAAATTGATGCAACGAATTCTCGCGAATTCATCGTCCCGCCCTTGAACAGGTCTGTGTTTTCCACATCGATGATATTGGCGAGGTTTCCACCATCACCCACTTCTGACCCGGGACTTCCAGCCGCAGCGATCATGTTGATGTCGGTCGCCAGTACTGCGTCGAGTGACATGGCCGTTGAGGCGTTCGTGAATCCTGTTGGGAGTGTGAAAAAATCAAGCCCTGGACTACCGTATGCGTCAAACCCTGAAGAGTGCTGAGCGTTGATCTCATCCACGAACTCTTCCGCAAACTCATCAAGAGAGTCAAGCGTACTTTTGGCTTGGTCACGCGCGGCCACCAATCCACCGATTTCACCACTCAGAAAGGAATCCACCTTGATGGATCCTTCACCTGCGGTGACTTTGACGCTGAGCATGCCCGTGACCGGATCCACTGCGGTTTCGAGCTGCCGAACGTTGACATCCTGAACGAGGGCGTGGCCGCCAACAAATAGAGACATCTGTCCATTGGCTTTGTAGTCCACGTCCACACCGATCTTCTGCGCCAACGTTTCGACGAGTCCATCGCGGGCATCCATAAGGTCTGCGGGGCCATTGATCGCATCCGAGTCCGAAATGCGACGGTTGAGCGTTTCAATCTCATCCAGGATTGAGTTTACGCCTTTCAGTTCATCCTTGATCCGGTCCTCAGCACGTCGAATCGACTGCAGCAAGGCATCACCGCCTCGATTGACTGAATCAACCAAGTCTTGTCCTGCATCGCGTGCCGCAAGGCGGAGGCCGTGATCGCTCGGTTCACTCGTGAGCTCAGTCAGCGAATCAAAAAACTTATCGAGTCGATCCGCAATGCCCGAGGTGTCGCCTTCCTTAAAGTTGGCTTCGACAATGTTTAGGGTCTCAGAAGCCGTAGAAGCCATTGATTGGTCACCCATGGCTTCAAACGCGCGTTCGGTCGCAAACCGGTCAATATCCCGCTTTACTGCTCCAACGGTGACCCCTTGCCCGGTGTACACTCCGTGCGGTGTGCGGTGCGGAACCCGAGTCTGACTGACCAGCCGACGACGGACATACCCTTCGGTGCTGGCATTGGTGACATTCTGTCCGGTGACCTCGACCCCGTATGACGCAGTCTTAAGTCCGGTCCGTCCAATGTGGAGTGTGTTGATGGAAGACATCGTTAGCGCTCACGGAATCGCCCCGATGCGCCATAGGTTGGCGAAGTGTTTGGCTCCAGCACGCTCCGGAACACCGAACCTGCTGCGCCCAACACACTCATCAACCGTCGATCTGTTTCCCTAAGGGTGCGGATTGTATCCGCAATCTCTTGGTCCACACGGACCGACTCATCACTTCCGATAACTTCCAACTCAAACTGGAGATCCGCCCGGCTGGACGTTGCGTCTGCAAGCCGGTCAGGGTCGAGTTGGCGAGCCGCGTCAAGCTGCGCTTGGGCAGCCTCGAGCGTCTCGGTCAGCACAGAAGCAAGAGAACGTTCCATCAGATCTCATGCATCAAGGCATTGACTGCATTGTCGAAGTCTTCTTCGCTCCCAAGAGCACCGCTAGCGATGTCTTTACGAGCACGGTCAACTTCGTCGGTGCGAACCTCCGGAATGTTCTCAAATGCACTCTTCAACTCGGACATCCACTGGCCTTCGCCACTGATCTGCACGGTTTCGTTCTGCACCGATGACTTCTGGTTGGTTCGCTGAGCCGACTTGGCGTCATTGACTGACGTCAGACGGTACAGCGGATGCGAGCCCTGAATTTTCATGAGCTAATCCTCCGCATTCTCTCTTCGGTCGAACCAAGGAATTCCTGAAGAAAAAAATTCATTTTATTTCCTCACCAAGGTTGGACCGTCATTGATTGAGTGGTCATGACCTCCCCCATCGTGGTCGTGGTCGTGGTCATGGTCATGGTCGTGGTCGTGGTC